>JAJPKB010000465.1 GCA_021323915.1 Chloroflexota bacterium | reverse complement strand
GGGGATGGCGACGGCGGCGGCATTTACGACGCCGGGATCCTGACGATGACCAACAGCGCGGTGACCGACAATCAAGCGACCGGGGGATTCAGCTCGATTGGGGGAGCCAATTCAAATGGCGGCGCTGCCAACGGCGGCGGACTCGACGTCGACCAGAACACGGCGGCGCCGGTCCTCACCGCGCTGACCTTTTCCGGCAACACCGCGACCGGGGGGAATGGCGGGCCCGATCCGGTGACGCCGGGGACGGGTGGCGCGGCCACCGGGGGAGGGATCGACCTGACCAGCGCCAGCGCGTCAGTCACCCTCACCAACCTGACCCTCTCCGGCAACCAGGCCACCGGCGGAAACGGCGGCCTAATGTTGGGGATGCTGCCAGGCCCAAGCGGAGGGAACGCGATCGGCGGCAACCTCGCGACGAGCGGGACGACGACGCTGGTCAACCTGACGATCGCCAATGGCGCGGCGACCGGGGGCCTTGGCGGCCCCTCCCTCGGGGGCCCCAGCGGACCGCCTGGCGCGTCGGAGGGCGGCGGGATCGGCGTCACCGGCGGGACGACCAGCGTCGAGAACTCGATCGTGGCCAGCAACGGCACGAACAACAACTGCGCCGCCGTCGCTCAGGGAAAGATCAGCAGCCTCGGTCACAATATCGAGAGTGACGCATCCTGCCCGTTCACCCAATCGACCGACCAGGAGAACATCTTCGGCATTTGGCTTGGGTCGCTCGCCAACAATGGAGGCCCGACCCAGACCTTGAACCTGATCTGGACGTCCCCGACCCAGAACCCGGCGATCGATCAGGGGGGCAGCGCGGCCAACGGCTGCCCGGCGACCGACCAGCGCGGCGTCTTCCGCCCCCAGGGGCAGGCCTGCGACGTCGGCGCCTACGAGTACGTCGTCCCGCCGACGATCAGCGCGGTCAGCCCGAGCCAGGGCGCCCTGGCCGGGGGATTCTCGGTCACGATCACCGGCGCCAACTTCGTGCCGGGCTCGACGGTGACGTTCGCGGGCAATCCGGCCACCAACGTGGTCGTGGTCAACGCCACGACCCTCAGCGCCCAGGTGCCGGCCGGCACGAGCGCCGGGGCGGTGGACGTCACGGTGAGCGATCCGACCGGATCGAACGGCTTCGGCGACTCCTCCGGCCAGCCGGGCACGCTGACGAAGGGCTTCACCTACCTCGCTCCCACGCCGACTCCCACGGCGACCGCGACGCCGTCGTCCGAGCGCCTCTACCTGCCGTTCGTGGCGAACGGAGCATCCTCGGGTGGACCCTGAGACGGGGGGCCGATCGGACTGGCCTCGCCCCCGCGCGTTTTCGCGGGGCGCCCTTCGGGTCAGCAGGCCGATCGCGTCCGGACAGTCGGCCGCCGACCGGCCGACCGGCCGGATCCGACCATCTGCCTTTACAGCGGTGAGCCGGTAGGGGCGATTCGTGAATCGCCCCCGTCCCCCGCGGGCGGTTCGCGAACCGCCCCTACACCCGCTTGGTCGGCAAAACCACCAACGAATAGGCTCACCGCTCTAGCCCGGAGCGGCACCTTGCGTTTGTAGCTGGAGCCGGTAGAGCGACTGGCTCGCGGTCATGAACAGGAAGTTGCGCTTCGGACCGCCGAAGGCGACGTTGGCGCACACTTCGGGCAGACGGATGCGCCCGAGGAGCTTACCGGTCGAATCGAAGACGATCACGCCGGCGTAGCCGAGCACAGTGTTGGAGCCGCAATAGAGGTTGCCGTAGACGTCCGCGCGCATGCCGTCGGGGCCGCAGTGGACGCCGTCGACCATCATATCGGTGAAGACGCGCTGGTTCTGGAGCTGCGTGCCGCGGCCGGTGCCGACGACGTCGAACGCGAAGATGATTCCCTGGCCGCCCGGGCCGGTGTCGCCGGGGCCCTTGCCGGTACTGATGATGTAGAGCGTCTTGTAGTCGGGCGAGAAGCAGATGCCGTTGGGATCGGGCACCATACTCTCGTCGGCGACGATGTCCAGCGCGCCGCTCGGATCCCAGCGGTAGGTATTGGTCGGCAGCTGCCGGGTCTGCCCGCCGATCTTGACGCCCTCCGGGTCGCCGAGCGCCGGGTTGAGCAGCCCGTCCGGATTGGTGGGGCCGCCGGCGGCGTCCGGGTGACCCTCGGAGAGGGTGTCGCCGTAAGGGGGATCGGTGAACCAGATGCTGCCGTCCGGGTGCGGCACGAGGTCGTTGGGGGAGTTCAGCGGCTTCCCGTTGTAGTTGTCCGCGATCACGGTCAGGCGGTTGTCGTTCTCCCACCGGATGACCCGACGGAAGTTATCCTGGGTGGAGAGCTGGCGGCCCTGAAAGTCGAACGAGTTGCCGTTGCTGTTCTGAGAGGGATCTCGGAACACCGACACTTGCCCGGTGTTCCAGTCGTACTTGAACTGCTTGTTGAGGTGGACGTCGCTGAAGACGAGGTAACTGCCCTTCTCGGACCAGGCCGGTCCCTCCAACCAGTCTCCGCCGGTCCAGACGCGGTGGATCGCATCGATGCCGATCAGCACTTTGCCGAACGATGGATCGATCACGATGATATCCGGATCTGGATAGATCTCCGGTGGAGCGTTCGGGCCCCACTTCCGTGGAGGAGTGCTGATGACGCTCGGCGGCGACGCCGTGGCCGCCGCTTCCGGCTGACCGGCGGATTTGGCCAGCGCCAGCTGCGGTAGCTCCATCCAGGCGAGCGTCGCGGCAGGGGCGATCGTCGTCACACCGGCGACGATCGCGCCCGCTTTGATCAATCGGCGCCGCGAAAATCCACCCCCGTGGTGATTCGTACCTTCGGTTTCTCCGGGCATATCCATCCTATCCTCCTAATCGTTTTCCAGCTTCCTGACTGGCAAACGCACGCGGTCACGCGCCACGGCGCCGCGGCCAGACGATCAGACGCCAGATGAGACCCTCCCGCACGCCCATCTGATTCAGATAACCGGCGATGAAGGCGACGATCTCCGCCAAACGCTGCACCACGCACCGCTCGCCACCGCCGACGTGGGTGATCTGGCCCCTCCAGACCGGCCGTCTACCCCGGGCGGCCGGTTCTTCCCGCCAGATCCGCACGATGAAGGAATGGCTCGTCGATTCGTACACGACGATACTGACCTTTGGGGCGGTCGAGGCGGACCAGCCGGAGAACCTTCAGGCCATCCAACCGACCACCCTGCCATT
>JAJPKB010000005.1 GCA_021323915.1 Chloroflexota bacterium | reverse complement strand
GCCCTCACCTTGACGTGCGTCGCGTCGAGCGTGAGATCCGAGACCTCGCCGACCTTCACTCCGTCGTTCAGGCTAACGACCGGTCGACGATTCAATTCACTTACCTTCATGTCAATGTCCTCCGCGCCGTATCCAGGACTTTTCGCCCCGGACGTCTTCTTCGGGGTGCGCCATCGCCAATCGCGAGTCACTCAGCCGATGCAGGGTCGCGGTATCAGTGGATGCCATTGCAATGCCCCGCGTGATGCATTCTTGAGAGTACTCTCTGAAGCACGATAGAGCGTCGATGGCGTCTTGTCATGACGATTTCGTCATCGAGCGCGACCACCCGTGGTGCCTCGGATGACGAAATCGTCATGACACGTCCGGCCCACGACAGTATTTTTGCCGTGAGGGCCGGGGAAAAGCCGCTTCCCGTGATGACACGGTTGTCGGAAAAGTTCGTTCAGAAAGGACGTGAATCATGCAACTTGGCATGATTGGGTTAGGGCGCATGGGCCACAACATGGTCCGCCGGCTGATGAAAACCGGCCACGAGTGTGTCGTCTACGACGTCGACCCCAAGGCCGTTCAAGCATTAGAACCGGAAGGGACCGTCGGGACCGGGTCGCTCGAAGAATTTGTCAAGAAGCTCATCCGGCCCCGGGTCGCCTGGCTGATGGTACCGGCGGCGATGGTGGATGAAGAGCTCGCGGCCATCGCCGCGCTGCTCGATCCCGGCGACATCGTGATCGACGGGGGCAATTCGCACTACCACGACGACATTCGGCGTGCCGCCAGGCTGCAGCCCAAAGGGGTCCATTACGTCGACGTCGGGACGAGCGGCGGCGTTTGGGGACTGGAGCAAGGGTTTTGCCTGATGATCGGCGGCGAGACGGACATTGTCCAGCACCTCGATCCCATCTTCGCCGCGCTCGCCCCGGGTATCGACGCCGCTCCCCGCACGCCCGGACGGGAGTCGATCGGCGGGACCGCCGAGCAGGGTTACTTGCACTGCGGCCCGAACGGCGCCGGCCACTTCGTCAAAATGGTGCACAACGGGATCGAGTACGGCCTGATGGCGGCCTACGCGGAAGGGCTGAACGTCCTGCGGAATGCCGATATCGGCAAGCGCCAAACGACGGCCGATGCCGAGACGACGCCGCTGAACGATCCGGCCTACTATCAGTACACGCTGAGCCTTCCCGACATCGTCGAGGTCTGGCGCCGGGGCAGTGTCATTCGCTCCTGGCTTCTCGACCTCACCGCCGGCCCGCTGCTGCAGAGTCCGGATCTCGCGGATTACGTCGGTCGCGTCTCGGACTCCGGAGAGGGACGCTGGGCGATCGCCGCGGCGATCGACGAAGCGATTCCGACGCCGGTCTTGAGCGCCGCGCTGTACGAGCGCTTCAGCTCGCGCGGCGAGGCCGACTTCGCCGACAAAATCCTGTCGGCGATGCGACACGGATTTGGTGGCCACCGGGAAAAAGACGGCGGAGACAAAAAAGAAGGGGCGACGGGGTGACCGCCTCGACTATTTCCAGTAGGGTAGGGGTCTGACGCGTTCCGTGTCCAGCGGCTCACTTTCCGAGGTCTCCGGAACGGTGCTCGCCGATGAAGGGCGCGCCTGATCCTGGTTGCTCCCGGCGAATGCTTCCGCTAGATCGAAAGGGGAGAGCAGGCCACCGCCTGGGGAAAACCTACCCTCCGCGAGACGCACCAAGCCTTGATCTGTGATCGACCACGCGGCGTTCTCGCGCCCCCCACGCTGGACGCACTCATAGCGCTGCAGCCATTGGAGATTTCGCCGCATTTGGTCCTGACTCACGTCGAAACGCGCGGCGATCTCGGCGAGTGACGTGTCGGCTTCGGATTGATGCTCCTTCATCCACGAAAGAATCCCCAACACATTAATCGTCATACGTCCAATCATTCCTGGCCTCCTTGGGCCTGGTTTTGTCGGTACAGCCGTCGAATAAGTCCGCGCGCGGTAACGTCACACCGCCCCACCCGCATTCAGTCTGACCGCTCCGACGAGCAAATGAGACGCCCGGGGCGAGTTGAACCCGCCCCGGGCGTCGGGCTTGATCCGCGTCGCCCGTTAGGACGCGTTGACCCCCGCAACCTGGACCGCGATCCGACGCGGCTGGGCCTCCGGGCTCTTCGGAAGAGCGAGGCGCAGCACCCCATCCTGATAGGTCGCCTGAACCTGGGCCGTGTCGATCGCGGTACCCAGGCGGAACGCCCGACGGTAACGGGCCGGACCAAACTCCGCCCAGAGGGGGCGCGCGCCCTCGATCGCGAGGGGCTTGCGCTCGGCCGCGACGGTCACCCGGCCGTCCTCGATGGTCACCTGGATCGAGTCAGCGGCCAGACCGGGGGTGAGCAGAGCCGCGTGGTAGGCGGAATCGGTCTCCCACAGGTCCATCGGGGCCTCGCGGACCGGAGTGGCGGAGGTCGGAGCGCTCGCCTCGGCCCAGGGGGTCAGCAGGCGCTCGAAGATCGTGTCAACCGAGGAAGCGAAGGCGTCGCCGGGGCGGCGCATAGTCATGAACATCATTGGAGAATCTCCTTCTCGGTGGGCTCGGGGGAAACGAGTCTTTGCCCACAACGTCATGATCGCATACACACCGTCTGAACAGCATCAGATACCTGCAAGATTAACGCAAGAAAATTGATAATATGTCACTAAAGTATCGAGGAAGGGCGCATCAATCGTTGTTCTTGCTCGATCGGTATGACTGTCCTGACCGTCGGCGTTACTCGTAGACAAACGGGCAGGCCTGCTCGACGGACCTGACGAGAGCGCCAAGGTCAAGCGGATCGGCGACGTAGCCAACCGCGCCGATCTGTTCGGCCGCCGCCCGGGCGGCCGGG
>JAJPKB010000137.1 GCA_021323915.1 Chloroflexota bacterium | reverse complement strand
TGTTGGGCGAGATTGCTCAATCGCTGGGATACGAGCTAGCGGGAATCGACCTTTTCCGCACGCGCCTCGCCACGGCAACCCGCGAGCAGTTACGGGAAGAGGTCGTCCTCCTCCGATGGCCAGGTTTTCAATTGAGGGCGACGGAAGACGAGATCGTTGCAGCGCCAATTGGCGCAAACGGCTACCGTCCGTTGACGCATGCGAGCTGATACGTGCCAGAGCAGGCGAATCGCTACGGGCGGATCATCGAGCACATCTTCCGTTCTAATTACCGGGAGGGGGCACGTGAAGTTCCCTTCGAACGTCAGGACATCGTTCACGCTGCCCGCGAGCTAGGGATTCCGCTTCCGAAGAATCTGGGAGATGTCATCTACAGCTTCCGCTACCGCGTCGCGTTGCCGGATTGGATCCAGTGTCGCGCGCCTCAGGGAGAAGGGTGGATCATCCGCGCGGTCGGGAAATCGCGGTATTGCTTCGTCGCCAGCACGGCCCGCCAGACGCAGCGCTCGGTCCGGCTGATCGCGCGCGGCGGCGACCCGGGCGAACGCCTGCCGCAGCTGAGCGGTGAGTCCGGCCCGGCCGGATGGGCCGAGGAGCGTGAGACCCTCGACGAAACACCGCCTCGCCGCGGCGACGTCGCACTCGCCGAAAGCGGCGTCGCCGCAGCAGCGGAGCGCGACGACTTGCTGCTCGATACTCGCGTCGCGCGAGACCGCCAGGCTCTCTTCGGCGAGGGCGCGCGCCGAGTCCCATTCGCCGTCGGCCAGAGCTGACTCGGCAAGGCTGGCCGCGGCCCAGACGATCCCGGTGTTGTCGCTTCGATCCCGGTAGATGGCGAGCGCGTCCGCGAATCGGGCTCGGGCCACCGACGGCGCGTTCTCTTCGACCGCGAGCTGCCCGAGAAAGGTGAGCGTATTGGCGATAGCGCTCCGATCCGCCAGCGCCTCGTCGAGCAGGTCGTAGCTCCAGGCCACCAGGGCAGTCAGCGACTGATGCCGGGTCCTTGCAACGAAATCGGCGAAAGTCGTGTTTATCATGCACGATGGCGGGTGATGGAGAGGAAAGAGAGCGCATCGTGGACTCGGAAGACTTCGCCGAATATCTCGCGACCGATCTGACCGGAGCCTTCGAGCGGTTCGTCCAGGCCTACCAGGACCGGCTATACAGCTTCGGTCTGCACCTCAGCGGCCAGCCGCTCGACGCCGAGGAGATCGCCCAGGATACCTTCGTTCGAGCGTACCGTGCGCTCGAGCGGTACCCGGCCGAGCGCGTCCGGACGCTGCGTCTGAAGCCGTGGCTGCTTCAGATCGCGCTCAACGTCTTTCGCAACCGCGTGCGCGGCAAAGCGGTGGATCTGGTCCCGCTGGAGCCGTCGCCGGACCGATCGGCGATCGAGCCGGCCGCCGCCGAGGGCGAGCGACCGGACCGTCTGGCCGAGCGCGCCGAGGAGCGCACGCTGCTCGAAGGAATGCTCCTGGAGCTACCGGAGCGGCAGCGCGTGGCGGTGGTCCTTCGCCACGTCCACCGGCTCACCTACGACGAGATCGCGGTGCTCCTCGGCCAGCCGGTCGGGACGGTGAAAGCGAACGTTCACCGCGGAATTCGGATCCTGCGCGAATCGATGGAAAGCCTGCCCGAGGCCGCCGAGCTGGCGCCGGGCAGCGGAACGAGGTGGAGCGATGGTTGACTTCGATCGAGAAACGTTCCGGGAATCCCGCCGACTCGTCGGCCGGCTGCGTGAGCTGGAAGCGCGCCCGGCGCCCCCGACGGTCCTCGCCGGCGTGCGCGACCGCCTCGGACTCGGCGATGGCTACGCCACGTTCGAGACGCCGCTCGGCCCGGCGTACGTCGCGTTCGTCCGGTCGGGAATTCGGATGGTTGACCTGGCCGACACGCCGGCGGACTTCGAGCGGGCGTACCGGACCCGCTTCGGACGCGAGGCGCGCCGGGTGGCGCGGCTGCCGGATGCCCTGGAGCGGGGACTGCGGGAGTGGGCGGCCGGACGGCGGGCTTCCGGCCTGCGCTTCGACCTGGGCGGGCTGACCGAGTTCGAGCAGGCGGTGCTGCGCAAGACGCTCGAGATCCCGCCGGGCGAGGTTCGACCGTACGCCTGGATCGCGCGGGAGATCGGTCATCCCGGCGCGGTGCGCGCCGTCGGATCGGCCCTCCACCGGAACCCGATCCCCCTCCTGATCCCGTGCCACCGGGTGGTTCGCAGCGACGGCCAGGTCGGCCAGTACGGGCTGGGCGACGAAGCGAAGCGCGCGATCCTCGCGGCCGAGGGAGTCGACGTGTCAGCGCTCGAGACGCGCGCCCGGTCCGGCGTCCGCTACCACGGCAGCGACACGACGCGCATCTTCTGCTTCCCGACCTGTCGCCACGCGCGACGGGTCACCGCGAGCCACCTGGTCCGCTTCCGGTCGTCGGCCGAGGCCCGGGCCGCCGGCTACCGGCCGTGCAAGGTCTGTCGGCCGGGCGGCGAGGGCGACGCCGGGTCCGATCAACCCCCGGCGGCTCCCCGGCTCTTCTGACGCGTGTCGTTGACCAATGTGCCGAGGCCGGGGGCGTCCGGTCCCGGCGGGCGACGTTGGAGGGGCGAGGCATGCCTCGCCCCTCCACGCTACCCTCGGCCCCGCCTCAGGCGTTGCCCATCAGCTTGGCACCCTCCTGGAGCAGCGCGTTGACCTTCGGCGTGATCTCCTTGAGGGCGTCGGCGGCGGTCTGCTTGTTCGCGAAAATGTTGTCGAGGGCGGGGCTGATGTACTTGGTCCAGGCCTCCTGCCAGCGCGGCTGGTGATAGTAGTGACGACTGATCCGGTGCTCGAAGCCGTCGATCGCCGGCTTGATGTTTTTGTTCAGATTGCTGATCCGGCTGTTGTAATGCGAGTCGAGGCTCGTGAAGATCGGCAGCTCCCAGCCCAGCTCAACACCGGGAACCGAGCCGATCGGCCCACCCACGAACTGGAGAAGCTGGAAGGCCTGGTCGGGGTTCTTGCCCTTCGCGTTCATCACCCAGGCGCTGTACCAGAACATGACCTTGACCGGGTTGTTGCCCTGAACCGGCCAGGGCGCCTGGTCCCAGTCGAACTTGTCCTTCACGTCCTGGGTGTGGTAGCTCAGCTGAGACACGTAGTGGGGAAAGATCGCGAGCTTGCCGTTGTTGTAGCTGAAGGCGCCGCCGGTCGACTCGGCCGACGAGGCGGCGACCTTCTGCTTCCAGACGAGGTCGGCGTTCCACTGGAACGCCGCGGGACCCGGGTCCTCCGCCCAGAGGAGCTGCGACCAGTCGTCGCTGAGCGTCTTGCCGCCCCACGACTCGACGAGGGAGAAAGGGTTACCGCTGCCGTTCATCTGGGAGTCGGTGCCGATTCCGAACTGCAAAGGAGTGCCGTCGCTGGCGCGCTTGGTCAGGCTCTTGGCCGTTTCGAGCATCTCGTCGAAGCTCCAGTTGTCCGGGCCGTAGGTAATCGGCGGATCCTTCGCGCCGCTGGCCTTGAACAGCGACTTGTTCACCTCGACGTTGCTCATGTCGCCGCCCATCGGCAGGCCATAGAGCTTCCCCGCGTACCGGGCTCCGTCGATGATGTCCTTCTTGACGTCGGTGCCGCCCAGCCAGTCGTTCGGCCCCATGCCCTTGAACTTGTCGTCGAGGGCGGGAATCTGTCCCTGCTCCTTGAAGGGGAAGACGTCGGCCCAGCCGAGCCGGAAGACGTCGGGTCCGACCCCGCCGGCCAGCTGGGTCAGCACCTGCTGTCGGTAGCCGCTGCTGGCGACGTTGCGCAGGTTCACCGTGATCTTCGAGTCCGGGTAGGTCTTCTTGAACAGGTCGAGCCGCTCCTGCTCGCGAAACATGCCGTAGGTATCGGTCGCCCACGAGCTCTCGACGAGGGTGACGGGGGCGCTGGTGGACGGCTGGCTTGTCGCCTGGGGGACAGCCGTCGCCTGGGTAGCCGACGCGGCCGACGACGTGGCCGCCGGCTGCGCGGCCGTCGACTGGGTCGGGCTACTGGCCGGGCTCGCCTGGGAACACCCGGCCAGCAAGACGCTGCCGATCGCCGGCAGCGCCAGGCCTCCGAGCAGGGCACGTCGGGAGAGCTTTCCTCTCGGGTTCACTGGTCACTCCTTTCGCCGATTGGTCGATTATTTCATCGTCCGGCCAGGCCGGTCGTCGAGATACCGCGGATGAAGTGTCGCTGGGCAAGGAAAAAGATCACGATCACCGGCAGCGTCATCAGCGTCGACGCCGCCATCAGGTAGTTCCAGTTGGTCTGGTACATCCCGAGCATCGTGTTCAGCCCGACCGCGAGGGTCATCTTGTAGCGATCGGGAAGGTAGATCAGCGGGCCGAGAAAGTCGTTCCAACTGCCCTGGAAGGCGAAGATCGCCATCGTCGCGATCACCGGCTTCGAGAGGGGCAGCATGATCTGCCCGAAGATCCGCCAGGACGAGGCGCCGTCGATCCGCGCCGCCTCGTCGAGCTCGTAGGGGATGCCGAGGAAGAACTGGCGGCAGAGGAAGATGAAGAACGCGTCGCCGCCGAACCAGGCCGGCACCCACAGCGGCAGGTTCGTGTTCACCCAGCCGAGGTTGGTGAAGAGAATGAACTTCGGAATCAGCGTCACGATGCTCGGCAGCATCATCGTCGACAGGCACAGCGAGAACAGCACGCCCCGCCCGGGGAAGCGCAGCCGGCCGAACCCGTAGCCGGCCATCGACGCGGTCAGGATCGCGCCGGCCATGCTCAGCGCCACGATCACGACCGTGTTCCAGAGCCAGAGGGCGAAGGGAAGCAGGTTCCAGGTGTCGAGGTAGTTGTGCCAGACGACCGGGTTGGGGATCCAGACCGGCGGGTACTGGAACTCGTAGCCGGTGCGCTTGAACGACGTGCTGACCATCCAGAAGTAGGGGATGACGAAGCCGATGCCGCCGATGAGCAGTGAGACGTAGAGGGCTGCCGCGCCGACGTCGCGCGTCGCCACCTGCCACCAGCCCAAGGTTGGCGTGATCGTTTCCGCCCGAAGCGACGTCGTCTCGTCTACCATATCTCTCCACCCGAGCGATTACGGATCGGCCGATTCAGGAGGCCGCGCCCATACTCGCCGCGCCCAAAATTGGGACTGGCGGCCTGCTCTCCTTTCCCTCTCCCTCTGGGAGAGGGTTGAGGTGCTCATCAGTCCTTCGAATTCACTCGTTGCCCTAAAAGCCGCCCTCGTAATGCACCCACCGTCGCGCGACCAAGAACTGCAGGCCGGTGAAGATCAGGACGATCAAGAAGAGAATCCAGGCGATCAACGAGGCGTAGCCCATCTTGAAGAAGACGAACCCGCTCTGGTACAGGTAGAGCACAAGAAACAGCGTCGAGTTGGCGGGCCCGCCCTGACCGTTGCTGATGATGAACACCGTCGTGAAGACCTGGAAGGAGCCGATGATCCCGACGACCAGGTTGAAGAAGATGACCGGCGAGAGCATCGGCAGGGTGACTCCCCAGAAGCGCGCCCAGAAATTCGCGCCGTCGATACTGGCGGCCTCGTAGAGCTCCTGCGGGATGTTCTGCAGGCCGGCGAGGAAGATGATCATCGCCCCGCCCAGCGCCCAGAGCGCCATGATAATCAGCGCCGGCTTCGCCCAGACCGGATCGACGAACCACTGCAGCGTCGGTCCGTGCACCTTGCGCAGGAGCAGGTTCACCAGCCCGAAGTCGGGGTTGAACACCCAGAGCCAGAGCATCGCCGAGGCGACGGTCGGGGTGATCGAGGGCAAGTAATAGATCGTTCGGAACAGGCCGACCGCGCGGACCCGCAGATTGAGCGCCAGCGCCGCGAGCAGCGCGAGGATCACGTGCAGGGGAACGAAGATGAACGTGTAGTACGCGGTATTGTACAACGACACCGGAATCAGCTCGTCCGAAAAGAGGGTCGTGAAGTTCGACAGGCCGGCGAATGTCGGCGGAGAGAGCAGCGACCAGTTCAAGAAGATCAGGGCGAAGGAGAACACCATTGGCCCGGCGATCCAGAGGATGAAGCCGATCAGCCAGGGACCGATGAACAGGTAGCCGTCGATCGCCTCCTGGCGGAGGAGCCCAGAGCGTCGGGGCGACGCGCGAACGGACGTAGCTGACAAGAATCAATCCCCTCGTCGGTTCCCCGGCGGCGTGGCTGGATCTTCCCAGGTAACCGCTCGACCGCCACTATAGCCGTTTCGCGGTGCATCGTCAAGTACCACACATCGTGCATATATACAGGTTCGGGCGAACGGTCATCCGCCGTTGGGGCGAGGCA
>JAJPKB010000499.1 GCA_021323915.1 Chloroflexota bacterium | reverse complement strand
CCTCATCTGGTATGCCGTCCGACGGTTGAGGGCGCGCGGCACGATGCGGGCCGTCCTCGTTCACCAGGCTGACGGCATACCAGATGAGGTGTTGGCCGAAAGAGCCCGCACGGTCACGCCATTGAGCGACAAGGATCTGGTCGGCGGGGCAACCATTAGCACGCCTGTCCATTGGACGGGGGCGGGGGCGATCGAGTCGGGACAGCGAGTAGTCGTCGTCGATTGCGGCCGAAAGGAGAACATCCTTCGATCGCTTGCCCGCCGGGGCGCGCTCATCACCGTGGTGCCGTACAACGCGTCCGCCGAGGAGATCCTTGGTCTGAGCCCGGATGGGGTCGTCGTCTCGAACGGACCGGGAGACCCGGCTCGACTGGGTAGGTGCGCCGAGACGGTTCGCGGGCTGCTCGATCGTCGTGTGCCGCTCCTCGGTATTTGCCTCGGACACCAGATACTGGGTATGGCGATTGGCGGACGCACCAGCCGCCTCCGTTTCGGTCACCACGGCGCGAACCATCCGGTGCAGGATACTCGAACCGGATCGGTTCACATCACGTCGCAGAACCACGAGTTCCAGGTCGACGCGGAGTCGATTCCGCGCGACCAGGGATTTTACATAAGTCAGATCAGTTTGAACGACGGGTCCGTCGAAGGGATCGCCCACGAGAGCTGGCCGATCTTCTCCGTACAATACCACCCCGAGGGATCGCCCGGACCCCAGGATAATCAATACCTGTTTGATCGATTTATCAAGTTGTGTGAGACGTGCCGATGAGCGGAGTAATTGTCCAGAAAGTGCTGGTGATCGGTTCGGGTCCGATTATCATCGGACAGGCGGCCGAATTCGACTACGCCGGCACCCAGGCGTGTAAGGCCCTTCGCGAGGAGGGGGTCCAGACCATCCTGGTCAACTCGAATCCCGCCACGATCATGACCGATCCGGAGATCGCGGACGTCGTGTACATCGAGCCCCTGACCGTCGAAGTGCTTGAGCGGGTTATCGCGCGTGAAAGACCGGATGGTCTCCTGCCCACCCTCGGGGGACAAACCGGGCTGAACCTTGCCGTCGAGCTGAGTGAGGCCGGGGTTTTAGAGCGGTACGACGTTCGCCTGCTCGGAACTCCGCTGGAAGCAATCCGTAACGCCGAGGACCGTGAGCTTTTCAAGCGTTTGCTCCAATCGATCGGCGAGCCGGTTCCGCCGAGCGCCACGATTCAAAGTGTCGACGAGGGTATGACGCTGCTGACCCAGATGCCTTTGCCCTTGATCATTCGGCCCGCCTTTACCCTGGGAGGAACCGGCGGTGGCATCGCGCGAACGGAAGACGAATTTCGGCGCATTATAGGCCAGGGGCTGCGGGCGAGTCCGATTCACCAGGTCCTGGTCGAGCGGAGCGTCCAGGGGTGGAAAGAGATCGAATACGAGGTGATGCGAGATGCGTCGGATACCTGCATCACCGTCTGCAACATGGAAAACATCGATCCGATGGGTGTCCACACCGGTGACAGTATCGTCGTCGCGCCCAGTCAGACGCTATCGGATAAAGAATATCAGATGCTCCGATCGGCGTCGCTGCGGATCATTCGGGCGCTGGGTATTGAGGGCGGGTGCAACATTCAATTGGCGCTCGACCCGCACTCGCGGGACTACTACGTGATCGAGGTCAATCCACGGGTGAGTCGGTCGTCCGCGCTCGCATCGAAGGCGACCGGCTATCCGATCGCTCGAGTGGCCGCGAAGATCGCGATCGGCCGACGGCTGTGCGAAATCGCCAACGCCGTGACCAGGAAGACGACCGCTGCCTTCGAGCCGGCCCTCGACTACTGCGTCGTGAAGATCCCACGGTGGCCGTTCGACAAGTTCGCCTCCGGCGATCGCACGCTGGGAACCCAGATGAAGGCCACCGGTGAGGTGATGGCAATCGATCGGTGCTTCGAGGCCGCGCTTCAGAAGGCCGTCCGAAGCCTGGAAGTGGGAGGCCGTAACCTTGCCTGGGAAAGTCCGTCGTGGTTGGGACCGCTCAACGACCAGTTATGGGACCACGTCGAACGACCCAACGACCTTCGGATCTGGGCGTTGATGGCGGCGCTGCGTCGAGACGCTGATCCGGAGGAGATTCACCGCCGGAGTGGTATCGATCCGTGGTTTCTGCGTCGGCTGCGGCGCCTGGTCTCGATGGAGCGCCGCTTGCTTTCCGAGAAGCTGACGCCAGACCTGTTGTTGGAGGCCAAGCGGCTCGGCTTCACCGACGTTCAGGTGGGTACGTTCGCGGACCTCCTTCCCGAACAAGTCCGCCAGCTCCGCGACGAGTGGGGCCTGCGCCCGGTTTACAAGATGGTAGACACCTGCGCGGCCGAGTTTGAAGCAGCGACCCCTTACTTCTACTCGACGTACGACCAGGAGAACGAAGCCTTGCCTCAGGATGGAAAGGGCGCGCTCGTGATTGGATCGGGACCGATCCGGATCGGCCAGGGCATCGAGTTCGATTACTGCAGCGTTCATTCGGCGTGGGCTCTTCAGGAAGCGGGCGTGCGAGCTCTCCTCGTCAACTCCAATCCGGAGACGGTGAGCACCGACTTCGACACGTCGGATCGCCTTTATTTCGAGCCCCTCGACGAGGAGAGCGTGCGGGATATCCTCGCCAACCAGGGGAATGACCATACTTCCGTCATCACCCAGTTCGGCGGACAGACCGCGATCAATCTCGCCGAGCCACTGGCACGCGCGGGTGCACGGATAATCGGAAGCGGGGTCGAGGCCATCGACCTCGCCGAAGATCGACGACGGTTCGAGGATTTCTTGATGCACCTCGGAATTCCCCAGCCGCCGGGCGGCGCTGTGACCACGGTGGAAGATGCTCTGACAGTGGCGGAAAACATCAGCTATCCGGTTCTGGTGCGTCCATCCTACGTCCTCGGTGGCCGCGCCATGGAGATCGTCTACAACGCCGAGGAGCTGGTTCGGTACGTGACTGCGGCCACCGAGGTGTCTCAAAAGCGACCGATCCTTGTCGACAAGTACCTGGAAGGTCGTGAGGTCGAGGTCGACGCGATTTGCGACGAGGACGACGTCCTGGTTCCAGGGATCATGGAGCACATCGAGCGGGCCGGCGTCCACAGCGGCGACAGCATCGCGGTCTACCCGGCCCAGAGCTTGACCCCGGATGAAGAGGCCACTCTCGTCGACTATACGGTCCGAATTGGGCTCGCCCTGAAGGTGAAGGGACTGATGAACGTTCAGTTCGTCATCTTTCAGGGCCAGGTCTTCGTGATCGAGGTAAACCCGAGGGCAAGCCGAACCGTTCCGTTCCTCTCGAAAGTGACCGGCGTGCCGATGGTACGTGCCGCGACCTGGATCGCGCTCGGTCGAAGCCTACGCGAACAGGGCTTCCAGACCGGACTGTGGCCGCGACAGTCACTCATCGCGATCAAGGCGCCGGTGTTCTCGATGGCGAAGCTTATCGGGGTAGATACCTACCTGGGACCGGAAATGAAATCCACCGGCGAAGTGATGGGTATCGATCGAACCTACCGGGCCGCGCTGACCAAGGCGCTGATCGCCGCACGGACGATGCTGCCCCAGTCGGGTAGCCTGCTGCTCAGCATCGCCGACCGCGACAAAGCGGAAGTCGGGCCACTGATCGAGCGCCTCGGGAAGCACGGGTACCGGTTCTACGCGACGGCCGGCACCGCCCGGTTCATCGACTCGCTCGGGCTCGCGGTCGAGGGCGTCGCCCGAAAGCTGCGCGAGGGACATCCGAACGTGGTTGACGTGATCGAAGCAGGATTGGTCAAAGGAGTCGTCAACACGGTCACCGGAATCCGAACTCCAACCCAGGACGGATACGCCGACGGCTTTTACATCCGCCGCGCGGCGACCGAACGTGGATTGGCGTGCTTCACCAGTCTGGATACCTTGCGCGCGGCAGTCGATTCTCTCGACGAGCGATCGCTTGGCTATTCAGTCGCGCCACTGGGTGATTATCTGTCGGTCGATCCCGAAGCAATCATCGAACCGGGCCTCACGCGATGAGGCAGGCACTCGCCTCGGTGGTCAGCAACGAACAGATCGCCGAGGGCGTCTACGTCGTGCGCCTGGACGAGCCGAATCAGGCCCGGGCCGTCCAGCCCGGGCAGTTCGTTCACGTTCGGTGCAGCACCGGCAGCGACCCCCTGCTGCGACGGCCCCTGAGTGTCCTCCGCACGGGCGCCAGCCCGGTCAATCGCCTGCCCGCGGCTCACTACGAAGTTCTGTACGACGTCGTCGGGCGGGGAACCGAAATTCTCAGCCGGGTCCGACCGGGAGACCTGGCGGACGTGCTTGGGCCTCTCGGTAATCCTTTCCGGATCGAGCGCGCGACCAGACACCTGCTGCTGGTCGGTGGCGGCGTCGGGATCGTTCCGCTCGTCGCGCTGGCCGAGGAGGCGATCGCGCATGACGTGTCGGTGACCCTCCTCTGCGGTTTTCGCTCCGCGTCGAAGGTCTTTCCGCCGGACCGGCTGCCTGCCGAAGTAGAGTATCTGGTCGCGACCGACGACGGGAGCGTCGGTCAGCACGGTTTGGTCACCTCGCTGGCCCAGGATCAGCTCGGGTGGGCCGATCAAATTTGCGCCTGTGGACCGGTCCCTATGCTGAAGTCTCTCGCTAGGATGGATCGGCCGAGCCGGATTCCGGTTCACATTGCCATGGAAGAGCGGATGGGCTGCGCGATGGGCGTTTGTCTCGGATGCGTGGTACCGACGCGTCGGGGCCCGCGTCGGGTATGCCGCGACGGCCCGGTCTTTGCACTCGATGAGATGGGGTGGACGTGAAGAATCTGGCGGTGAACCTGGCACCCAGGCACCCGAACGAGCTTTGGTTGAAAAACCCGGTCATGACCGCGTCGGGGACGTTTGGCTACGGGACCGAGTACGTCAAGCTCGTCGACGTGGAACGATTGGGCGCCGTCGTTAGCAAGGCGATCACTCTACGTCCCCGTGACGGAAACAGTCAGCCTCGAATTGCCGAGACTCCGTCCGGGATGCTCAACGCCATCGGCTTGCAAAACGTTGGTCTGCACGCCTGCGT
>JAJPKB010000516.1 GCA_021323915.1 Chloroflexota bacterium | reverse complement strand
ACGGGCAACGACCAGAACCACCACTGGCCGAGCAGGTGGTGAAGGCCCGCCACAACAAGCGCTTGATGCTCGACGAAGCGGACCGATCGCGCGGCCCGGGCCCCGCGATAGCGCCTCTCGTTGGCCCGGAGGTCGTCGGTCCCTCGTGCTCCTCGACCGAGGTTCTGCCCTTTGTCTACGGCGTGCTCAACGAAAGGCTCGAGCTCCTCGCCCAGGCGAACCACGTCGTGGTCGGCGGCGCGCTGGGCCGGCTCACGGGCGGCACGGCATCGGAGTGGCGCTGCGGGAACTGCGGCCACGAATGGCGCGGAGGGCTCTTCACCGGCGGCGACGGCAGATCTCTCGACGAGGCCGTGGTCATCAACGTCCACGATGGGGCGGTTGGTATCCGGGCGGAAAGGCAATGGCTGGCCGAGCGGTTAGGCGCAGATTTCGAACAGCTCGGCCAGATGCTCATATCCGGCCAGGGAGGCCGCCGCTTCGACAAACTCATCGTTCGATCGCCGAACGGCGGCACGCGTGACGTCTACTTCGACGTCAGCGCCTTCTTCGGCGGCAGTGCGTCTGGTTCTGGAAGCGGGTCGGGCACAAGCGGAGCACGCGCCTAACCTGGTGCACCCGCCAAGTCTAAGCCACCTTGCCAGACGGCCGCGAGCTTCTGCTGGCCCTCTTCGGACTGGGCGACTTCTTCGGCGAGCGTTCGCTGCTGGACGGTGAGCCGCGGTCGGCCGATGCGGCCGCATCGGGGAGCCAATCCGCGATCGCTTCTTTGGCCTGTTCGATCCACCCCTCCACCGTTCTCCCTTGTGTGATGCAACCGAGGAGCGACGGCACCGCGACGGTATACCTGCCCTCATCGGGGTTCGGCTCCAAGACGTTCGCGTCTTCGGTGCCAGGATCTTCCCCGCGTGCACCGGCACGGTGACTTTGCCGGGCCGGACGTCGTGGCGCAACGCGAGGTGGGAACCGACCTGAGCTGTTTCGTGCCACCCTGCGCGGTGGAGCGCCCGCGGCGCCTCTCGTGCCGTGACGCGCGGCAGCTTTGGACTCACCGGCGGCGTCGGCGCGGTCGGGTCGCCCGGCCGATCAGCTTTCGGAGCTGACGCCGCTCCTCGTAGCGGGCGAAGGAGGACGGTCCACGACTGAGCGCGCGACCGAAGAAGAACCAGTGCAGCATTTTCCAGAACATCAGCCCACTCCCGGGAGACAGCGCCCCCTGCTTAACGATATTCGTCGGCGACGATCCCGTCAACGGCGAGGCAACCTCTGGGTGTGGCGCAGAATCGTGGGGATCCTTGCTGGGAGCGCGGGCATCTCGCCCGCTCGCGGCGTCGGGACACCGGCGGGCGAGACCCCCGCGCTCCCAGATTGCCTGCCTCCCAACGATCTGGCGTTATACCATCAACCTCGTCGTACCCGAGTTCTCCCCCGTTCTACACGTCGTCGGCGGACACCACGACCGCGAACGGGACCCCGAGCGCCTCGAAATGCTTCTGCCCGCAACGGACCTTGTCCGCCTCGGTCGTGCGCAGCTTCAGAAAGTCCCGCGTTCCTTTGGTCTCCCGAACCAGGTAGAGTGTCTGGTCGTCGTGTTTGAGGATGGCCCAGTCGGGATTGTACTTGCCGACCGGCGTGTCGATCTCGAACCAGCCCGGGAGCTTCACGAAGAGCTTGATGTCCTCGCGCTCGTCGAGGCTCCTGGCGAACTCCCGCTCGACCTCGGAGTCGTAGACCACGTAGTCGTAGATCGACTTCCGCACCGGTAGGGCGGTCAGATAGTTGATCAGCTCCTCGTCCTTGAAGAGCAGCATCTCCCATTCGGCGTCCGGACCTCCACCGGCGATTCGCTCGTACTTGATGCCATCAACGAGCAAGCGATGTAGCTCATACTTGATGATCGCGGCCACGGCGTCGAGGAAGCGCTGCGGATTGTTGAAGAACTCGGCGAGCCGCCCGGACTCTTTGAGAATTCGCGCCAACGTCGAGCGGGTGAGGTCGGTCTCATTTTGCAGGTATGCCAACGGATCGGGAACGGGATGATTCCCGTATTCGATCCGCTCTTCCGCCACGCTCACCGCCGCCGTGGTGACACCCCCTCGCTCGACGCCGAGCTTACCGGCGCTCACCGAGATGCGCGGCTTCTCGATCGGCGCCATGCGCTGCACTCCCGTGACCGCGAGGTTGACCAACTGGTCGGTCTCGAACTCGACGCGGTAGGTCGTTTTCGGCTTGATCCGATTCCAGAGCTGCCGGAAATCATCGCTCAGCTCGACCTGCTTGCGGAGCCGGTTTGGCCTCTCGTCACGCTCGCGCCGAATGTGACGCTCGATCTGATACGACGACAGCAAGTCGATCACGACCGGCGTGAGCTCGCGCTGGGTATCGGGCAGGTCCAGCTTGAAGTCCTTGCGCTTGGGATCGAAAGCCGGCTGGATGCGGCCATCAGCATCGAGAAGATTTTGCGCGACGAGCGCCGCGCGGATCGCCTCGGCCTCGCTCGCTCCGATCGGCTGTTCCTGACCGTCGACGACGCGAGTGAGCCTGGCAAAGGCGGTCAGCGGCACCTTCCCGAAAGTCACGCCGCAGTCCTCCTCGTACTCGGTCTGCAGCGCTTTGGCGAAGTCCTGATAGCTCTCGTTTGCCATCACATAGAGCTTGCTCACCGACTCGTCGAAGACGCGGAAGCCGTTCTGGTCCACCGGCAGCCGCAGGCCCCGGCCGATCTCCTGCCGCTTCTTGACGGCACTCTTCGTCTCGTTGAGGGTGCAAATCTGGAAGACGTTCGGGTTGTCCCAGCCCTCGCGCAGGGCCGAGTGGCTGAAAATGAAACGCAGCGGCTCGTCGAGCGAAAGGAGGCGCTCCTTTTCCTTCATGATCAGGTTGTAAACGGCGTCGTCGGCCTGGGTGTCTCCCTTGGTGTCTTTGAGCGCACCCTTGTTATCCTGGGCGAAGTAGCCGTTATGGAGCTTTTCCACCGGCTCGGCAAGCCAGGAGAGTTCTCGGTAGCGCTCGTCCTTCGCCAGGGCGGCCAACTCTGTTTCGAACGCCTCGGCGAACTTGCCCTTCGTCGGCCTGCCGCTCACGTCGTACGCGCGATAGTTAGCGACGCGGTCGATGAAGAACAACGTCAGGACCTTGATGCCCCGGTTTCGTACCTCGATCTCCTTGTCCAGGTGGCGCTTCACCGTGTGCTTGATCTGAGCGCGCCAGATCTCCTCGCGCGTGCCGCCGATCTCACCGCCAAGGGGCAGGGTGCGGCCGTTGCTGAAGCGGACGTACTCGTTGCCCGGCTCGGCGTAGATCTCGGTGATCGAGTAGCCCTGAGCGTAGTCGGCCCGCTCGTTGGAAAGGGCGAAGAGGTCCGAGCCCAACTTGACCGGAACAATCTTCTCCTTTGGCCCATTGGAGGTCTGGACGTGGATGCGCAGCTTCGCCTTGATGCCTTTCTCGTTGTCGACGTCCTCGACCCGCACAAAGGCGTCGTTCGCCGCGCCGTCTGAGACCGCGCTGGCAACTACAATCTGCTTGACCAGCTTCAGCTCAAAGGCGCGGATCGGATCGAGGCGGTAGACCAGGTTGTAGGGGTCGCGATGGGTGGCGGAGTAGCGCAGCGTACAGAGCGGATTGAGCGCTTTGATCGCTTCCTGCGCCCTCTCGGTGCTGTCGACGCTCTGCGGCTCGTCGATGATCACGATCGGCCGCGCCGCCTGGACGAACTCGATCGGCTGGCGACCGGAGAGCTTGTCACTCTCTTTATAGATGACGTTGCTCTTCTGCTCCGCCTCGGTGCCGACTAAATTCTTGCGGAAGGCGTCGATATTGATCACCAGGATCTGGAGCGTGTTGCTGGTAGCGAACTGGCGTAGCCGGCTGACCTTCTTCGCATCGTAGACGAAGTGCTCGAAGGGCAAGTTGTTGTAGAGCGCGCGGAAGTGCTCGGCGGTGATCGCGATATTCTTCAGCACGCCCTCGCGGATCGCGACGCTCGGCACGACGATGATGAACTTCCGGAATCCGTAGCGCTGCGCGCGCTCGAAGATGGTGCGCAGGTATACATAGGTCTTTCCGGTGCCGGTCTCCATCTCGACCGAGAAATGCGGGCAGCGGCGCGCCTGGTTCGCCGGACCATCGAATAACGCCCAGGCTTCCATGGCCGAGGTTGGATCGGCCACCTCGATGTCGTTACGGGCCTGCACGGCGCGCAGGTTCGCCAGCAGCTTGTCCTCGGCGAGCAGGAGCTGGTTGCCGACGCCCAGCTCGGTCTGCTGCTGGCCAGCAAAGAGCTCACCCAGGCTACCCAGGTTGATGACGGCGTACTCGGGTGCACCCCGCGGCTGGCCATCGAAGAGATCGGCAATCGCGGCCACGGCGTCGAGCTGGAACTGCTGGTTGGCGTCGAATTGCAGCTTCATTTTACGCTTCTCGTCGCGTCACGGCCCGCGTCCCAGCACGAACCGGGCACGCTCGATCCTCAACATTTCGAAAGGCGTGATGCACCTCACCCCAAGGCTGATGCACGCGTTCGGTATTTTGATCCGCTTCGTCGAAGCGGCCGGCACTTCATGGGTAACAACGGTGTGTGCGTGCGCGAGCGCGAAAGCTACCAGGTAGCAGTCGGCGACCTGAAGGAATGTATTGACGGCAGCCGGATCGTAGCCTTGCCCGGCCGCCCAACTGCTTACCCGACCAAGCGCTGGAACCATCGCCGCGTCCGGAGCGAGGAAGAAGCCGGACCCCCGCTGACCGGCCCAGATGGAGAGATCGTCAGCGCCAGCCTGGATCTCGTCGCCAACGCGTTCGATACTAAAGACAAGACCCGCCCGGTTACCCACCAGAAGCCAGTCCCAGAACGCCGGGCAAAAGTCCAGGCCGTAGTGAAGGTTCTTTGCCTGGATGAAGACGTTGGCGTCCAGGAGGTAGGCCATCTACGCGAGCACCCCCAGGCTGCGGCCCAACTCGAGGAAGGTCGAAAACTTCGAGAAACCAAGCATGCGGAACGCGTCCCGGTGGAGGGTCTGGCCCTCGAGCGTGCTGACGACCAGGGCCCGGGCGAAGCGCTTACTGACCCGCGCCGCCTGCGTTAGATAGAAGTTGCCACCGCCGCCGCTCGGGACGGCCAGAAGGCGCTCTCTCTCCGCCTCGTATGCCTCCTGGAACTCACCGAAGGTCAAGGCTCCAGCGTCGTAGACCCGACGCAGCACGACGAGACTGCTGACCTTAAAGCGTCGTGCGAGACGATCTATTTCGGAGCGCAGATCCGGTCCCGACTGATATTCGGCGCGTACAAGATCGAGCGGAACAAGGAGCTCGGCCGCGACCAGATTGCACCAACGCTCGACGTCGTTGCCGGGCACCCGCGACGCCTGGGCGTCGGAAAGGGCAGACTGGCCGAGCCAGATGTGAGCCAGCTCGTGCGCCAACGTGAACATTTGCGCCGCCTTCGTGTCCGCTCCGTTGACAAACACGAGGGGTGCGTAGGCGTCCGCCATCGCGAAGCCGCGGAACTCTTCGGGATCGAGGCGACGATGGTTGTTGTTGAGCACGACCCCACTGCACATGACGAGCACGCCGGCCTCGTCCGTCCGGCCAATAAAGCGACGCAACGCGTCGGTCCAGGTTGGCACCTCGCGCCGCTCCTCGAGATCCAGCCCGAGCGTGTGCCTCATGCGGGCGGCAGTGGCGATCACGTCGTCGCCTAAGCGGGCGGAGCCAACGAATTCATAGGGCTGCTCGCCGATCGACCTGGCGTAGTCGCGATACCACTCCTGCCGCTGCTGGCAGACGTAGATCGTCTCGAGAAGGTCCGGACTGGGTCGTCCAATCTGGACGCCGGCGATGGTTCGGAAGTCAGGTATCGGGATACTTTCGACAGGGGGCTCCGTAAGAAAGAGGTAGCCAATCGGAGCGTAGGTCGCCCGGGCGAAGGCTTCGAGCTGCCGGAGGGTGGGCTGCACCGTGCCAAGCTCCCACTCGTCGAGTTGGGGGAACCGGCGTTGAAGATCGAGTCTATCTATCTTCGAGCGTTCTCGCGCCCAACGCAGAAGTTCCGGGCTCACTGCTACGCGTATCGTCATTTTTCCAGATTCTATCAGCTACACCGTCCGAAAAACGATTCCCCTGGTCTTGAAGACCTGCGCCGCGTTAACCTTAAGCTGGTCGTTACCGGCGAAGCCCTCGTCCAGGCAGACGACGCGCTCGGGCTTCCGCTCCGCCATGGCGCGGATCAGGTCCAACGTCAGCTCGCGTTCCAGACAGATGAGGAGCGCGCCGCCCGCCACGCTGAACACGTTCTTCCCAGCCACTTGGATGGCTTCCAGCGGCGTCGTGAGCGTAAAGCCGCTCTTGAGCAATATCTCATAAAGAAGATCCTCTGCGGTGCGACCTTCACGGACGTGGTCGATTTGCATTTCGAGCTGTCGAGCAAGTGACCCGGTATCGTGCGGCACCTCGGCGTTCCAGGGCATGAAGTTGGATTCGGCCAACTTGAAGACGCGGAAGCCACGGTCCTGCTTGTTCCCACCATCCAGGTCGAGCTTGCCCGCGTCCTCGTCGTCGAGTTTCCGAATAGCATTGCGGAGGCGCTCTTTGGAAAGGTCGGCAATCGTCTTGAGGGTGGCCTCTGGCTCTGGCAAGGGTTCCGGCAGTTGCACCAATAGGAACCGTCGGTTGCCACCATCCTCACGGTTTTGCTTCATCGTTGCCTGTCCGGTTGGGCCACTCCCCGCAAAGAAGTCAACGACTATGTCGCGACCTCCAGGCGAGGTGGCAATCTGGAGCATACGCTGAATAAGACGTGCGGGTTTCACGGTGTCGAGGACGTTGTCGGTGTTCCCGAATTTCACATAATCCAGGAGTTCCTGCTTCGCCTCTTGCGTGTGCCCGACCTCCTGATAGGTCCAAAGTGTCTGTGGAACGACCCCTTCTTTGACTTCTGAAAGGAACTGCTTTATTTGCGGAATTGCGTTTCCATCGTGGCCCCACCAAATCCTGTTTTCTTGGTCCAGGCGCCAGAACTCGGCCTCATCAACCCGCCAGTAGGACCCTTTCGGCGGTCCTTCGACAAGTCGCCCGGACGGGCACTGAATGGAGTAGATCCCCTTGCTGTAGTAATTCCGGGCGTCAAGCCCTCCAGGCTTCCAGGGGCCACGAGGATCGTTATCGAGATTCTTATACGCCCGATCCTGCTTTTCCGTCCGAGGCAACAGGCGAGGCCGCCAGGTCTCAGCGTTTCTGGCATATGCCAAGATATAGTCATGGTCTTCGGAAAAGTGCTTAGCGCTATTCTTGGGCGAGTACACCTTCTGCCAAATGATGCTGGCGATGAGATTTTCTTCGCCGAAGATCTCGTCAGCAAGTGCCCGCAGATTCTTGACCTCACGGTCATCTATACTCACGAAGATGACGCCGTCCTCGCACAGCAGATTCCGAGCGAGGTACAGCCGCGGGTACATCATGTTCAGCCACTTCGAGTGGAAGCGGCCGTCAGTATCCGTGTTCGTGCCGAACTTCTTGCCGTCGGCGCCCACCTGGCCGGTGTACTCCAGGTAGGTCGGCAGGGACTCGGTGTAATTATCGGGATAGATGAAGTCGTTGCCGGTGTTATAGGGCGGGTCGATGTAGATCATCTTGACCTTGCCCAGATACGACTTCTGCAAGAGCTTGAGGACTTCGAGATTGTCGCCCTCGATGATCAGGT
>JAJPKB010000030.1 GCA_021323915.1 Chloroflexota bacterium | reverse complement strand
GATCCGATCCAGGACGCGTTCGTTCGCCACGGCGCTCTGCAATGCGGCTTCTGCATTCCTGGCGCGTTGGTCATGGCGCGTGCCCTGCTCGACGCCAGCCCCAATCCAACCGAGGAGGAGATCCGCTGGGCGATGGCCGGGAATCTCTGCCGCTGTACCGGCTACACCAAGTGGATCGAGGCGATCCAGGACGTCGCGCGGCAGTCAGAACAAGGGGTGACGAAGTGACAGATACGCTAGCGATTGGTCAACGGCTCGAGCGCGCCGAGGGGCGGGACAAAGCTACCGGCCGAGCGACCTACGTCGCCGACGTCAAGCTCCCCGGGATGCTCCACGCCAAGCTCCTGCGAAGCCCATACGCTCACGCCCGAATCCGCTCGATCAACGTCGAGCGCGCCCGAGCGCTGCCGGGCGTGCGCTGCGTCCTGACCGCGAAGGACCTGGAGCGGCTCGAACGCGAGCCATCGTCACGCGCCCGGGCGATTTTAGCCCTCGATCGGGTTCGCTTTCAGGGCCAGCCGGTCGCGGCGGTCGCGGCCGACGACGTCCACACTGCTGAAGAAGCGATCGACCTGATCGAGGTCGATTACGAGGTGCTGCCCGCGGCGGTCGATCCGCTCGAGTCGATGAAGGAAGGCGCTCCCCTGGTGCGGGAGCACGCGGTCGAGGGCGACGACTCCGAGGCGCTCGCGCACGGCTCGGTGACCGCCGGCGAGGTGAAGGTCGCCGGTAACAAGCCGACGAACGTGACGTCGCGAGTTCATTACAAGAGGGGAGACGTCGATGCTGGCTTCGCCGCTTCCGACGTGATCGTCGAGAAGACCTACCGCATCGGTCACGTCCACCAGGGCTACATGGAGCCGAGGGCCACGATCGCGATCTGGGATGCGCAGGACCGGCTGACGTTCTACGTCTCCGCCCAGGGGCAGTTCTCCATCCGCAGCGAGCTGAGCGGCATCCTCGGCATTCCAGAGAGCAAGATCAAGATCGTGGCGATGGAGATTGGTGGCGGCTTCGGCGCCAAGATTCAGCCGATTATCGAGCCGGTCACCGCCTACCTGGCGAAGAAGACCCGTCGGCCGGTCAGGTTGGTCCTGACCCGTGGCGAGGAGCTCATCGCGGCGACCCCGGCGCCCGGGTTCATCATGGAGGTGAAGTCCGGCGCTAAGAAGGACGGCACGCTGACCGCCGTCAAGGCGCGGGTTATCATGGATCCGGGTTGTTTCCCGGGCGGCCCGCTCAACAACGCCTGCTTGCTCATCGCGTGCCTGTACCGGTTTCCGAACCTCGACGTCGAGGGCATCGAGGTGTTGACCCACAAGCCAAGCCAGGCGGCCTACCGCGCGCCAGGCGCTCCGCATGGCACCTTCGCGATCGAGTCACAGATGGATGCAATGGCGCGAGCCCTCGGTATCGATCGCATGGAGCTCCGGCTGAAGAACTGCATCGTCGAAGGAGACCTGATGGCGCACGGCGAGCCGTGGCCGAACAACGGGATGAAGCAAGTCCTGGAGGCGATGGCTGCGCACCCGATCTGGAAAGATCGGGCGCCAGCGCCGAATCGCGGAGTTGGCTTCGCCGTGGGAGGTTGGCTCGGCGGAATCCAACCGGCGAGCGCGTCGGTTCGGATGAATCCGGACGGCTCGCTCTGCGTGATCACGGGGGCGATCGATCTAACCGGCACGAACACGGCGTTCCGTCAGATCGCGGCGGCCGAACTTGGCCTGCCCGCCGAGGACATCGCGGTTCAGACCGGCGACACCGACAGCGCGCCCTACGCTGGGACCAGCGCCGGAAGCAAGGTCATCTACGCGGTTGGGGGCGCCGTTCAGGCGGCCGCTGCCGACGCGCGCCGGCAGATCCTCGAGATTGCTTCGCACGAGCTGGAAGCCTCGCCGGCCGATCTTGAGATCGCGGATGGAAAGGTGCGGGTGAAAGGCGCTGCCGAGCGGTCGGTGAGCCTGGCGCAAATTGGAAGCGCCAGCACCCGCTACGGCGGCAAGTACCAGCCGGTGCTCGGACGCGGATCGGTTGCTGTCACGCAGCGGTCGCCCGGCTTTTCGGGGCAGCTCGCCGAGGTCGAGGTGGATCCGGACACCGGAAAGGTGTCAATTCTGCGCTACGCGTGCGTCCAGGACGTCGGAAAGGCGATCAATCCAACGCTCGTCGAAGGTCAGATGCAGGGCGGAAGCGCGCAGGGGATCGGAATGGGACTGAGCGAGGAGCTCGTCTACGGCAACGATGGGCGCTTGCTCAATCCGTCGCTGCTGGACTACCGAAAGATGACGGCGATCGACCTGCCGACGATCGATACGGTTATCGTCGAGGTTCCGTCGCCGTATGGACCGTTCGGGGCGAAAGGTGTGGGCGAGCCTCCGATCGTGCCCGGGGCGGCGGCGATCGCGAACGCCGTGCGGGACGCGACCGGGCGCGATTTCGTCGACCTCCCGATCACCCCGGACAAAGTTGTCGCGGCGCTGGGCCAGTAGCCATCGGAGGAAGAGGTCCGTTGCCCGCGACCGTCCTTCACTTCGTTCGGCACTGCGACGTCGAAAATCCGGATGGGCTTGTCTACGGACGACTGCCGGGTTTCGGCCTGAGCGCGATCGGGTGCGCTCAGGCCGAACGAGTCGCCGCTTTTCTTTCACGGTATCCGATCAGCGTGATCTACTCCAGCCCGCAGCTTCGTGCGAGGCAGACCGCGCGAGCGATCCAGCGCGCGAGCCCTCATGCGCCCTTACGCCTTTCACAGCGACTGGCCGAGGTCTTCACCTCGTATCAAGGAATGAAGGTCAGAGACATTCCGTCGACGGTCAATATGTTCGACAACCCCAAGGACCCGGGCGACGAGTCGATGGCCGACGTGTTGCGACGCATGAAGCAGTTTATCGCCCACGTTCGCCGTCGACACGTTGGCGGCGAGATTGTTTGCGTCAGCCACGCGGCGCCGATTTCAATCCTTCGGGTGCACCTTGAACGGCGACCGCTCACGGTAAGCGCGCTTCGCGGGCCCGGCGAGCCCCAAAAGGGCTCAGTCACGACAATCGTCGTGGACGACCTCTCGAGTCCAGCCATCCGGTATCTAACCGCGTACGATGTCGAAACGCACGCCGTCGCCCGCTGAGCGACCGTGCGGCCTGCGATCCGACGAGGCTCGGCATGGGCGCATACCGACTGTCTTTCCTGACGCCTATCCTGGCACCGGAAATGCCCGAGCGATGGCAAACGGGATGAGCCGGGCGCTGGCCTGGAAAACAGCGCCCGGCGCTGTCCGGAGGTATTCCCTGGTGTCGATCAAGTCGTGGAATTGCCCCGGATGCCATCGCGACTTTATCGTGGAGGCCGAGGCGACGCGGGACACTTGTCCGTGGTGCAACAAGACGGTGGAGGAAAAGGGTGGCGTCTTGCAGGTGATCGGCGAGGGCGAGAAACAAGAAGATAAGCCCCCCAACCCGGCGTCGACCGAAGGAAGCCCGGCCGCGTCCGGATCGTCCGACACCGGATCCGGGGCCACCGGCGCCCAGTCGTGGTGGCCGTTCGAGTACAGTTCTTGATTGCCCCAACTACTCCGCGGGCAGGTGGCTCAGCTCCGTAATCCGATCGGCGGTCTCGATCAGGTCGCGCACCCGGTACACTGTTGGCGGATACGGTAACCCCTCGTTTCGTCTCCAGGCGATGAGAAACACCGTCCGCGGCGCATTTTTGGTGAGAAAATAGGCGACACGCCCATCGTCGTCCACGTGCTGGAGCACGCTTCGCTCTTGCAGCGTCACGAGTTTGAAAGCCGCGTTCGAGAGCCCCCGGTCGTTCAAAACGATCTCGCTAAAGTAGTCGCGTAGCCGGTGTTCCGCGAGCCAGCGCTCGGTCGCCTTCCGAGCGTTCTCGGGCCGACCGGACACCAGGACCAGGCGCCGGACTTCGGCGAGCCGCGCCAGCCCCTCGGCGACCCGGGGCATCGGCTTTCGCCAACCGTAGCGAACAACCTGACTTGGACGCGAGTCGAGCAGCCTGAGGGGCACCGGCGTCTTGTTTCGCGTCGTCGGCTGCTGGATGTCGGGTTCTCGTTCAATATTCCGGCTGATCACGAGATTAAACCAGATCGCCGGACGGCAAAGCACGCCGTCCATGTCCACGGTCAAGTCAGGGAGTGTCAAGCGATGTCTCTCCTCGGCCGATCAACTCTTCCAATCGTTCTCGATCGAACCCGACGACGGCGACTCCATCAAGCTCCGTGACGGGTGGGAGGAGAAATCCTCGTCGGAGGAACTCTTCCCGAGCGTCAGCGTCCGTGTTCAGATTCTTAAGCGTGTAACTCACGCCTCGCTGGTCAAGAAATTCCTTCACCACGCGACACGCCGTTCACCGCTCGTGGCTGTACACCACCACGTTCACGGCAAGCCCCCTCTTCCGCGGGGAATTCTACCAAATTCGCGCCCAGGATGCCGAATCGACCCGGTCGAGGCACGCCAGGTTCCACGCGTTGACACCAAAGCGGCGGCGCCGGGGCGCCTCGAAACGAAGGATGGTCGGCATAGGCGGATCGATCTCGGTCAAAAGAACTATTGACGCCCTGGCGAACCGGATGCTAGGATGGCCATGGTTTACTGACTGACGCGTCAGTCATTTTTGGAGAGAGACCAATGCCCCGCGCGGCCGACCCCGAAGGGCGACGAGAGCAGATCCTGAAAGCCGCGGTCAAAGTATTTGGTGAGCGAGGCTACTACCAGGCGACGATCACCGACGTTGCCAACGAGGCTGGAGTCGCGCACGGAACAGTCTATCTGTATTTTCACAACAAAGCAGAGATCCTCCAGAGTTTGCACGCCTCGTTCGCCGAGTGGCTGGCCAGTGATCTTTCCGGACCGGTTGACGGCGAGACGACCGAAACCGGTCTCGCGGCAGATCTCTATCGAATGTTCTTGGGAGCCCTCGACGCCTGTTCCCGGCACAGGCAAATCGCCGAGGTTTGCCTGCGCGAGCGCACGACCGCCGACTCGGAAGTGGTTCCAGAACTCAAGGCGGTCGAAGCATGGTTGGCAGAGCGCGTGTCGGAGCGGTTGGCGCGGGCAGTTGCCAAGGGTGAGGCGCGTCCGGTGCGGCCGGAGTTCGCCGGCGACGTGATCTTCCGTCTTTTGGGCGTCGCGATTCGGCGACTCCTCACGCTCGGACCGGGAACCGACGTCGACCTGCTCGCCCGCGAGATGGTCGATTTCATCATGTTCGGAGTCGCGGCGGAAGGCGCGCGCAACAATCGCGCGGACGGTCGCGTCTCATCGCGGGATGAAGACAAGTCGGAGCTTTGAGATGATTAAGTCCTCGCGGGCCGCCACGAGCGGCCCCGCCGCGCCTAACTTGCCGCGGGGAGGCGGCAAGAACGCGAGATTTGCCGCTTCAGCGTGGAAGGCCCGCGCGGTTGAAGTGTTCCTATGCCTGATGCTGGTGGGTGTGGCCGCGGCCGGCTGTCGACCGTCGTCCCAGAACGTCGCCGCCGGTCCGACTCCCACGCCCAAGCCGGTGACCGTCGACGTCACGGCGGTGAAGCGGTCCGACGTCGCAAGCACCCTCAATTACAGCGGAAGTGTCCAGGCGGACACCCAGGTGAACGTCCTGCCAAAGATCAGCGCTCGGATCGACAAGCTCGACGTGGACGTGGGGAGCGTCGTCAAGGCGGGAGACGTCATCGCCGTGCTGGATACCAGCACGATGCAGCCTCAGGTCGCGCAAGCCCAGGCGGCGCTCGATGCGGCGCAGACCAAGCTGGATCAAATGAAGGCGGGGCCGCGAGCCGAGAACGTCGCGCAGGCGCGGGCGAATCTCGTTGCTGCCCAGGCGAAGCTCGCCGCGATTAACGATGGGCCTCGACCCGAGAGCGTGGCCCAGGCCAAGGCCGCGCTCGACGCGGCCCAGGCGAAGCTCGCCCAGCTCAAGGCCGGTCCGACGCCGGAACAGATCAAAGCCGCGGACCTTCAGATCGAGCAGGCTAAAGACGCGCTTTACGCGGCCCAGGTTCAAAAGGACGGGAACTGCAATCCGAGTTACCCTGGCTTCGTGTGTAACGCGTCGAAAGCGAGCGCCGATGCCGCCGCGACAGCGCTTGCCCAGGCGCAACAACAACTGGCAATCTTGACGGCTCCGCCGACCAAGGAGGCGCTTCAGCAAGCTCAGGCGGCTGTCGATCAGGCCCAGCAAGCATACGAACTCGCCAAGAATCCCTACACCTCCCACGACGTTGCCCAGGCTCAGGCCGCGGTCCAGGTGGCTCAGGCCCAGCTGCAGCTGGCCGAGAACCCGTACACTGCCGACGATCTCAAGCAGGCACAGTCAGCGGTCGATCAGGCAAAGGCCGGTCTCGATCAGGCGAAGCTGCAGGTCGCGGATGGGACCGTCGTCTCACCGATCGACGGCGTGATCTCGCAGAAGCTGCTGGACACCGGGGCGATGGCAAGCCCATCGACGCCGATCGTGACGATCGTATCCAGGGACGTCGAAGTTGACGTCAACGTCGAGGAAGGAAAGCTCGGGCTGCTCGCGCCGGGGCAAGCGGCAACGGTTCTCGTTCCCGCCTATCCCGGCGTTCCGTTCAGCGCGAAGGTAGTCGGCGCTCCGCCGACGGTTGATCCGAAGAGTCGTACCGCGCTCGTTCGGTTAGCCGCATCCGATCCGAAGGGACAACTGAAGCCCGGTATGTATGCCCAGGTGACAGTGACCGTCCAGCCGCGGAAGAACGTCCTGGTCGTTCCGATCTCGGCGCTGGTCAACGATAACGGCAAAACGGAAGTCTACCTCGTCCAGAATGGCGTCATCAAAGTTCAGCCGGTATCGGTCGGCGTCGAAGACGCGAGCGATTCCGAGATCACGAGCGGCTTGACCGAGGGACAGATCGTCGTGATAGGAGACAAGCCAACGCTTAGCGATGGCGATCACGTTACTCCTGTGACGGCCGGGAGGTAGCGCATGGGCCTGACACGCGTTGCGGTTCTTCGCCCGCTCTTCATCGCGATGGTCGTCCTAGGATTGATCGTGCTCGGCGCGGTGAGCTACACGAAGCTTGGGGTGGACCTGTATCCAAACGTCGACTTCCCGGTGACGAGCGTCGTCACCGCCTATCCCGGAGCCGGGCCCGAGACCGTCGAGCAGTTGGTCACCAAGCCGATCGAAGACGCGGTCGCTGGAATCAACGGCATCGATTACATCCAGTCTTACTCGGCGGAAGGCTACTCCTACGTGATCGTCGTGTTCAAGGAGGACGTCAACGGTGACGCCGCGTCGATCGACGTCGAGCGTAAGATCAACGCGGTGCGTGGGTCGCTTCCCCAGGATTCCCAGCCACCGAGCGTGGTGAAGGCGGATATCACCTCGTTGCCGGTGATGAGCATCGCGATGTCGGGGCCGCTCAACCTCGAGGACCTTTATAACCTGGCCGACAACGTCGTCTCACCCCAATTGAGCACGGTCGAAGGGGTCAGCTCGGTAAACGTCGTGGGCGGACTCCAGCGCGAAGTCGACGTTCGGGTCGACGAAAACAAGCTGCGAGCGTACGGCCTTTCGATCCTTCAGGTGAACAGCGCGCTCGCCGCGGAGAACGTGGACATCCCGGCCGGGTCGGTTACCCAGGGAAGCCTCGACTATCAGATTCGCCTCAACGCGCTCGTCCAGAATCCACGCGACTTTCTGAATCTGGTTGTCTCGAACGGGCCCGCCGGGCCAGTTTACCTTCGTGATGTCGCTACCGTCGTCGACTCGTACAAGAAGCAAACCCAGGTCAACCTCACCGACGGCGTGCCGAGTCTCGGCATCACGATTACCAAGCAGGCGGACGCGAACACTCTCGTCACGACCGACAACGTCAAGAGCACGTTGAAGTCACTTCAAAGCCAGCTACCCCCGGGCGTCAAGCTGACCGTCGTCACCGATACCTCGGTGTTCACTCGCCAGTCTTTGAACGGCGTACAGAATACCCTCGTCGAGGCGATCATCCTGACTGGCCTCGTCCTCTTGCTCTTTCTGCACACCTGGCGAAGCACGGTCATCGTGCTGCTCGCTATTCCGACGTCAGTGATCGCGACCTTCGCGGTCATGTTCGCCCTGGGATTTACCCTCAATATGATGTCGATGATGGCCCTCGCCTTGACCGTCGGCATTCTGGTCGACGACTCGATCGTGGTGCTTGAGAACATTTACCGGCACCTCGAGCTCGGCAGCACACCGTTTACGGCCGCCCTCGAAGGGCGGAGTGAGATCGGCCTCGCCGCCATCGCGATCACCCTGGTCGACGTGGTGGTATACACCCCGGTCGCGTTCATGAGCGGCATCGTCGGCCAGTGGTTTCGGCAGTTCGGTCTAGTGATCGTCGCGGCGACTTTGTTTTCGCTATTCGTCTCGTTCACCCTGACCCCGATGCTCGCCTCGCGGTGGCTGCGAAAGAGCGATCCAGACAGCCGTTCCCCGCTGGCCGTATTCGGACGGGCGTGGGAGGCCGGGTACGAATGGCTTCGCGCCCGTTACTCCACAGTGCTCGGCTGGTCGCTTCGTCTCCGCTGGCTGGTCGTCCTTCTGGGAATCCTGAGCTTCGGAGCGGGCATCGGTCTGGTCGCGGCCAAGGCCATCGGCACCGATTTTCTACCGAGTGCCGATCAGGGGCAGTTCACGATCAGCGTGGAGATGCCCCCCGGCACCACTCTGTCCGCGACCGCAAACGTCGTGAAGCAACTGGATCGTCGTCTTCATCAGATTTCCGAAGTCAAAGACACGTTCGACGCCGTCGGCGTTGCCGGCGGGGGGGTCGTCAGCGAGCCGCGTTACGCCAGCGTGTCGGTGCAGCTGGTTGACCTGGCGAAACGTCACCGTTCGTCGGATGACGTTGCGGCCGAGGTGCGCTCCTGGAACGGGACCATCCCGGGAGCGAAGCTCACCGTGCAGCTGCCAAGCGTGGTAGGTGGATCGGGTCAGCCGATTCAGGTCCAGGTTCAGGGCAATGATCCAGCGTACCTCCAATCGCTGGCGGCGCAGGTCGAGACAATCGTTCGAAACACGCCCGGAACGGTGGACGTGACCAACAGCAGCGCCGTCGGACAGCCGGAGATCAGCGTGCAGCTCGACCGGGCGAAGGCTGCCGACCTTGGCCTGACGGCTCAGCAGATGGGCTCGGCGCTCCGCACGTCGATCGACGGACAGGTCGTGACGCAGCTTCAACCGCAAGGCCAGAAGGCGATCGACATTCGCGTTCTCGTCGACGGGGCCAACTTCCAGACTGTTCAGGCAGTCAGCGGTATTCCACTGGTTACCTCGACCGGTGCCCAGGTCTCGCTCGGCCAGGTGGCAGACATCGCCCAAACGTTTGGCCCCACCCAGATCGAGCGCCGCGACCGTGAGCGAATCATTACCATCGGCGCGGACGTATCGGGCCGACCGCTCGGGGACGTAAGCCAGGCGCTCCAAACTCGATTGAACGCGCTCAACCTACGTTCGGGGACGACGATCAAGCTGGGCGGCGATACTCAGCAGCAGGCTGACACTTTCCTCCAGCTTTTCGAAGCCCTCGGACTGTCGGTCCTTCTGATGTACATGTTGATGGTTGCCCTTTACGAGTCGCTGCTCTACCCGTTCGTGATCATGCTCAGCTTACCCCTGGCGGTCGTAGGTGCAATCGGGGGGCTCTGGATCACCGACAACACCCTGAACATGATGTCGATGATCGGGATGATCATGTTGACCGGAATCGTCGCCAAGAACGCGATACTCCTGGTTGATTACACGAATACGCTGCGGAAGCGCGGCATGGACCGAAACGACGCGCTGATGGAGGCGGGTCCGGTTCGATTGCGGCCGATTCTGATGACGACTGCCTCGATGGTTGTCTCGATGATTCCGTCGGCGCTGCGTCTGGGCGAAGGCTCGGAACTTCGCGCACCGATGGCGGTGGTGGTGATCGGAGGGCTGCTCACCTCGACCCTCTTGACGCTGGTCTTCATTCCGGCGGTGTATACGATTGTCGACGACGTTCAACGCCTGTTCGGGCGTTTGCTTGGGCGCTCCGATGAACAACCGGAAGGCAGGCTGCCTGAATTAGAGCGAGAGCCGGCGCTGAATTCGGCGCCTTAGCTACTGGCGCAAGGCCGGTAGGTGTGCTATATTGGCAGACGGTGGGCGCGCCGAGAGCCAATAACCGTCTCGGGCACCTCGGCAGGCGAGGTATTAAGACGCCCGGGTACAGAAACGGATTGAGGTACAGAAACGGATGACGAAGAGTGATCTGATCCAACGCGTCAGCAAGGACACCGGTTTGTCCCTAACCCAGAGTGGGAAAGTAGTAAACGACGTGTTCGACACCATCACCCATGCGCTCCAGAGTGGCGAAGAGGTACGCGTCACCGGATTCGGCACGTTCCGAGTCACCCAAACCGGCGAGCGCACCGGTCGAAACCCGCGTACAGGCGAGAAGATCACCATCCCCGCGGGGAAGCGCCCGTCGTTCTCAGCGGGAGCTGGCCTGGTCGAAGCGGTGCGCGGTCAGAAGAAAACTGCCTGAGGCCGGGTAGCAGGCGTAGCTTCTGCCCGTCCAATCGCTCACGCCGGCTCGATCTCTGGCGGCAATCCGTGGGAGGTCTTGCTGGTTGGAGTGGGTTATCCTTCGTGGTTAACTCCGGTTCCGCGCGCTGGTGAGACGAGGCGGGGAGTTGATCGGATCCTCGGTCGGCGGTCGTCTGTGCTGAGCATTGCGCCCGTGCCGTCCTCGGGTCGGTCAGGTCTCCCGCTCCGTGATCCGACGAAAAACGCGCGGCATCGGACCGGTTGTACGGGCCGGCTCAAGATCGCGCCCACTGATGTTGAGCCGGCAAGCGTTTTGAGTTGATCTCTTTTGATTGTGCTGGTTTTCCGACACGCGACCCGATCGCCCCGGTCCCCTTGAGCGCTCGGCCACTTCGCGCTGGAACCTGCCGCGTCTCCAAAAGCGGCCTGTAATGGGCGAGTCTGCTATACTCGCCGTGGACCGGTCCGACCCATTTTCTAAGGAAACGATGAGCCGGTCTGAAGATGCCACCTGGAGACCGAGACGCCGATGGGACTACGCCGTGCTGAGGTCGTGCTTGTCTCGATCCTGGCCGTCCTCGCGGTCCTCGTGACGCTCGTCGTTCGGGCGCAGCCCCCACCATCGGAATCGTTGGAGGCCATTCACTTCAATACCGAGGAGTACGTCGGGAAGCGCGTCCGGCTTTCCGGTACGGTCCGCGTATTCCAGGACACTGGAGCGCCCTATTACGTCCTGGAAGATGCGCAGCAGAACCGGGTGCTGCTGCGATCCGACCCGCGGGCTCTCGCGCCGCTGGTGGGTAAGGGGCTCACCGTGACCGGCGTGGTTGGCTTCGACGACACGGCGGGAATCTATCTGACGGTGCAAGATCTGGCGCCCAACCGGTAACGGCGAGGGCGAGCTTCGTGCCTCACGACCGGGCCAGCCCTCGCACTTTCGGTGGTTGCTCTAAGTCGGACTTGGCGCGCCCGCCTCGCTGGCAAGTCGCCGCAGGTTATCGACGGTCGGCTCCTCGAGCGGTATGCCTTCCCGGATTCTCCGCTGCGCCATCTCGTACTCGATCTCTCCCTGCACGAAGATTCGCTCGCTACCCGGCGCCCGTCGAGACTGGTGAATCTGGTCGATCAATTGATCCATTCGGTCGCGGAACTCGGCGATCGGCATGAAGCCATCTACCTGAATAGCAAGGAAGAACTGTCCACTGCCCGGAATTCCCAGTCCGCCGCCGAAACGAGCGCCGGTGAGGACACCGGCGAGTACGTCGAGCATCACCGCCAGTCCGTACCCCTTTGGTCCGCCAACCGGAAGAAGCAATCCCTTGCGCGCCGTCACTGGATCGTCGGTTGGATTACCGTCCAGGTCGGTTGCCCAACCTGGTGGAATCTTTTGTCCGCGAATCGCGGCGACGTCGAGCTTGCCGCCGGCGACGACGCTCGTCGCCATGTCCAGGACCATCGGCCAGGGGCGGTTGGTGGGAACGGCGATCGCGAGCGGATTGTTCCCGATTATCTTGTCCCTCCCGCCCGTCGGAGCCATGTTCAGGCCGGCGTTGGTGGTCGCGAACCCGATACAGTCGGCGGCCAGCGCTTGGATCGCCCAGTACGCCATCGCTCCGCAGTGTCGGCTGCGACGAAGCCCGACCGCGCCAATGCCGTGCTCGCGAGCGCGCTCGATCGCCAACCGCATGGCGCGGTCGGCCGCGACCTGACCCATCCCGTCGTCGCCGTCTACGATGGCCCGGGGGCCCAGGTCGACGACGACGTCCAATCGCGGGCGGGGGTTGATCGAGCCGTTCTTAAGTCCGGCGACGTACGTGGGGACGCGGACCACCCCGTGGGATGATACCCCACGGAGGTCCGCCTCGACGAGGGAATCGGCGACGATGCGCGCCTCGGATTCCGGCACGTGCTGGCCGACGAAAATGCCGGTTACACAGTCCTTGAGACGCTCCGACGCAATCGAGACAGTAGTGGGCATGGTGTCTCCTCAGTCGAAACGAAAGATAATCTTTCCGGCCTTCGCCGAATCGGCGAGCTTAAACATGGACGGAGCATCTTCGAGTGACGCCCGGTGGGTGATGATCTTCGCGAGGGGTACCTGCTTGCGTCGCACGAACTCGAAAATCTCCGGTAGCTGCCACTCGGGGTAGAGGTTGGAGGCAAACAGAGTCAATTGCTTTCCGAAAAAGGCGATCGGATTGATGCTTGGCTCAAGGGAGCCCAGGCCAACAATCGCGGCCTGTCCGTTCACGTGCAGCAGGTCGACGATGCGAGCGTGCGCGGCGCGACTTCCGGACGTCTCGACCAGGGCGTCCGCCCCTCCGCCGGTGAGATCGGCAACCGCCTGCCCGAGATTCGGATCGGCCGAGTCAAACGCGGCATCCGCACCGAGGCTCAACGCGAGCGCCCGCCGCTCGGGCATCGGATCGATCCCGATGATCCGAGCGCCCATCGCCTTGCCCATCAGGAGAACGCAGAGCCCGACTGGCCCGAGACCGGTGACCACGATCTGGTCTCGTCCACTCGCTCCGAGGCGGCGGAGCGGGGCGTACGCGGTGCCTGCTTGACAGGAAATGACGACCGCGTCATCCCAGGAGAGGTCGTCCGGTAATCGATTGCACCGGTGCGCGAGGACGAGCATCTGCTCGGCGTCGGCCCCGTCGAAGTATCCACCGTAACTCCGCTGACCATGCTGGCAAATGTTCGAGTTCCCGGTGCGGCATTGGACGCAGTTTCCGCATCCCACCCGGTGATAGACGAGCACTCGATCGCCAACCTTCGGATTGTCGACGCCGGCTCCAACCGCGACGACGACACCGCACGGCTCGTGCCCGGGGACCAGGTCGCTGATCGGCCGATCGCCGCGGGGTGGCCGGTACCGATGAAGGTCACTTCCACAAATCGCGGAAGCTCGCATAGCCAGGACAACTTCACCGGGGCCCGGGCTGGGATCCGGCTTTTCCCGCACGATTGCTTGACGGTCGCCGAGGAACTGGACAGCACGCACCGGTGACCTCCCTCACGGTCATTTACTGTTATTCTTGAGCCTTCCCAGTCCATTCTCCGTCACCTCGCGGTCACGACCGAAGGGCGGGTTTCCTGCGCGCGGCCAATCTCGCGCGTACTGGCCCCGCGGGATACCTGAAAATCGTGGACGGGCGGGTCGACGGTCATTATACGAGAAACCGGATCTGGATGGCTTCCCATCCAATCCAATGGTGACACTTAGGCCAGTTTTGACGGATTCTCCGTCGAGCCGCGGTACGCCACGAAAAAGGTAGCACGGTTGGGCGCTCCGGACTAACCGCTTTGGCCGGTCCGTTCGTGGCTGGAATAGACCAAACCACGGATGCGCCGGTCCCGCGCGTTCGGTACCCTAGACAGAGGGGGTATTCGGATTGTGATCATTCGACGTATGTGTGTCTTGCGCCACAGTTTCTTCCCGATGGACGTGCGGGTTCGCCGTGAGGTCAACGCGCTGACCTCCTCCGGAGTCGACGTGGATGTCATCTGTCTTCGGTTGCCGGGCCAGCCCTGGACCGAACGCGTCAACGGCGTGAACGTCTACCGTGTGCCGGTGGCACACCGTCGAAGTGACAACCCGCTCCGTTACGTTTACCAGTACGTCGCGTCGCTCCTCTGTATCGCGACCATGGTTTCCGCGCTCCATGCTCGTCGTCGGTACGACGCCGTCCAGGTCAATACGATGCCAGACTTCCTGGCCCTCGCGGCTCTTCTTCCAAAGGTGGCCGGCGCCCGTTTGGTTCTCGACATTCAAGATCTGATGCCCGAGATTGCCTCCGCCAAATTTGGATGGTCCGCAGCACACCCGCTTGTCAGGCTGCTATCAGCTCAAGAAGGGCTGAGTATGAGGTTGGCTGACCGGGTAATCACCGTGACGGACGAGTTCAAGGAGCGTTTGGTCCAGCGCCATCGGCGTTACGACCCTGACGTGATTATGAATTGTCCCGATGAGACGATCTTTCCTCGCGTTCTTCCTGCGGAGGCAACGCGTAAGCGGGTCGAAGCGGCCGACGGGCGCTTCGTTCTCATGTCACACGGCGTGCTGCTGGAGCGGCTTGGCTACGATACGGCGATCGAGGCTGTCGCCATGCTCGGCGATCGAATTCCGGGCCTTGAGCTTCACATCGCCGGACCCGGAGAGTACGGGACGGTTCTGAGGGGGCTGGTGGATCGCCTCGGCGTGAGCGAACGGGTGGTCTTCGACGGTTACGTTCCGCTCGAGGATGTTCCCAGTCTGGTCGCCGGCGCCGACCTCGGCATCGTCGCGAATAAGAATGATGGTTGTGCTGACTTGATGCTGCCGACCAAGCTCCTCGAGTACGTCCGGATGGGTAAGCCGGTCGCGGTGGCACGTACCTCTACCATTGCTCACTATTTTGACGAAAGCATGGTGGGCTTCTTCGAGCCCGGCGACGCGTCACAGCTCGCCGAACGAATCTGGGAGCTCTATCGGGATCCGGAGGCACGGTATAACCTCGCCGCGAACGCCAGCCGGTTCTTTGACGAGCATAGCTGGGCAGTCGAGGCAGTTCGCTATCGAAGACTGATCGATTCGGTCGCCGCGGCACCGTCCAGATCGGGCCGCGTTCGATCGGCGATCGTGTCGAGCATCAGGGCCCGGCTCGGGCGGGCGCCGTCACGTAACGACGCCGGTTGACCCGCGCCGCGGACGGGCGCGAAACCGCGGGTCGCCGCTTACAATCCTCGACTCAGATCTCCCATCGCTCGACGAAGACCACCCTGAGATTGCCCTCGATCCGAAGCACCTCGGTGAAGGTATGATCTCCCTGCCGCTGATATCTGAGATCCACGTAGGCGTTCCCGACCGGGATCCGCTCGAGGGTCACCGATCGCAGCCAGGTGGGTAGCTCCGGATGAACGATCCAGATTTCGTTATTCGGGGCGTGGGGCACTAGCCCAAGCATCGCGCGCAAATACAACAAAGCAGAGCCGGCAGCCCAGGCCTGCGGGCTGCACGCGACCGGGTACCGGATGGGTACCCGGTATTGGGAGCGATCGTAGCCGCAGAACAGCTCCGGAACGCGTAGGTCCGGAAAATACCGCACCGCTTCGAAGAATCCGGAAACCAGGTTCTGGAGATGGCCTTCCTCCCCATAGCGCTTGAATCCCATCGCGATCAGCGAGTTGTCGTGCGGCCAGACCGTTCCGACGTGGTATCCCATCGGATTGTACCGGACTTCAGTCGACGCCAACGTACGGATTCCCCATCCGGTGAACATGTCCGGTCGCATGATCCGCTCGACGACCAGCTTCGCCCGTTCGGGCGGGACGATTCCGCACCACAGCGCCTGTCCGGGATTTGAGCTGATCACCTTCGCCTGGTTTTTGTCACCATCAAGCGCGAGACAATAGAAACCCTCGTCATCCATCCAGAACGCTTTATCGAAAGCGGTCCGAAGCCAATTCGCCAGATAGAGCTGACGATTCGCCTCGGACGTATCGCCCATGGCCCGGTAGATCTCGCTGGCGCCGATACGCGCGGCATACGCGTAGGCTTGAACTTCGACGAGCGCGACCGGTGGCTTGATCAGGTCACCGTTCGCGTACATGATCGCGTCCCACGAGTCCTTCCAACCCTGGTTCGTCAAACCGGATCCGGAAAGCTTCTTGTATTCGAGGAATCCGTCGCCGTCCAAATCTCCGAAGTCCTCCATCCAATCGAGCGCTGCCCGTAAATTTGGCTCGAGCTCGCGCAGCAGGGCGACGTCGCCCGTCGCGCGGTAATATTCGGACATGAGAATGACGAAGAGGGGAGTCGCATCCACCGTTCCGTAGTAGGGATTGAAGGGAATCACGTTGCAGTGCGCCAGCTCGCCTCGCCTCAGCTCGTGCATGATCTTTCCAGGCTGCTCGTCGCGCCAGGGATCGACCTTCTTCCCTTGCAGACTTGCGAGCAGTCGAAGAACGTGCGCGGCTTGTTTGGGCGTCCAGCAGTGCTGGATCCCAACGATCAGGCTGTCTCGCCCGAAGAGAGTAGCGAACCAGGGTATTCCGGCCGCCGGAAACGGTTGGTCGCGTGGTCCGCTCTGTAACAGGTGAAGATCCAAAAGTGCGCGCCTGACCAGGTCGTCCCACACCTGATTGTCGGAGTGAAAAGTCGGTTGTTCCTCTAGCCACCGTTCGTAGTCCGTCGTTCCGCGCTCGACGAGGGCCGTGAGATCCGGTATCGGGTCGGTCGATGGGGTCGATTCCGTCGACACCGTGACGCGGAGGCGGAGGGTAGTCGACGACCGGGGCTCGAGGTTCAAGTCGAAGTTGGCTTGGCCACCTGCCCTCGACGTCGGACACGGCGAGAACTCGATGGTCGTGTGCCTGATCAGCCCGTCGATTCCGTCGTACCGAAAGTCGAGCACTCCATCGTTCCAGGTCGGGGGATGAAGGGTTCCGCGCTCCGACACCTGAAGAAAGCCGCGGATCTGAAACATGTCGGCGAAGTCGGCATCGAAAAAGATCACCAGCTCGATTGGCATCGGAGTGACGTTGAAGTTCGTGATAGATAGGACTTCGTCAACCGCCGAGGTGGTGATGACGCGTTCGCGGTGGATGGTCAACGTTTCCTTGGGGATCACAACACCACTCGGGAGCCGGAGGTCCGGATTCGTGAGCTCCTGTACCTCGGCGAAGCGCATTTCTCCCGTGGAGAGCAAATACGTGGGCGGAATGCCCTCCAGCACCAGCTCGTAAGCGCTTAGAAATCGTGTGTCTTTGTGGTACAGCCCCAATCCGTTCACATTGCCGCGGGGAACGTTTCCGTTCAGGTCGGTCAGAAGGAATAGGTCCTCTTCTTTGATGACGATGGTCTCGCGGATATCCTGGGCACCGGTCGCGACGGCGTATTCGACGTTCTTCGGACCAACGGTTTGGTTCTGGTTCGAGGACGATGGCCGGGGGGAATGTGCTTGCGCACTCGCCGACGGCTGTCCTTGATCGCCACGCTCGGTTGGCTCTTTATCGTTCGGGTCGTTGAATGGACTCATCGGCTCGCTCCATCGCCGGACGTATGCGTAACGGTTGGCAATCGCGTCGGGGGTGAGGCCGTACCTTCCCGTTCGACACCTTCCTCTGGAAGAGTCGGGCCGCGCCGAGGAAGACTGAAGGAGATCGTGGTGCCCTCGGGCGTACTTTGGGCACGAGTCCAACCACCGCTCTCCTCCACGATACGCCGGGCGAGATAGAGGGGAAGCGAAGGCCTTGAAACGGTAGCCTCGGCGGTGGCCAGCGACGGAACCATGCCAAAAGGACGGAAAAGGAATCCGATTGCCTCGGGTGGAACGACCGGTCCGTGATCGGTCACTGCCACGGTCGCGATGCCATCCCACGCCGACACTGAAACGTCGATGTCGCCGCCGCGTGGCATCGACGCTTCTGCCTGCTGGAGCAGGTCGTCGATCGCTTCGCCGAGGAGCACCGGGTCGGCCTCGACCAGGGCGGGCTGGGTGGTGACTTTGAAGTGATATCCCTTTGCGTCGGCGGTGGCCCTGGCGTGTAAAACGCGCTCTTGAACGATTTGCGCCAGGTCGACTGGCTCGAAATGTAGCAGTATGGGCGGGAGATGGACCTGCGCCGAACGCAGAAGCTGATTGGCGAGACGATTCG
>JAJPKB010000658.1 GCA_021323915.1 Chloroflexota bacterium | reverse complement strand
TCGGCGCGGGACGACGACCCGAAGCCGCGCCCCGCGCGAGCGTCGTGGCGAAGGATCTCGCGGGGCAATTCGGCGACGTGGCCCAGCGCCCGTCGCTTCGGCGCCAGGCTGGACGCATGGACGACACGCGAGAACCAGACGCGGCTCGGACCGATGGGAAAGTAGTATCTATCCTCGAGAGCATCACCGACGCGTTCCTCGCGGTCGATCAATTCGGCCGCTTCACCTACCTCAACCAGGCGGCACGGAGGATCCTCGCGGATCTGGTCCCGAATCCGGGCGACTTAATCGGCCAGCCGCTCGCCACGACCCTGGCTGCGGTCTTCGAGGAATTCGCCGAGCAATACAAACAGCTGATGATCGATCGGCAGCCTCTCGCGTTCGAGACCTACTACGCGCCCCTGGAGCGATGGTTCGAGGTACACGCTTACCCGTCGGAGGACGGCGGAGCGGTCTGTTTCCGCGACGTCACCGCCCGGAAGCGGGGTGAGCAGTACCTGAGCCTCCTGGCCGAAATGAGCGCGGTGCTGGCGCGGTCTCTCGATTACCCCACGACGCTCTCGTCCATCGTGCGGCTCAGCGTTCCCGCCTTCGCCGATCACTGCATCGTGTTTCTGAAAGGGCGCGACGATCAGATCGCGGCGATCGAGGTGGCAAGCGCCGATCCACGTCAGCAGGGATCCGTCGAGGCGGTCGTCCGCTCCCTTTTGCAGGCTCCCAGCTGGAGCGAGCACCCGATCGCGCGCGTTCTACGGAACGGTCGATCGCACCTGATGGCGTCGATCGATCCCGAGTGGCTGGCTGGCTACCTCCACGACCGGACGCAGGAGGGGCTCGTCGCCGAGCTCAATATCGGCTCGATCATCGCCGCGCCGCTGATGGCGCGTGGGCAGACTCTGGGCGCGATCGCCTTCGCGCGCTCCCGTGGCACGCGGCGCTATTCGTCCGACGACGTGGCGTTGGGCGAAGAGATCGCCTATCGCTGCGCGCGGGCGCTGGAAAACGCGCGCCTCTACCACCAGGCGAACGAGGCAGAGCAGTCGCTCCGGCGCCAGCTCGAGTTCACCCGGGCCGTGACCGAGAGCATCGGAATCGGGGTCTACGCGCTCGACCGCGAAGGCCGGATCACCTTTGCCAACCAGGCAGCCGCGCGCTGGCTCGGCTGGGAAGCGGCCGAGCTGATCGGGAAGCCGGCCCATCTCACTATTCATTCCCACCGATTCGATGGGACGGCGTATCCGCCGGCGGACTGTCCGATCACCCGCGCCCACCGCGACGGGAGCGCCGCCCACCGCGACGACGACCTGTTCTGGCGGAGGGATGGGACGCCAATTCCGGTGGCCTACACCGCGACGCCGATCCTCAACGAAGACGAGGTGACCGGCGCGGTCGTCGTTTTCGAAGACATCAGCGCGCGCAAGCAGGCCGACGCGGAGCGGACGCGGCTCGAAGCGGCGATCGCGCGCGAGCGTTCGATTCTTCTGGCCACGATGACGAGTATGTCGGACGGCCTGGTCGTGGTTGACCACGACGGATGCATCCGCTACTACAATCCCCGGGCAGCCGAGATCCTGGGCGTTCCAAGCGATGACGTCCTCGGCCACAAGCTGGACGATACCCTTTCTCGATTTCTGGCCGGGGTCGAGAACCCCGAGGAGGTGGCGGCGGCCTGGAAGACCGCGCGCGAGAACGTGTCGAAGCACCCGGTCTTCGAGGTCACGTTCCACGGCCCGCCCCGCCAGCACGTCGCGATCCAGCTCTTCCCGGTCGTCGACTCGCAAGGCGCGCGCATCGGCGGTGCCGCTCTCTTGCGTGACGTGACGATGGCTCGACACCTGGCGACGCTCGAGGAACGCGAGCGGATCGCCATGGACCTGCACGACGGCGTGATCCAGGCATTGTATGGGCTGGGGCTGGGCCTCGGCGCCGGCGAGCGGATCGCCGGCGACCCCGCGCAGGTCGTCGCCCTGCTCCAGCGGGCGGGCACTCAGATCGATACGATTATCCAGATGATCCGCAACTACATCTTCGACCTGCGCATGAGCCAGCTTGGCGCCCAGGGGCTGCGTGCCGGTCTGGAGACGATCGCCGAGGAGGCCCGGATCAACGCCCTGACGTACGTCGAGGTCAGCATCGACGACGCGGTGGAGGATGCCGTCGATCGGGCCACCGCCATCGACGTGCTGCAGATCATGCGCGAAGCGACCTCCAACATCATCCGGCACGCTCAGGCGACCAACGTCGCCATTCGGGTGCGCCGCCTGGACGGCGCCTGCGTCGTGACGGTTCGCGACAACGGCCGTGGCTTCGATTCCCTCGGCCCGCCGTCCTCCGGCCAGGGCTTGCGCAACATGGCGGAACGAACCCGGGCGCTGGGCGGCAGGTTCTCCATCGAGAGCGCTCCGGGAAAGGGAACCACGGTCCGTCTCGAGATCCCACTGAACACGGAGGTTGGACGTGGCTGAACGATCGGTGAGACTGCTCATCGTCGACGATCACGAAATCGTGAGGCTTGGTCTGATCACGCTGTTCCGCGCGTTCCCCACCTTCGCCATCGTCGGGGAAGCCGGTACCGCGAATCGGGCGATCGAGCTGGCGCGCGACCACGCCCCGGACGTCGTCCTGATGGACGTGCGCCTTCCGGACGAAAGCGGAATCGCGGCATGTCGGGACATCCGCTCGATGAATCCCTCGATTCGGGTCATCATGCTCACCTCTTTCGCCGACGAGTCTGCGGTCATCGCCTCGGTCACCGCCGGCGCCTCCGGATACCTCCTCAAGCAGTCGGATGGGAAACGCCTGGTCGAAGCGGTCGAGGTCGTCGCCCAGGGAGGCTCGTTGCTCGATCCGGACGTGACGACGAAGGTCTTTTCCTGGCTCCAGCGCTTCGCCGCGCAGCGCTCGACCGATCCCCTGGCGGCCCTCTCGGAGCAGGAACGCAAGATCGTCCCCATGCTGGTCGAGGGAAAGACGAACCACGAGATCGCCGAGCTGCTCTGCGTGAGCGATCACACCGTGAAGACCCACGTCAGCAACATTCTCCAGAAGCTGCACCTGAGCCGTCGGCAGGAGACCGCGGCCTATCTGGCACGCCACCAGGGATTCCTGACCGTCGACGCTCGGACACCCCTCAATCGCCCGGCCTGGAGCGACGAACGGACTCGCTGAGCCCGGAGGGCTCGGCGCCCGATTACAGTCGTTCCGGTCGCGGCTTATCGATCAAGCAACGAGCGTCTCGTAGCGCGGGGCTTGTCCCCGGTTACCCGGAGCGGGGGACAAGCCCCCGTGCTACCGGTTCGCCGGGCACCTGCTCGTTGATGGGCGGAATTGTCTGGTATCGCCCGTTCGGCCGAAAGAAAATCCCCCGTCGGTCTGGCACGAAGTCGGACGACCGGGTCTTACTGGTTTGGGAAGGGTCCTGTACAGTCGGGTCGGATCGAGGTCCGGGCCAGGTCCGAGTTCCCGTCCGCTCGATCGAAGGCGGGTTCGGTACAACCTTCACGGACTCCCAAGAGCGGCGAAGTCACCTCTGCCCTCGCGACGACCGGGGCTCGATCCACGATTCCGTTGGCCGGGGGATCGACAGTGCTGCGCGCGGATCTGCACTGTTATTTCTGCGGCTACGTGCCGGGGCAGGTCGCGTGGGACCCCTCCGAGCCTGAGCGTCGGCAGTTTCGTCCGTCCGACCACGGCCCGGGCCTCGCGCCCGACGGCGGTGGTCTGCCACGGTGCGGCCGGTGCGGTGGACAGCTCTACCTGGACGAGATCGAGGTGATTCCGACGCGTCTTCGGTCGGTCGTCCGGAACCGCTCGGTCTCTCATCCGTCCCGTCGGGACCGGCTATTCTGACGACGTTCTCGCGGATGGGTCCCTCGCCGATCGGCTGTCCGCGCCCCGTTCCTCACCGTCGGCAATCGGCAGGCTGAAAGAAAAACGGCTACCCCGACCCGGACCGTCGCTTTCGGCCCAGATTCTCCCGCCGTGAGCGGCGACGATCTTCTGACAGATCGCGAGCCCCAGGCCGGTGCCGGCGATGTTCTGGCGATCCGGCGTCGGAACCCGGTAGAACTTGCCAAAGAGCGAGGGAATCGCCTCCGGCGGAAGTCCCAGCCCCTGGTCGATCACCGACACCTCGACGGCATCCTTCGCGACGCGCGCGTCGAGGCGGATCACTCCGCCGTGGGGCGAGTACTTGATCGCGTTGGAGACCAGGTTGGTCAATACCTGGGTCACTCGATCCGGGTCCGCGAGGACGCGCGGGAGATCCGTTTCGACGGTCGAGAGGACGCGGTGACAATGGGTCGTGGCGTCGAACTGGCGCGCGACGGCGCCGGCCAGCGGCGCGACGGACGTCGGACGGAGATGAATCGGCATCGCGCCGCTCTCGAGGCGGTGGATGGTCAGGAAATCGTCCACGAGGCGAGTCAGGTGCTCGGCGCTCTCCTGGATCGTCCGGACGTACTCGACGCCGGTCGCCGCGGAGAGGTTTCGTCCGATGATGAGATCGGCATAGCCCAGGATGATTGCCAGCGGGGCCCGAAGCTCGTGGACGGCCAGGCCGATCAGATCGTCCTTCATGCGGTCCAGCTGGCGCTGACGGGTGATGTCGCGCACCACGATCAGCGTCCCGAAGAACTGGGGACCGTGATGAACGGGAACCGCCATGATCCGCCACGACGCCGAGGCGGAGTCGACCTCCCACTCGATCAGCTGATCCCGACCGACGCGGATGTCGCGGAGCGCATCCTTGAGGCGCGCGGCCGGAAACGGTAGGCGCTCGAAGGGAAGCGGACGGCCGACGAGCTCGTCGAGCGGACGGTGCAACAGGTGGGTGACCTCGCGGTTGGCCAGCCGCACCGTCTCCTGCCCATCGAGGAGGACCAGCCCGTCGACAACGTTGTCCACGATCGTTCGCAGCTCGCGCTCGTGGCGCTCGAGCTCCTGGCTGTATCGGCGCATCTCCTCGAGGCGCTGCTGCTCGGCGCGCTGGTGCTCGCGGAAGGCGAGCGCGTACGCCATCATCGCTTCGAGGAGGAGGCCCGCCGCCTTGTCGACCGCCGGCGCGGCCCGGGAGGACGCCCGCTCGGCGAAGAGCGCGCGGAGAGCGGCGTGATAGGACGCGACCAGCGCATCCGGACCGACGCCCTGGGCGGCGAGGCGGCGCCCCAGCTCCGACGCGCGGTACAGCTCGGCCTCATCCTCGGTCACGAGGTACGACCGCAGCAAAGCGCCGAACTCGGCGGTGAGGCTTTCCTGTCGGATCATCGCGTCCCTCCTCCGCGACGGGCCACGACGACCGTCGCGTCGTCGTCCGGGCGCGCCCAGCCGGCGAGCAGCGAGCGCGCGATCTCGGCGCACGTCCCCAGCCTTGGGATCGTTTGCGCCGGGATTGGCCCAACTCCGTCGGTGTGAAGGACGAGCAGCGATCGGGGCGAGAACGACGTTCGCTGAACGTCGGGATGAATCGGGCGGGGACCGCCGACGAGACCCGGGCGCGAGAAAAGGCGGGAGGGCAGGTCCGCGATCAGGCACACCTCGACGTTCCCGATGCCGACGTACCGTATCTCGTCGGCACGGGGATCGATCCAGGCGAGCGCGGCGACCGCCCCGCGGCCGTGGCGGAGCTCTCGATGCAGGCCCCGCGCGAGCAGGTCCAGCCGGACCGGCTCCTCGTCGTTTCGAAGCTGCTCGCGCAAGAAGGCGACCGCGAGGTTCGCGGCCTTGGTGGCTTCGGCACCGTGCCCCAGACCGTCGACGACCGCGATGAACGTCGCCGTCTCGGTCGCGTGGTGGAACCAGGCGTCGCCGCTCGTCGCTTCGCCGGGCTTCGGGCGGGACAGGCCGGCCACCTCGATCAATCCCACACCTGCGCCTCCACCAGAGTTCCGGTTTCGGCGCTCGAGCGGATCGTCACCAGGTCCGCCTGGCCGCGCACCACCGCCAGGCCGAGCCCGAGGCCGGCGATCGCTTCCGGTTGCTCGCGGCGCACCGGCGAGAGGCCGGCGCCCTGGTCCTGGCAGCGAACGACCAGCCGACACCGGGGGTCGGTCTCGGCGTGGAAAGTCACCACTCCGCGACCGGCGTGCCGCACGACGTTGGTCGTGATCTCGGAGACGATCAGATCGAGACGGGCACGGCTGCGCTCGGTGAGGCCGGCGGCGGTGGCCAGGTGCTGCGCGGCCTGACGCGCGCGGAGCACGTCGACGTCGCGCCGCAACGCGATCGCTCGCGGGAACGGGGTCAGGCCAGCCATTTACGCCCCCAGACTGTCGTGCCACGCCCGGGGGCGGTCTCGACCCGAAACTCGTCGAGGAGGGAGCGCGCCCCGGCGAGTCCGCGGCCGAGGCCGTGGCTGGTGCTGTATCCGCCGGCCAGCGCACGGTCGAGGCTCGCGATGCCGGGTCCCCGATCGCGGCAGACGATCTCGAGCCCGGCGCGCGACCCGTCGCGGATCTGGCTGACGACGATCTCGCCGTGCCCGGCGTATTGAATCACGTTGCGGGCCAGCTCCGAGACCGCGGTCGCGATTTGCACCTGCTCCAGCAATCCGAAGCCCGCCGAGGCGGCGAGATCCTTCGCGTCACGACGGGCCCGCACGATGTCGGCCTCGGCGGCCAGGGCCGTCGTGCTAGACCTCACGCCGGCCATCCCGCGCCGACGGGTCGGTCAGGGCACGCAGCAGATGAATTCCGCGATCGGCGTTCAGCTCGGTCGCGATCTCGCGGAGCTCCAGTCCCAGCTCGACCATGGTCATCGCCACCTCGGGCTGCAGGCCAACCAGGACGGTGCGCGCTCCCATCAGCCGGGCCGCCCCGCCGATGCCTCCAAGGACGCGCGCGGTGAACGAATCGACGATGTCGACCCCGGACACGTCGAGCAGGATGCCGCGGGCCTGGGTACGGCGAATTTCCTCGAGGAGATCCTTTTTGAGGTGGAGCGCCGCGCTATCTTCGAGCGACTCCTGGATCGACGCCAGGAGAAACCCCTCGACTTCGAGGACCGGTATGCTCATCGAACGACCTCCCGCGGGACGATCGCGAGCCCCAGGTAGTTGATCGCCGCCTCGAGCGCCTGGCGCAAGGAGAAGTAGGTATCGATCCCCTCGAAGTCGACGTCCAGACCGATCAGGGTGTCGGCGATCTCGGGCGAGATGCCGGCGACGATGCCGCGCGCGCCCAGCAAGCGAGCGGCGCGAATCGTCTTCATGAGGTGGTTCGCGATCCGGGTGTCGACGAGGGGAACGCCGGTTATGTCCAGGATCGCGACCCGCGCCTGGGTCTCGCGGATGCGTCGGAGCAGATTCTGGGTAATTTGTTTTGCCCGCGCGGTGTCGATCGTCCCGACGAGCGGGAGCGCGAGAATGCCCGGCCACACCTCGACGACCGGCGTCGAGAGCGCCCGAAGCGCCGACTCCTGACCCCGAATCGTCTCCTCTTTTCCAAGCAGGTAGGCATCCGCGGCGGCGATCAGGCAGAGGTGGTTGAACTTCAAGAACGAAGACCGGATCTCCGGGCGCTCCGGGTCGTCGTGGAAGGCCTCGGCGAGCAGGCGGATAATCACGCCTTCGAAGGCCATCACCGCGACGACCAGCGCCTGAAAGGGCACGTCTCGCTCCGCGCTGGCCCGAACCGACTCGCCCAGCCGGGCCAGGTAGCCGTCGGTATCGCCATTCGTCATGGCGGTCAGGTAGGCCTCAAGGCCGGACCGAATCTGCTGGGCAAGACCTCCCGAATCGACGAAGCTCCGGATCTCCTCGGCATCGTGAAGCATCTCGGCGAGCTCGGCCACGATGCGGTCGAGGAAGAGTTGCGCCTCGCCGGCCAGCCGGGTCAGGCGCGTTCGGTCTTCGGTCGTGAGCTCGAGGTAGCGCCGCGGCACGTGATCCTCCTGCGAACGAGAGCGAGCAGGAGAGCAAGATCGCGCTACCCGCCCGTGCGTCGTGCGAACCAGACGAGGGAAACGCCCAGCCGCTTTCAGGATAGGGACGCTTTCGCGGCTGGTCAATCGAGTCACGGGTGATTCTTCGGTCACCCATGCGACGGATTTCCCGATGCCCCGGATGGCCGATCCACCGGTCGTACGCGACGGACCGGTTGCTACGTCAGGTAACTGAAATCAGCCCCGCCGCGCTCGCCACGGCGCGGCTGGAGTGGTAGAAGATGCCCCGGTCAGCGATCCCGCTGCCGCGCCGCGAGGGCCTCGGGATTGACGACCTTGCCGAAGTCGCCGTCCAGATACCGGTCGATGCTCTCGACGACCGAGTCGACGAACCGCCGGCAGTTGGCGTCCGTCACCCACCCGATGTGGGGGGTGAGGACGACGTTCTCCAGCACGGTCAGCGGGTGTCCAACCGGCAGGGGCTCGCGGCCGAAGACGTCCAGGCCCGCGCCGGCGATACGACCCTCCCGGAGCGCGTCGACGAGCGCGTCTTCGTCGACGATCGGTCCGCGAGCGACGTTGATCAGGTACGCGGAGCGCTTCATCAAGCCGAGGTGGCGCCGGGTGACCAGTCCGCGGGTCCGATCGGACAGGCGGGTGCAGACGAAGACGGCGTCCGCTCTCCGGAACAGGTCGTCGAGGGACACGTACTCGACCTGGCTTTGCGCGGCGCGCTCCGGGGTGAGCGTCGGTCCCGCCGCGATGACCCGCATCTGGAGCGCCTGGCCGAGCCGCGCCAGGCTCCGGCCAAGCCGGCCCAGGCCGACGATGCCCATGGTCCCGCCGTTGAGCATCACCGTCGGAGCGACGTCCCAGACGCCCATCCGCACGTTTCGGTCGTTCGCCCGGATCTGCCGCGCCAGGTTCAGCAGAAGGCCCAGCGCCAGCTCGGCGACGCCTTCGATCGAGTTCGGCAGCCCCGGCCCGGCGGCCACCGCTACTCCCCGGGCGGTGGCCGCCGCGAGGTCGAGGTTGGGGCTGATGCCACCGGTCTGGACGATCAGCTCGAGGGCGGGCAGGGCGCCGATCACCTCGGCGTCGAAGCGGGTGCGCTCCCGATTCAGCACGACGATCCCCGCGCCGTTCAGCCGTGCCAGCAGGTCGGCGCGGTCGGCGGGCGAATCGTGCTGGATCTCGACCTGGGCACGCTCCCGGAGCCGCTCCAGGCTGGGCACGCCGGGGAAGAAGCGGTTCCAATCTTCGAGGACGACGACCTTCATGCGGTTTACCTCCGACGTGTCTGACGACCTCGCGTCGCCGCCAGTTTTCCCGCGCTATCGTACAATCCTTTCGCTCGCGTGGCCAGGTCGTGTTTGCGTAAGGGGCACCGTCGCCGCTCCGGCGAAAGCCAAGTAGATGATTCGGTAGGTTACAGCGGTGAGCGAAAGAAGAAGCTCTGTCTTTCAAGCCAGAGCTTGCCCGGCCGATACCCGATTATTTCGGCGATCAGTTCGAGCGGTCTCGAACCGCCACGAAGATCAGCCGATCGCTCACCGTGTAGTTGATCGTGGCCGCGACCAGAATCCCGAGCGCGGCGGCGATCAGGTAGTAGACGTGAGTCGCGGTTACCTGGAAGGTGATCTGGTTGACCAGCACGCTCACCGCGATCATACCGTTGAATCGTCCCAGCTTCCCCAGCAGCGCCACGACGCTCTCGTCGACGCGGCGCCGCTCCGCCCAGGTCACCTCGCGGCTCAGAAAGAAGCTGGCCTGCGAGGAGATCACCAGGGCGATGGCGTGGGCGACGTTCTTATCCAGGCTCAAGGTGACCAGAGCGACGAGGGCGACGAGCTGGACGCCGGTGGCGATTCCGCCGGCGATGCCGAAGCGAATCACGTGAGGAACGCGATCGAGGACCGACGCTGTCCGACCGGTCTGTCGCCATTCCCGGACCAACGACCACATTTCTGGCAACCCGGTTCGCTCGTAACCAATCATGTGTCACTCGACGACGGTGGGTCGCGCGGAGCCGACCGATGCTCCGCCGCGACGACCACCCGCTTGCCGGGACGAGGTCGTTCTCGTCTCGGCTCCTTTCACCTATGACGATACCGCGCGACTCTGAGAAGACGGTAAGCCGCGGCTGAGATGAAGCTGAGAAGGCTGAGAGATCTCTCAGGAGAGCGGCAAGGCGTTTTGCCCACTGTTGGGGAATGCGGCGACCGCCACGTCGAGGCCGGCGTCGTGGGCCAGGGCGGCCCAGCCGTCGAAGTGACGGACGTTCGCGGTGACGACCGTTCCGTTGAGGCGAGCGGCGGAGAGCAAGATCAAGACGTCGGCGAGGTGATCGCACGGTCGTAAGCCCCCGCGCAAACGAATCTGGCGGTTGATCAGCCGGCCCGCGCGCGCCCAGTCAGCTTCGCCCGGCGTAATCAGGCGATCAACTCCTCGCATGGCGTCCACGATCTCGTCAACCAGACGTGAATCCTCGCGTGATCGACTTCCGGCGTAAACCTCGGCAACGACCACCGATGAAAGCCAGACCCGCCCTGCCTTGAATCCCCGATACAGCTCAGGCAGCGCGCTCTGATCGCGGATGAGCTGAATGAAAACCGTCGTATCGGGAACCTCGGCACGCGCCATTCAGGCATCCAGCTCGTCGGGAAGCCGACCGAAAACGTCGTCGATTCCACCGTGATCGCGCAGCGCACGAATCGCCGCCACGACTCGCTCGGCAGCCAGCGCGAAGTCGACTGCCTCCCGCACCGCCTCGGATTCGGTCGTCTCGCGACGGCGAGCAAGCTCCTCGACTTTCTCGGCATCGACGACGAGGTTCTTGCGCTTCAGCTTACTCATTCTCGTGGCCTCCGGGATTACACACTATCCGGGCAAACTATACACACCTCACGTCTTCGCGGCCAGCGCCTGCTCCGCCTGGCGAGCCAGCTCGAAGCAGATACCCTCCAGGCGCGCGGCGAACGCCCGGGGGGATTCGCCCACCTCGGGGCGTAGCGGCGATCCGAAAACGATTGCGAGCGGCGCGCGGGTGACCGAGACCGGAATGCCGGCGATGACCGGCCCCTTGAACCCCTCCGGGGCGCGGGGCGGCACCAGCCGATCGGATCCGGACAATCCGAAGGGCACGACCACCGCGTCCAGCGCCGTGGCAAGCTGGGCGACACCCGAGCGAAAGCGCGCCGAAGGATCGCCGGCTCGCTCGAGCTCCCCGGTGACGTGCCTGCCCTGGGGGAAGATCAGGACGGCGTTGCCCAGGCTGGCCAGCCGCGCCAGGCCGCGGAGACTGGCGGCGCGTCCCTGGTATTGCCGCAGCGGATACAGCCCGAAGGCGAGGGTCGCGTAGCGGCCCAGGAGCCCGGCCTCCTCGTAGCGGACCGAGCCCGCCGCGACGACGAGCCGGCGCGCCAGGCCCTTCGCCGCGGTCCGAGACAGCGCTTCCTGGACCAGGATCAGATCGGCGTAGCTCCGATGGGTCCCGGCGAAGATGACGCGCGGAGGCAGGCCGGCGAGGTGCTCGCCGCCCAGAACGACAGTGCGGGTGACCGCGCCGCGAAAGAGCAGCTCGAACGGCAGCCCCAGGACGCGAAACGCCCGCCCCCAGGTGAAGGGCCACAGCGGCAGCTCCCGCTCGTCGTCCGAGCGTCCGGCCACGGTCTCGGCCTCGTCGTCCGGCGAGCCCGCCAGGGCGGCTCTGACCTGCTCGACGGTCATGTCCAGGCTGAGGTCCCCGTCGCCCACCGTCTTGCCGGTCTTTTCCTCGAGGCGCAGGGCGAGCTCGACCAGGCCGAGGCTGTCCAACCCGAGCTCGCCGAGGGTCTGGCGGTCGTCGATGCGGTCGAGGTGGCTGGCCGCCGCGATCGCCTGGCCGACCGGATCGTCCGCCGCCCGGGCGCTCTCGACCTTGACCGCGGCCGCGCGATCGGGCACCGGCAGGAGATGGCGGCGCACTTTGAGGGTCGTCGTGCGCGGGAAGTCGCCGGTCTCCGACCTCCACCACGACGCGGAGGCGACGCGCTGGTGCTGGGCGAGTCGCCCGTTGGCCCGGGCGACGATCGACGCCAGGTCGACGTCCCGATCGCTCGGACCGGCCGGAATCAGGTAAGCGTGGAGGGTCATGCCGCCGGCCGGTGCGGTCACCGCGACCACCGCGGCGTCTTTGACCGATGGGTGCGCGCGCAGCGCGTCCTCGACGTCCTGCGGCCAGACGTTGACGCCCGACGGCAGGACGATCAGGTCTTTCAGGCGACCCAGGATCCAGATGTTGCCGTCGGCGTCGATCCGCGCCTGGTCGCCGGTCGCGTACCAGCCGTCGGTCAGCACCTCGGCGGTGCGCGCCGGGTCTTTCCAGTAGCCGGGCATGACGTTCGGACCGCGGGTGATCAGCTCGCCCTCCGGGCCCAGTCGCACCCTAACGCCGGGCAGCGGCTTGCCCACGCTGCCGATCGGCGTCTCGCCGGGCGCGCCGGCCGCGACGACCGGCGCGCACTCGCTGGTGCCGTATCCCTGGACGATCTGAACCCCGATCCGCTCCCACTGGCGGTGGGTTTCCGGATCGAGGGCGGCGCCGCCGGAGGCGATCAGTCGCAGCTGACCGCCGAGCTTCCGGTGGACCATGAAGAACAGTTTTCGTCGCCGCTCGATCGAAAGGTAATCGGCGAGTCGGTTCAGGCCGTCGTAGACCGGCGCGGGAAACCGGGCCCGCAGCTGCTCGTCGAGCGCGCGCCCCATCATCGCCAGGAGCTGGGGAACCGCGATCATGTGGGTGATCCGCTGCTCGCGCAGCACCCGCAGGATGTCCGGTCCCCGCCGGCTCGGGATGTAATGAATCGCCGCCCCCATCGCCAGGGGATAGAGCAGCCCGCAGGTGAGCTCGAAGAGGTGCGAGAGCGGCAGAATGCTCGCGAGTCGGCAGGTCGGATCGAGCGGAATGCAGCGCTGGAGCGCCTCGACCTCGAAGCAGAGGTTCCGATGGGTGATCATGCACCCCTTGGGCGAGCCGGTCGTGCCGGAGGTGAAAAAGATCGCGGCGAGGTCGTCGGTTCCCTCACCCCCTACCCCCTCTCCCATCCGAGGGAGAGGGGACTCAGCAGGAGCATCTTCCCTCAAGACCCCTCTCCCGCGCACTGGGGTGGGCGTGTGAACGCCCCAGCGTTTGGGATCAGGAAGGGGGTGAGGGAGATCCGGCTCCCACCATTCGACGAGGTCTTCTCGATCGGTGGCCCAGCCGGGACGCTCGCCGTGGCCGGCGATAATCAGGCGCGGCTCGACCGACGCCAGGATGCTGGTGGCCGCGCCGGGGTTCATCTCGCGGTCGAAGGGGACGACGACCGCCCCGAGCTTCCAGAGCGCGAACAGGTAGACCGGCGCCCGCCAGGCGTTGGGAACCCACAGCACGACGCGGTCGCCGGCGGTGATGCCCCGCTGCTCGCCGAGCTCGGCCGCCAGGCGGTCGACTAGCTCGAGCAGCTGCCGGCTGGTGAGAGTCTTCCAGCCCAGCCCCTGCTGTCCACCGACGGCGACCGCGTCGGGAAACCGGCGCGCCCGCTCACGAACGATCTCGTACAGATGAGTGAGCACCGTCCCTCCTCTTCCACATGGTCGGATGATCGAGCCACGCGCACCGCGAATCGGCGGGCGACCAACCGGTCTGCCCTTTGCCCTACACGCCCTCCGGGGCGTCGTTGCCCGCCTCGAGCGCGGCCTGGCGCACGTCCACGCCCGCCAGCAGCGCCGCGCCGATCAAAAAGAACACCACCAGCGAGAGAATGGCGATTCGGTAGCTGCCGGTGAACTGCAGGGCGAGGCCGTAGAGGAGCGGACCGAGCCAGCTGGTGCCGCGATCGCTGATCTCGTAGACGCTGAAGTACTCGGCTTCGCGGCCGACCGGAATCATCAGCGAGAAGACCGACCGACTCAGGGCCTGTCCTCCGCCAAGCACCAGCGCGATCACCGACGCCATGACGAAGAATTGTACCTCGGTTCTCAAGAAAGCGTAGGCGTAGACGAGCGCGCCGGTCCAGATCAGGAGGTCGATCAGGATCGCTCGTTTGCTCCCGATCGCCCGGGCGATGAGATTGAACCCGAGCGACCCGAAGAACGCGACGAATTGGACCATCAGGATGGCCAGGGTGAGGGTGGAGATCGAGAGGCCGAGCGCCTCCTGTCCGAACTGCGCCGAGAGGGTCGTCACGGTGTGGATCCCGTCGGCGTAGAGCAGGTAGGCGATCAGAAAGAGCAGGGTTCGCGGGTAGCGACGGAGGGTGGCGAGGGTGCTCTTGAGCTGAACGAGGCCGGACGACACCACGGCCGGGCCATACTGAACAGCGGGGCCAGCCCCGGAGCCGGGCAGGGTCAGGAGGGGGATCAGCGCGAAGATGCCCCACCAGAGGCCGGCCGAGGCGAGGCTCACCCGAACGGCCAGGCCGGTCGTCAGTCCGAAGCGGTCGGCCTGCGACACCAGGACCAGGGTCAGGGCCAGGAGCACGCCCCCGCCGAGGTAGCCGAGCGCCCAGCCGATCGACGAGACGGCGTGGCGCTCCTCGGGGCGGGCGACCGCCGGCAGGAACGCGTTGAAGTAGATCACCGCCGCGCCGTAGGCGAGGTTGGCGATCAGGAAGAGCGCGACGCCCAGGCCGTAGTTGGTCCCGCGCAGGGCAAACAGGCCGACGGTCGCAAAGACCCCGAGGTAGGTGAAGAGCGCCAGCAGCTGCTTCTTCCGGTCGGAGTAATCGGCCAGGGCGCCCAGGAAAGGCAGGCAGATCACCTGCAGCAGCACCGAGATCGACACCGCGTAGGGAAAGAGCGACCCGGCCGCCACCTTGACACCGAGCGGGTAGACGAACCCGTCGGCATCAGCGGCGGCCCTGGCGATCGTCGTCAGATACGGTCCGAGAAAAACGGTCACGACGACCGTCGCGAAGGACGCGTTGGCCCAGTCGTAGACGCACCAGCCGGCTTGACTGCGCCGATCGCCCGCGACGGCCGCGTCCGCCCGCGTGGCGATCGGCTCGATGTCGCCTGTCACCCACCCCCTCCCGGTCCGATCACGAGAGATCCGCGAGGCGCGGCATCACCTCCGTCGCCAGCAGGCGCATCGCGTTCTGCCAGCGGCGCGGCTCGTCCCAGTCGTGGGCGATCATCAGCAGCGTTCCAAAGCCGCCGACGGAGTGATAGATCTCGCGGATCTGCTCGGCGACGTCGTCCGGGCTGCCGATCAGGCAGAGATTCCTCAGCAGGTAGTCGAGGTCGATCTCGCTGGTGGGCACGTCGTCGCTCGCCTTGAACTGGGCGAGCTGACCATTTTTCGTATTCATCCGAAGGAAGTAATCGCCGAGCCCGACGGCGAGACTTCCCCGACGGGCGTACTCCCAGGCGGCCTCAGTCGTGTCGTCGACGTAGATCTCGCGGGCGATCCGCCACTTCGCGTGATCCGGCGTCCGCTTGCCCTCCTCGGCCCCCTTGTCGATCTGCTGGGCGTGACCGCGCAGGTAGCGC
>JAJPKB010000476.1 GCA_021323915.1 Chloroflexota bacterium | reverse complement strand
GTGGTCGGAAACCAGGCGGTCATCATCGTCGTTGATGTACACCCCCCGTGTATTGGACCGCACGAGATTCCGCTTGAGGGATCGAAGGTCGCATTTGTCACGAATGAATCCAAGGAGGACAGATTCGAGGCGGGTTGTCCGAGTGTAGTCCTTCTCGTTCGGGTACGGCGGAGACGTGATCACAGCGTCGATCGACTCGGGTTCGAGCGCCTCAGTGATGTGCCGGGAATCGGCCTGGAGGACGACCGACGGAGTCTCCCGCGCACTCCTCACCTGACGCAGGTCATTGGCCATTGCCTTGACGCCGGCGATCCATCGAGCGAGCACGGCCGCGTCGGCACGCGCTGGTCCGACCCCGACCTCTGGACCGAAGTGCAGATTGCTCGCGGCATAGACGACAACCTTGGCCAGCGCGAGGCGCTCATGCTGATCGTATCGCTCATCCCGTGACCGTGAGAGGCAGTCAAGGAGGACGAGAACCTTGTGCAGGGGGAGGGGAGAAATCGATCCCGCCAGCAACAGAGCGTCGCTTTCGGGCGGGAGAGTTCGCAGTGACGCTTGCTCATTCTGGGCACAGAGCAGCGGGGCCTCATCGAGGATACCCTGCGACTCTAATTCCGACCGTGCGCTCTCCGCGACACGCTGGGCATGGCGAACCAGCCCGTCGGGATCGGGTGCCCAGTCGGTCTTCACCCGACTGGCAAAATAAGCCATCGGATTCGCCTCGACCCCGGCGCTCGAGATTCCGAGTTTCTTGGCCTCGACGAGCACTGTGCCGGTGCCGCAGAAGGGATCGAGAACGCGATTGCTCGTGCCGAGACCGAAGCGCGTCAGATACTCACGGACGAGGTGCGGAGGGAAGGAGAGAACGAACCGATACCATTCGTGTACGGCGCGATCTTCCGGGTAGAGCTTATTGATTTCGCTGTTGACCTCGCGTCGACGGGCCGTTGCATAACTCATTGGGCGCCAACTCACAGCACACCGAATTTCTTTCCTCTCGCATCTTATCAGTTCGGCCAGAGGATATGAACAGAAGTTCGGGAGAAACCATTGGTTCGTGTCGATGCACATTTATCCTGTGCTCACTCAGCCATTTTGGCCAGTGTGGGATTCATTAACCCAGGATGCTCCGGCTTGCTTTGGATCTCCGCGCGATGTCGCCCAGATACGGTTCGAGCGAACACTCGGTATCGCACCCGTACTCCGTGCTTTGATAATTTGACGCCGTCGGGCTGCGTCCCCAATACTGAGCATGGCTGGCGTGGTCGCTCCGACGACCCGGTGCCAGATCGAGGGATTGACGATGGACCAGACGACCGGAATCCTCGCCGACCGAGGCGCGCGACCGATGGCGGGCGCGCCCAACATCCCGATCAGCCGACGCCGCTTCGTCCACGGACTCGCCTCCGCCGCCGCTCTGAGCGGCGCCGCGTTGCTGGTGGCGTGCCAGTCGCCCGCCGCCACGCCGACCACCGCGCCGGCGACGCCCGCCAGCGCGGCGCCCACCGCGACGGTTCCCGCGCCCACGGCCACCACCGCCGCCGCGGCCGCGCCGACCACGGCACCGGCGACCGCGACCCCGGCCGCCGCCGCGCCCACCGCGACCACCACCTCGGCGGTCGCCGCCTCGCCGATCGCTCAGCCGACCGTCGCGCCGGCGGCCCAGGCGGAGGTGACCGCCGGCAAGCCGATGTACCAGGTCGATCCCTTCCACACCGGCCGGAGCCCGCACACCGGACCGACCCACGGCGTCGTGCTGCGGACGTTCGACGCGGCCCACCCGCCGGTGCCCACGGTTCACCCGGCGACCCCGCGCATGGACATTCAAAGCTCGTCGGTGATCGGTCCGGACGGCACCATTTACATCGCCGACTTCCCGGGCAATCTCTTCGCGCTGCGTGATCCGGGCCAGGGGTCGAGCCTCTCGTTCGTCTGGCGCTTCCACCCGGACGGCGGCACTTCCCTCCACGCGACGCCGGCCCTCGGGCGGGACGGCTCGGTGTACCTCGGATTCAGTGCCGGGACCCGGAACGCCGCCCGGTCCACCTTTTACGCGCTCAAGGCCCCGACCAGCGGGACCGAGGCCCAGATCGCCTGGTCGGTCGACTTCGGCGAGGGCATGATGACCTCGTCCCCCACGGTGGGACCGGACGGGACGATCTACGCGGTGAGCGGCCCCGGCAAGCTCTACGCGATCGCGCCGGATGGGACGGTGAAGTGGACGGTCCAGACCGGGCCGACCCTGCGCTCCAGCCCGGCGCTCGCCGCCGACGGCAAGGTCTACCAGCCGAGCAGCGACGGCAAGCTCTACGCGGTCGCGCCGCCGGCGAGCGCCGACTCGAAAGAGGGAACGATCGCCTGGACGTTCGACTTCGGCCAGCACCTGGGATCGACCCCGCTGCTGACGAAGGCCGGGGGGTTTGGTGGCGGCAACGGAATTGGCAGCGGCGCCTCGCCGACGATCGGCCCGGATGGAACGATCTACATCGGCGCGAACAACAGCAACTTCTACGCGGTCAATCCGGACGGCTCGTTGAAGTGGCTCTACGAAGCCGAGCGCGAGTACGCCGGCATCTGGGCAACCGCCGCGCTGAGCGCCGACGCCTCGACCCTGTTCTTCGGCGCGAACAAGGGAGGGATCTACGCCCTCGGCACGAAGGACGGGGCGCTGCGCTGGCAGTTTCCGATCTACGGCTCGGTGTACAGCTCGCCCGCGCTCGACCACCAGGGAACGCTCTACACCGGCAGCACCGTCGGCCACGTCTACGCGCTCGACTCGACCACCGGCCACGTCGTCTTCGACTATAACGCCGGTGCCCAGGTGTGGTCGGCGCCCTCGATTCTTCCCAACGGCACGGTGGTGGTCGCCGATCGCAAAGGGAACGTCATCCTGCTGGGCGACGGCTGAATCGCGACCCGAGCCACTTTCAGGACAGCCGGTTGCCGGCCGGCTCAGCGACGGAGATGGGTGTATCGGGGCAGTTTCCCAATTCGGTCACCATGCGCACGGCCAAACGGTAGCACGTGAGCGCGAGATGTCACCCGACAAAGGTCATCCCGCCGAAGAGTATCCCCTGACGCGGATCGCTCGGCTTGCCAGGGATCTGGGCGTGGAGGACCTTTCGACCGGGCACGACCGATACGCCCATCGGCGAGCGGCGAGAGAGCGAGAGTGGCTGACCGTGCGCCGGTCTTCCTCGATACGGCTTACGTTTACTCCCTGACGCCCGCCTCCTCCAGCGGGCTCAGGGCGCCGGGACCCACTGGGCGAGCCGTGGGCTCCATCATGAAGCCGGTCGGCCGCTGACTGGCCGGACTGCAAAAAGACACCGATCCGCTGGGTCACGCTCTCCGGTGGCATGTGCGGCAGGATCAGGATGCCAGCGTGCGGCGGGCTCACGCCCCACGCCTGCCCCCAGCGGTGCCAGGCATCGTGCAGGAGCAGGTAGTCGCCCCGGTTGTGGCTGATCAGGATCCGCCCGCCCTGGGTCGCGGCGAGCAGGTGGTGAGAATCGGGAGCGCTCATCGTACCCAGGGTGCGGACCAGCACCGCGTGGTGCCCCGACGCCTGTAAGAGGCTGGCGACCCGGTTGGCGACATCGTGATCGATGTAGAAGCTAGCCACCTAGGCGGCGTTGGCGGCGAGGCGCGCGTCGATCTCGGTCTGGTGCCGACCATAGTAGGCCAGGGCAGCCTCGACCGCCTCCAGCGGCAGCTCGTAGTCGGTCGCGACCCGCTCCACGTCGTGGCCGGTTGCGTACCGGTAGTGACCGATCAAGGCCCAGACCGGCACGCCAAAGTCGCGGATCCGGGCTTCCGCCGGCCAGGGGCGGAGGGGATCCAACGCGATCCAGCGCGCGATTCGCCCATCGTCGTCCATCTGGAAGCTCCTCGGTCAACCTACCCTTTTGTCATACTCCAGGCAGGGGGATCTGTCAATACGACCTTCGCTTGATTGTGACCCTGGGTTTTCTGTGACCCCTGGCCTCACCCGCGAATCTGATCGCTCAGGATCACGAACGTTCCGATCCGCGAGCCGCCGGACTGGACCGGTAGCTGCGCGCCGGTTTGCCAGTTGTAGAGGCCGATCCGCAGCCGATAGACGGCCGGTCCGGCGTTCTTCGGAAGTGGGATCAGGTGCCGGTCGGCGACGACGTCGCCCACCTGCCAGCGCGTCGGCGGGAAACCCTGGTCGGCGCCCGGCCCGTGGTCCTGCTGGGCGACCAATCGGCCGGACGGGTCGATCAGGTGAGCGAACGCGGAATAATCGAAATCGGGGCGCTCCGCCGCCTGCCAGTAGAGCGTCAGCGCGACCGCTCCCCTGTCCGACGTCCGCTCCACCCGGTAGCCTCGTAAGGCGAACGCCTTCCCGAACCGCAGGTCGGTCTTGCTTGGAACGAGCTGAAGCTCCCAGGTCGGCAGCGCGACGACGTGGTAGGCCGGCTGAATCACCCCGATCGGCACGAACACCGCGACCGCGGCCAGGCTGGCTCCGACCCCCGCCACGACGACGCGGTCCCACGACGGCGGGATCATGGTCAGCAGACCGACGGCGAGGAGGAGCGCGATCGCCCCGACGACCGGAAAGAGATACCGCCCCTGGTAGCACGAGCCGTTGCAGCGGGTGATGTACCAGACCATGTATCCTTCCTGGGCGACGACGGCGAGCGCGAGCAGCCCGAGCGCGGCGCGGCGCCCGGCCGACAGCTTCGCGAGCCGTCCGGAGACCAGCCCGAGGGCGAGGCCGGCGACGGCGATCCCGCACAGGACGCGCGCCCCGAGGTAGAGCCAGTCCGGCGCGTCGACGTTCATCCAGCCGAAAACGCCCCAGTACGACCGGAACTGAACCGTTGCGAACTCGTGAAGGTCGCTCCAGTGGAGCGATCCCTGGCGCATGTCCGCGGCGAACACCTTCTGAAAGAGGGTCCAGCCCAGGGGATCGCCGTAGAGCACCTGATTACGAGCGAACCACCAGCCGGTCGCGACGACCGACACCGCCCCGAGGACCACCGCGCGCCCGACGAAGAAGGATAGCGAGCGCTGTCGGAGCGCGCTGACGAGCAGCACGACTCCCGCCACCAGGCCGATCACCGCGCCGGTGGGTTTGGCGAGCACCGCCGCGGAGAGCCAGAGGCCGAGGAACACCCAGTCGCGGAGGCGAGCGGGCCGATCGAGCAGACGGACCAGCTGCCAGATCGCACCGGTGGCGGTCAGCGCCAGCAGATCGTCGTTGTTTACCGAGCCGTTGATGAACAGGAACTGCGGATCGAACGCCGCGATCGCACCGGCGAGGACGCCGATGCCGCGCCGCTCGGGAAAGATCTCCCAGCCGAGCTGAACGATCAGCCAGATCGTCAGCGCGCCCATGACCACCGAGGCCTCACGGGCGAGGTGGAGGGTGAGCGCCTGTCCCGGGAAGGGAAAGGTCTCGACGCTCCCGTGGATGCCCGCGTTGACCTCGCGACCGCCGTTGCCGGCCCAGATGAACTCGGTATTTGTCTGGAAACCGCCGGTCGGGTCGCGGAAATCCGAGGGCAAGGCGACCGCCGCCGCGACGAGGTAGTAGAGCGGTG
>JAJPKB010000679.1 GCA_021323915.1 Chloroflexota bacterium | reverse complement strand
GAAACGCCCCCGCTGGTCGTGAACATCGTCAAGCAGTACACCGGCGAGGAACCCATGGCGAGCATCATGCGCGCCTGCGAGGAGGTCATCACCTGGCCGGGCATCCTCTCGGCCAGCGTCGTCGAAGGCTATCCGTACGCCGACGTGGCGGAGATGGGGATGTCGTTCCTCGCCATCAGCGATGGCGACCCGGCGCTCGCCCGCGCCGCCGCCCGCGAGCTGGCCAGTCTCGCCTGGGAGCGCCGGGCCGAGCTGCAGGGCAACGTTCCCTCGGTGACCGAGGCGCTCACCCGGGCGATGAATGCGCCGCGCGGCCCGGTGGTTCTGATGGACGTGGGAGACAACATCGGCGGTGGCAGCTCGGCCGACTCGACGGTGATCCTCGCCGAGGCGGTGCGGCTCGGGGTACGCGGCTACCTTCAAACCCTCTACGATCCGGAAGCGGTTCGGGCGTGCGTCGCGGCCGGCGTTGGAAATACGGTGAGCCTGCGGGTCGGAGCCCGAACCGATCGCCTGCACGGCGATCCCGTCCCGGTCACAGGTTATGTCAAATTGATCTCCGACGGTAAGTTCGAGGACCTCCGGCCAACCCACGGCGGATGGCGCTACTTCGATGGAGGGACGACCGTCGTCCTCGAGACGACCGACGGACACACCCTGGTCCTCACCAGTCGGCGGATTGGCAACACGAGCATCGAGCAGATGTATTCGCTGGGCATCCGCCCGGAGCAGAAGCAGGTGGTGGTGGCAAAGGGCGTCGTCTCGCCTCGCCCGGCCTACCAACCCATCGCGAGCGAGATCATCCTGGTGAATACCCCCGGCGCGACGACCGCGGACCTCTCTTTCTTCGACTACCATCGTCGGCGCAAGCCGCTCTATCCCTTCGAGCCGGACGCCAACTACGAGTAGCATTTCGTCTGGTAGGCATCAACACGACACCGCGCGAGATCGACGTCGGCGGTGGTTCAGCGAGGAGCGAACGTGGCAGGCAGCATCTACGAGACCTTCGGCGTGAAGACGGTGATCAACGCCAGCGGTAAAATGACGAATCTCGGCGGATCGGTTTTGTCGACCGGCGTTGGCGAGGCGATGCGCGAGGCGTCGCGGCACCACGTCGATCTGGACGCGCTCATGGCGCGGGCCGGTGAGTTCGTCGCCGAGGCGACCGGCGCGCCGGCGGCGTGGCTGACGACCGGCGCCGCCGCCGGCATCGCGCTCTCGGTCGCCGCGGTCGTCGCCGGCACGGATCCTCACCGGATCTCGCTCCTTCCCGACGCCAGCTTCACCAACCGGCGCGAGGTGGTGCTCCAGGCCGGTCACCAGGTCAACTTCGGGGCGCCGGTCACCCAGATGGTTCGCCTGGGCGGCGGCATACCGGTCGTGGTCGGCGCGGTGAACGCGACGTCGCGCGCGCAGCTCGCGAGCGCCGTCGGCGCGAATACCGCGGCGCTGCTCTTCGTCCAGTCCCACCACGCCGTCCAGAAGGGCGCGGTTCCCCTGGGCGAGATGGTCGCGATCGGCCGCGAGCGTAGCATTCCGGTCATCGTGGACGCGGCGGCCGAGGAGGACCTGCGCGCCTACGTCGCGGCCGGCGCCGACCTGGTGACCTACAGCGGTGGCAAAGCCATCGGCGGGCCCACCTCGGGCTTCGTCGCCGGAAGGAAAGACCTGATCGACGCGGTCCGCGCGCAGGGCCGCGGCATCGGACGCCCGATGAAAGTCAGCAAGGAGCAGATCGTCGGGTTCCTGGCGGCGCTCCGCGAGTACCTCGCCCGTGGCGAGGAGTCGGTCGTCCATCGCAATCAGCGCTCGGCCTACCTGGAGGAGCTGCTGACCGGCATTCCCGGCCTCGGGGTCGGTCTCGAGGACGACGAGGCCGGGCGCGCGATCACCCGGGTCGCGTTGCGTCCGGATCCGTCGCTCGGTCTCAGCGCCCGCGACCTCGCCGACCGGCTCGCCGCCGGCTCGCCCTCGATTCGGGTCCGGGGACATCAAGCGAGCGTGGGAACGCTCCTGATCGATCCGCGCGAGCTGACACCGGGCGCCGAGGAGATCATCGTCGAGCGCGTGCGGGAGATCGTCGATGCCGCCCGATCCGAGCGCCGGGACGAGGGATCGCGGTGAGTCGATCGCTGATCCTGTCGATCGACGCCGGGAGCAGCTTTCTCAAGACGGTTGTCTTCGACCGTGAGGGCAAGATCGTCGCTCGCGAACGGGCGCCGTACGAGACCCGACACCCTGCTCCGGGCCTCGCCGAGCAGGATCCGGATTCCTGGCTCGATCTCGTCGCCGTCTCGGTCGACCGTTTACGGCGCGGTGGCGTGAACACCGACGAAATTGCCGGCATCGGCCTCAGCGGACGCGGCGCGTTGGCGATCTTCCTCGACCGCGATGGCAGGGTTCTCGCTCCCTGCTGGCTCGACCGACGGGCCGCGCCGGCCGCCCGCGCGCTTGCCGATACCCTTGGCGCCGACCTGGACTACCAGACGCGCTCCCTCGCCTCGAAGACCTACCATCTCAAGCTCCACCACCCGGATGCTTTCGCCCGACTCGCGTTGCCGCTTTTCCTGAAGGACTTCCTGCTCTATCGCCTGACCGGCGCGGTCGCGACCGATCCGTCCTCGGTTATTTCGCCGACCGGCTGGCCGGCCAACCTGTGGGACGCGGTCGGATTCCCGGTGGAGCGGCTCGCGCCGATTCGTCCACACACCGCGTTGGGCGGCGCGCTCGCCGGTCCGGTCGCCGATCGCCTCGGCTTGCCCGCCGGGCTGCCGGTCGGGGTCGGCGGCCACGATGGCGCCTGCGCCAACGCCGGGGCTGGCGCGTTGCGGCCGGGGCAGGTCTGCCTGACGATGGGAACCCAGGGAGTCGTGCGAGCGATCGCGGCCGCGCCACCGGTCGACGCGCGCCCGAAGCGCGTCTCGCCATACCCGTATCTTCCGGGCAGGTGGTGCTGTAGCGGCGATCTCGTCCTGGCCGGGGCGACGCCGACGCTCGTTGCACGGCTGCTCGACCCCTCTCCGGCCAACCCGTCAGGCGCGCTCCACGAGCGCATGACAGCCGCCGCCCACGACGTGCCGCCCGGCTCCCACGGGGTGATCTACCTGCCTTTCCCCGGCGGCCAGGTCAGTCCGGAGCTCCGGCCCAGCGCCCGCGCCGCGTTCCTCGGCCTCTCGGCCGGGACCACCCGCGCTGACCTCTACCGCGCGGCGCTGGAGGGCGTCGCCTGCGCCTTTCGGTCGGTCGTCGAGCGCGAGCGCGAAATCGGGCTTGCCCTCGACGACATCCGTCTGACCGGGGGAGGTGCCGAGAACGACCTCTGGGTCCGGATCATGGCGGACGTTCTGAACAACCCGTTGACGATCGTCGAGCCCGAAGAAGGGGCGCGCGGCGCGGCGATGTTCCTGGCATCCGGGCTGGGCTGGTTTCGGTCGCCGGATGACGCGGCCGACGCGTGGGTTCGGACGGTACGCCGCGTCGAGCCATCCGCCGACGTCGTCGCCTATGAGCCGATCTACCGTCGTTTCCGCCGCCTTGCCGACGCCGTGTACGCGGCGGAGACCAGCGCCCAGATTCTTCGCTAGGAGGAACCAGAGGTGGACTGTCAGCTCGCTCTCATCAACGGCCAGGTCGTAGACCCGACCGCGGGCACGATCTTCGACGCCGACGTCGCGGTGACCGACGGCAAGATAGTCGGAATCAGCCACGAACGAGGACGCTTCAACGCGGCGCGCGTGCTCGATGTCGCCGGGGCCTACGTCACTCCGGCGCTGATCGATGGCCACGTTCACTGCTTCGAGCACGTCAGTCCGGGGTCGCTCAATCCCGATCGAATTGGCGTTCGCCAGGGCGTCGGGGTGGTCGTGGACGCCGGCTCCTTCGGTCCGCGCAACGCGCCCGGGTTTTACGAGTACGTCGCCCGGCCGGCCGCGACTCGCGTTTACGGCCTGGTCAACATTTCGCGCTGGGGCAACTCGACCAACCCCGGCGAGTCGGAGATCGTCGGCTTCCTGAACCCGACCGAGGTCGTTCGGCTCGTCGATCGGTCCCGCGACTGGGTGCGCGGGGTCAAAGTGCGCGCGTCGGTCAGCGCGGTAGGCGCGCTGGGTATCCTTCCGGTCCGACTGGCGAAGCAGGCCGCGCGCGAAGCCGGCCTACCGCTGATGGTGCACATCGGCAACGGCCCGCCGACTCTCGAAGAAGTCAGCGAGGTTTTGACCGCCGGCGACATCATCACCCATTGCTTCCACGGAAAGATCGGCGGTAGTGTGAGTCGCAGCGGCGAGATCCTACCGGCGGTCGCCGACGCGGTCGCCCGGGGCGTCCAGTTGGACGTCGGACACGGCTCGGCCAGCTTTTCGTGGCACACTGCCGAGCGTGCGATGACGGGAGGATTGCGTCCACACTCGATCTCGACCGACCTGCATCGCGGCTGCGTCGACGGACCGGTGTTCTCCCTGGTGGCGACCATGGCCAAGCTGATGCAACTCGGGATGTCGCTGGTCGAGGTCGTGGGAGCCTCGACCCTCGTTCCGGCCCG
>JAJPKB010000618.1 GCA_021323915.1 Chloroflexota bacterium | reverse complement strand
TATACGAATACGACGGCTCGATCGATAAGGCCTTGCCCCAGGCGGTCGTCTTCCCGACGACGACCGAGCAGGCCGCGGAAGTGGTTCGCTTCTGCGCTGCGGAGAAGCTGCCGTGCACGGCGCGCGGCGCCGGGACCGGCCTGAGTGGCGGCGCGATTCCGCTCGAAGGCGGCGTGCTGGTGATCTTCTCGCGCATGAATCGAATCCTGGAGGTGGACGTCGAGAATCTGCGCGCGGTGGTTGAACCGGGCGTGGTCAACCTTCACCTCAGTCAGGCGATCGCCTCGACCGGGCTCCAGTACATCCCGGATCCCTCGAGCCAGAAAGCGTGTACGATCGGCGGAAACGTCGGGGAGAACTCCGGCGGTCCCCACACCCTGCTTTACGGCGTGACGACGAATCACGTTAGCGGCCTCGAGTTCATCACCTCGGATGGCGAGATCATCGAGGTGGGAGGGAAGGCGCTTGACCCGCCGGGCTACGATCTGACCGGTTTGATCGTCGGATCGGAGGGAACCTTCGGCGTCGTCAGTCAGGCGATCGTTCGGCTGTCTCCGATCGCCGAGGCAGTCAAGACGCTCCTCGCGGTCTTCGATCGAGTCGAGGACGCGAGCGCGGCGGTGTCCGGGGTCATCGCGGCGGGCATCGTTCCGTCGGCCATCGAGATGATGGATAACCTCTCGATCCAGGCAGTCGAAGCGGCGGTCCACGCCGGCTATCCGACTGACGCCGGCGCGGTGCTCTTGATCGAGATCGATAGCCTCGCGGAAGGGGTCGAGGAGCAGGCCGAGGCGATCGGCGCCGTCTGCAGCCAGAACCACGCCCGCGAGATTCGGATCGCGAAAACGGCCAAAGAGCGCAACCTGCTCTGGCTGGGGCGGAAGGGCGCGTTCGGCGCGATGGGGCGGATCAGCCCCGATTTCTACACGATGGATGGCTGCGTGCCCCGCGATAAGCTGCCGGTCGTGCTTGAGCGGCTCGACGAGATCAGCCGTCGCTACGGCATCCGGATCGCCAACGTCTTTCACGCCGGCGATGGAAACTTGCACCCACTGGTCCTCTTCGATTCAGAGAAACCGGGCGAGGAGGAGAAAGTCCGGGAGATGGGGTACGACATCCTCTCGGTGTGCGCCGACGTCGGAGGCGCGCTGACCGGTGAGCACGGCATCGGCTTCGAGAAGCGCGAGATGATGTGCTTGACTTTCAACGACGACGACCTGGATTGGATGCACCTGGTGAAGCAGACGATGGATCCGCTCGGGCTGTTCAATCCGGGAAAGATCTTTCCCACGCCGGGCAAGTGCTGGCACGCGCAGCCATCGCGGGCCGGGCGCATCGCCGTGGTCGGTTGGTAAGCGACGATGGGAGAAGTGCTGGACCGGACCGGCCTCGCGGCGGGATTGGAGACGGCGGGCGTCGCCTGGCGGGAGCTGAACGACGACGAGCGAGCGGAGTACGCCGTCGACGCCGTCGAGCCCGGCGCGATCTGCTGGCCAACGTCCTACCAGGAGGCAGCGCAGGCGCTTGCCGTCGCCGCGCGGCTTGGCATTGCGGTCTCCCCTCGAGGCGCCGGAACGAAGGTCGGCCTGGGCAACCCACCCCGCGCCTGCGACCTGATCGTATCCACCGAGCGCCTCGCCGGCATCGTCGAGTACGCGCCGGCCAACCTCACCGTCTCGGCGGAGGCGGGGATGAGCCTCGCGGCGCTACAGGCAAGGCTGGCCGAGGCCGGCCAGCTCCTGCCCCTGGATCCACCGGATGGCGACCGCGCGACCCTCGGTGGGATCATCGCCGCCAACGCGAGTGGCCCCTGGCGGTTCGGACTGGGCTCGGCGCGCGACCTGGTCATCGGAACCACCGTCGCGACGACTCGGGGAACCGTCGCCCGGGCAGGGGGACGGGTCGTCAAGAATGTCGCCGGCTATGACCTCAACAAGCTCTACATCGGCTCGCTCGGGACCCTCGTCTTGATCAGCGAGATCACCTTCAAGGTGTTGCCCAGGCCGGTCGGTCAGGTGACGGTTCTCGGCCACTTCGCGACGATCGATCAGCTCGGACAGGCAGTCCAGACGATCGTTCGGTCGCCGCTCTTGCCGATCGCGCTCGATCTCTTGAACGCGGAAGGCGCCCGCTTCGTCGGAGCGGATGACCTTCCCGACGTGGCTGACGGATACCTGCTGGCGATTCTGGGGACGGCGCCGGGGCGCGCGCTCGGGCGGCAGCGGGAGGATTTCCGGCGAATCTTGTCCGCGGCCGGTGCCCGCGACGTCTCGGTCCTGGCGGACGAAGCCTCCGAGCGTTTCTGGTCGGCGGTGGTCGATCCCGCTGGCCGGGCCTCCGACCGGGCTCTGGTGTCGGCGAAAATCGCGGTGCCGCTCGGACGCGTTCCCGACGTCGTGCGGGCGATCGAAGAGCGGCGCGCGGCGTTCGGCGGGCACCCGGCGATCCATGGACGGGCGGGAAGCGGCGTTCTTTATTTCTCCTCGAGCCGGTCCGACGGATCGACCGCGAACGGTCAGCTCGCGGCGACGGTCGCCGGTCTGGTGGACCTGCGTCGGGTCTGCCAGTCTCTGGGCGGCAGCCTGGTTATTGAACGGTGTCCGCGTCCGATGAAGGATCACCTCGACGTCTGGGGCGAAGTGGGCCCATCGATCGGGCTCATGCGACGGCTCAAGGAGGCGTTGGATCCGCGCGCGATCATGAATCCAGGGCGATTCGTCGGTGGGATTTAGAGGAGACACGATGGCGGTAGAAACCGAGCGGGACGGTCACTCGCGGTTCAACTTCGTCGATCGAAACCTGATTCGGGCGTGCGTGCACTGCGGCATGTGCCTGTCTTACTGCCCCACCTACAAGCTCCTCGGGTCCGAGCTCGATTCGCCGCGGGGGCGGATCTACCAGATGCGCGAGCTTCAGGATCGCAAGATCACCGTCGACGATCCGAACTTCCAATTGCACATCGACCGTTGCTTGAACTGCCGCGCCTGCGAAACCGCCTGCCCGTCCGGCGTTCAATACGGCCGTCTCCTGGAAGCGACCCGCGCGGTGATTCCGCCGAGGAGCGAAACCGAGCGCGTGTTGAAGGACCTCGTGATGAACCGAGTGTTCAGCAGCTCGGTTCTCCTCGACGCGATGGGAGTCGGCGCGCGATTCTACCAGAAGAGCGGACTGCAGGCGTTCGCCCGCGCCTCTGGCCTTCTTCGCCGGTTGCCGGCGAACCTGGGAACGCTCGAAGGTCTGCTGCCTCGGATGCAGGGTGGCGTCGTCAAGGCGCGGCTGCCGGAGCTGATTCCCGCTCGGGGCGCGGCGCGCTACCGGGTAGCTTTGATGACCGGCTGCGTCCAGGAGCAGTTCTTCAGCCTGACCAACGCCGCGACGGCCCGGGTGCTCGCGATCAACGGCTGTGAGGTGGTGGTTCCGCGCGGCCAGGTTTGCTGCGGCGCGCTGCATACCCACGGCGGGCAACGTGAGGCCGCGCGTGCCCTGGCTCGTCGGAACATCGCGATGTTCGAGCGAACCGGGGCCGACTATTACATCATCAACGCGGCGGGATGCGGCTCGACGCTGAAAGAGTACCATCACCTGCTGGAAGGCGACCGCCGCTGGGGCGAGCGCGCCCGTCAGTTCACCGAGCGGGTCCGCGACATCTCGGAGTTCCTGGGGTCGATCGAGCTGAACCGCGACCTCGGCGAGATTCGCCGTCGAGTCACCTATCAGGATGCCTGCCATCTGGCGCACGGCCAGAAGATCACCGCCCAGCCTCGGGATCTGCTGCGCATGATTCCCGGCATCGAGCTGGTCGAGATGAACGAGTCCGACACGTGTTGCGGCAGCGCGGGCATTTACAACGTTACCCAGTTCGACCTGTCGATGCGGCTGCTGGAGCGAAAGATGAACCACGTGGTCGCGACGAAGGCGGACATGATCGTCGCCGGTAACCCGGGCTGCCTCATTCAGGTCGCCCACGGGGTTCAGCAGCGCGGCCTGCGGATGGAGGCGGTTCACATCGTCGATCTGCTCGATCGGTCGTACCGCCTGGCGACGGGGGAATCGTCCGAGGTCAGGTGAGCGAGGCGATCATCTCGGCGTCGAGTCCGCCAAGGGCGCAGATTTTCGCGTACAGCTCGCCGCTGGGTTTGACCGTCCGCTTCAGCGTCGCGTAGTCGACGTGGATCAGGCCGAAGCGCAGGCGCCGTCCTTCGGCCCACTCGAAGTTGTCCAGCGCCGACCAGTGAAGATAGCCCTCGACCCCTACCCCCTCCTGGATCGCCCGGTGAATCTGTTGCAGGTGGGAGATCAAGAACGCCGGCCGCAGCTCGTCGCGCTCGTCGGCGACGCCGTTTTCGGTGATCAGGATCGGTTTCTTGAACTGTCCAAGAAACTTGAGCAACCGGTAGATCCCCTCGGGATAGATTTCCCAGCCCGCCGCGGTCTTCGGATGATCGGGATGGGCGAAGAAGCTGCCGAAGTAATTGCGCGGGTAACGGAAGTCCAGGCACACCATGTCGCGGGAATAGTAGTTCAGGCCGATGAAGTCGATCGAGTCGGCGCCGTCGGGAACCGGCCCACGCCCGAAGGGGAATTGGAACTGCCCCTTCAGCATCGAGAGGAGCACCGCTCGATTGAAAATCGACTCGCCGATCCGGGCGACGAAGTGATCGACCGGCAAAATCGGCCGGTAAGGATCGAACACCCGCAGGTGATGGGCCGCGCCGACCTGAACGTCGGCGCGCGCGCTCCGCTCGCGGATCACCCGCACGGCACGCGCGTGCCCGAGGATCAAGTTGTGCAGCACCTGGGTGAGGAGACGCAGGCTGCGCTTGCCCGGTGGCCACGAGCCTTCGACGTATCCCTTGGTCGTGTAAACGACCGGCTCGTTGATCGTGACCCAGTAGCGCACCAGATCCCCGAAAGCGTCAACGGCGCGCGCCACGTATCGACCGAAGGCGTCGACCGCCTCGGCCGATTCCCAACCGCCCTTCGCGCTCAGCCAGCGCGGATTGGTGAAGTGGTGGAGCGTGACGACCGGCTCGACGTTCAGTCGGCGGAGCCATTCCAGGACGTCGCGGTAGTGGCGAATCGCGTCGGGATCGAAGCTACCGGGACTCGGCTCGATCCTCGACCATTCGAGGGAAAGCCGGTGGGCGTTCTGGTGCAGAGACGCGATCAGGTCGAAGTCTTCACGGAATCGATGGTAGTGATCGCAGGCCAGGTCGGAGCGCGTTCCGTCGAGAATGTGGCCGGTTTGCTGCTCCCAGGCCCACCAATCGCTGTTGACGTTGTTTCCCTCGACCTGGTGGGACGCGGTCGCGGTTCCCCAGAGAAAACGATCGGGGAACGCGAGGGTCGGACGTTCTGGCATCGTGGTCTCGATCGTGGTCATGGTTGGAGCGCGACAATCGGCTTGCGAAAGTTGATCGTGTAGGCGATGGCATCGCCGAAATACTCGAGCCGCTCGAACCCGGCTTGCTCGCCGCGCGTTTCGACGCTCTTTCGAAAGGCATAGGCAGGGTCGCTGATGATCTCGCTGATCGAAAGGCGCGCGGCCGGGCGGAGCACCCGCCAGATGTCGGCGAGGATCCCGTGCGCGTCGGCGACTCGCCCCAGGGACGAGTCCAGGCAGGCCGCGTCGAAGCTCTGGTCTTCGAAGGGCAGACGCTGGCCGTTCGAGGGAATCACGCTGGCGTTTTCCACTCCCGCCGCCGCCAGGTGAGCCCGTGCTCGCTGTAATCCATCCGCGTCCAGGGCGATCGCCTCGACCCTTCCAGTTTTTCCCACGGTATGGGAGAGAGCCTCGGTTAGCGGCCCGTTTCCGGGGCCCACGTGCAGAACGCGCATGCCCACCCGCAAGCCGATCCGCCGCGCGACCACCGTCGGACTGAGAAACCTCCGCCGGATTGGCGCGTCGAGTGACAGCGCCAAACGAGACAGAAACCTGGTCGGAAGCATCCGATAGAGGAGTCGCACGATGATCTGGACGACGAACACGAGCACGAGCGTGCCCAGAGCCAAGCGGCCAATCGTTCCCGCCGCTAGGCGGACCGTTCGTCCGCTGCGGTTGGGCAAGAAGCCCAGTCCCGACGGTGTCAACGACCTACCCTCACAAAACCTGGCGAATTACCGGTAATTCTAACTCCGAGGACCGTTCTGTCAACAACACGGAGTCCTAATCGGAGCGAGCAAGAATTCCTATTGCCGGGCACCCGATCGACAACCTGAGAAGCGACACGGCGGCGAAGCGAGCGCTCGCGGAAGTTGGTTGGGCAACGCGAGTGACGAAGGGGAGTGCATGGCCGTGGCCATTGCGCCGGATGCCTACCCTCAGCGAGCGACCACCGAAAGTGGGATCGCCTTTCGCCCCGCGAGAGCCTCGTTCAGACTGCCGGATCGGAATCCCTGAAGGTCCAGGGTGACGTACTGGAACCCCAATCCCTTGAGCTGGCGCACCACGTCCTCGGCGACGCCATCCTCGAGAAACCGGAGCATATCGGCGCGCGGAACTTCGATCCGGGCGATCGATTCGTGGTGTCGAACCCGGACGTTTCGGAGGCCGAGCTGACGGAGGTAAAGCTCGGCCTGACCGATCTGATTCAGCTTTTCGACGGTGACTCGCTGACCGTAAGGGATGCGCGAGGACAGACATGGGGCGGCGGGCTTGTCCCAGATCGGAAGTCCGCGCTCCTTCGAGAAGAATCGAATCTCGGGCTTGGTCAGCCCGGCTTCCTGGAGGGGACTTCGTACGCCGCGCTCGTGTCCGGCCTGCATCCCCGGTCGATGATCGCCGCGATCGTCCGCGTTGGATCCGTCGGCGATCCAGGCCAGACCGCGCTCGCGTGCCACGACCGCGAGATGGGAGAAAAGCTCCGACTTACAGAAGTAGCAGCGGTTCGTCGGGTTGCTGGCGTAGCTTTCGTTCTGGAGCTCGTTGGTTTTCAACTCGAGGTGCGGGGCGCCGATCTGGCGGGCGAGCTCCGCCGCGTCGTTTCGCTCGTAGGGGGCCAGGCTCTCCGACACGCCGGTCACGCCGAGCACGCGCTCCGGTCCGAGGGTCTCGACGGCGATGGCAAGGAGAAAGGCGCTGTCGACGCCGCCGGAATACGCGACGAGGACACTTCCCATGTCTCGGAGGATCGCCTTGAGTGCGTCGAGTTTCGCCTGGGCCTCGGTCAAATCGGACATGCTGGGTGCCCCCGGCTAGAGGATGTAGGGGAGGAAGCTCCGCCCATGATTATTGCACTTTGCCCCGGCCGGCGCAACCAAAGCGTGCCTTTCTTACTTGATGGTCGAGTGGCTCGGCAAAGTCGCCCATAAGGCGACCATCAGAAAGAAGGCGGCGAGCGCGAAGATCAACATGTTCGCTCCGTTTTCGTGATGAGTTTCACAGCTGGTAGGCCAGCTCTCCGTGCTGAGTCGCGTCGAGACCGGCCAGCTCCTCCTCTTCGGGAACGCGCAGTCCGATGAATCGATCCAGGACTTTCAGAATGACGAAGGTGGCGCCGGCCGAGTACACCCAGGTGGCGCCGACCGCGACGACCTGGACGAGCAGCTGAGAGGGATTTCCGTAAAGCAGGCCGTTCGCGCCCCCGGCGTTCACCGCGACCGTGGCAAAGACGCCGGTCAGGATCGCGCCGAGCGTTCCGCCGACCCCGTGGACGCCGAACACGTCCAGCGCATCGTCGACGCGCAGGCGGGGCTTCAACTGAACGGCGAAGTAGCACGCGACGCCAGCGAACAGCCCGATCAAGATCGCGGCCGGCACGGTGACGTACCCGGAGGCCGGCGTGATCGCGACCAGGCCGGCGACCGCGCCGGCCGCGGCGCCCAAGACGCTCGGCTGCCCACGGTGCCACCAGCTGATCGTCACCCAGGTCAACGCCCCCATCGCCGCGGCGGTGTTAGTGACGACGAACGCCGACACCGCGAGGATACCGGCCGAGATCGCGCTCCCCGCGTTGAAGCCGAACCAGCCGAACCAGAGGAGCGACGCCCCGAGAATCGTCATCGTCGCGTCGTGGGGCTCGATCGTCTCGTGACGGAGGCCGATGCGCTCGCCGAGGACCATCGCCGTCACCAGCGCCGCGACGCCCGAGCTGACGTGCACTACCGTGCCGCCGGCGAAATCAAGGGCGCCCAGGTGGTGCAGCCAGCCACCGGTCGACCAGACCCAGTGGGCGATCGGGTCGTAGACCAGTGTCGCCCAGAGCAGGCTGAAGAAGACGAAGGACTTGAATCGCTTGCGCTCGGCGAATGCGCCGCTGATCAGGGCCGGGGTGATCACCGCGAACATCATTTGAAAGAGCATGTAGGCTTCGTGGGGAACCGTCGGCGCGTAATCCCTGTTTGGCGCCAGGCCAACGCCATTCAGGCCCACCCAGTCAAGTCCGCCGATGATGCCCCAGTGGTCCGGGCCGAAAGCCAGGCTATAACCCCAGAGAACCCACTGAACCGAGATGAGACAGAGGACGAAGAAGGAATGCATGAGCGTGGCGAGCACGTTCTTCCTTCGAACCATCCCACCGTAAAAGAACCCGAGGGCCGGGGTCATCAGCATGACCAGCGCGCTCGAGATCAGAATCCAGGACGTGTCGCCCGAGTTCATGCCACCACCGTTGGCCGAGAGTTCGTCGCGTGCGTTACGTCATGAACGATACCCCTTTCGGACAGTCGTTTACTTTGGGGCCGAGCCACAATTGGCCGACGCGCCTTTTGTGCGAAAGGCACAAAGGGGGCGTCGGCGAACGATGGCCGCGCGATAGCGCCGTGTAGTGGTGAAAGGAATAGGCGTTCGACAAACCGGTAGCGCGGGGGCTTGCCCCCGCTCGTCCTGTTGTCCAGAGCGAGGACAAGCCCCCGCGCTACAAGACGCTCGTCAGTTAGGTCGGCCAACGGCTGTCGGAACCGCGGTAGGTTAGTGGCTTCGAAGCAGC
>JAJPKB010000681.1 GCA_021323915.1 Chloroflexota bacterium | reverse complement strand
TGGAACGCGATCTCTGCGCGCTGGCCCGGGCGCTGGACGGCTGCCCGGAGTGGGTCGCGATCGGCATGCGTGCCGTCGCCCGGGCGACCTGAGCGCCGCCGGTTCCCTCGGCAGCGCGACGACCGCGTCTCCGCCTTGCGAGTTGGCCCGGCCCGGCCTATCCTGAAAGGAGAGGATTTCCCGGACGGAGTAGCCCGTCAAGACGGGGGCGTGGGGGTGTCCCCCACGAATCTTCTCTTTCTGGGGTGGGGTTTGAGGGGTCTTCACCATCCCATTGACAGATTGCCAGAGCAGGAGCATCGACCGTGAAAGAGCAAAGCCCAACGACCGTCGGCGAGCGGATCAGCTGGTTTCCGATCGCGTCCGAAGACCAGCTGCCATCAGGCGTGCGAGCCCTCTTCGCCCGGGCGATGGAGAAGATCGGGTTCATCCCGAACGTCTTCCGGGCCTACGCCTGGCGTCCGGATCGGCTCCTCAAGTGGCGGGCCCACTTCGACGATCTCATGCACGGATCGGACACCCTGAGCGCGACCGAGCGCGAGATGATCGCCGTCGCCGTCTCGATGGCCAACGGCTGCCTGTACTGTCTGACTTCCCACGGCGCCGCCCTGCGGGCGCGCCTGGGCGACGCGGTGCTCGGCGACCGGATCACCCTCGACTACCGCCGGGCCGACCTCGACGCCCGCCAGACCGCCATGCTGGACTACGCGGTCAAGCTCACGAAGACTCCGGTCGAGTGCGATGAAGCCGACGTGCAGAAGCTGCTCGCCCTCGGCTTTACCACCGAAGACGTCTGGGACATCGTGGAGATCACCGCCATGTTCAACTTCACGAATCGCCTCGCCTTCGGGACCGGTATGCTCCCCAACCGGGAGTACCACGCCATGGGGCGGTGAGGGAGCCGGACGGACCGGTGACGCGTGACGAGAGCGGGCGGCCTCGGTGTCTACACAATGTGGTATGGCTCCCAGTTTCTCTACGGTCGTCTGTCACACCTCCATCGACGCTTGCCAGGCGCTCACCTCAGGTAGTCGCTGTGGCTGGTGAAAGACGGCCACCGCCGGTCGCGACGGGGTGCAAGGCACGCCCGGGTTGCGTTCAACGTAACAGGATATTGGTTTCGGCAAGAACCGCCATTTAGCCACGTGTGCCGTGCATGCTCTCGCGAATGATGGCCTCGTCCGAGAGCAGGCGGACTCTCCCCGCTGAGCTTTCCGCGTCGTTTCGCAGGTTTCGTGGTCCAAACCCATCTCTATATTGACACCAGACAGGCGCCTGTCTACTATCCGTATACGTTAGAGGGTACTCTGGTCAGACCTCCGGATACGATCAGGGAAAGGAGGGTGAAGCGGTCGCGACAGTGGTTGGCGGGTCGACGCGACATCGCGTCACGTCCCGCGACCGCGACTCGCCGACCGTCTGATTGACTTTCGCACTCTCGATCATTCCGATCCTCGATCCGCCGGGCGGACCGAACGCGAGAAAAGAAGGAGTCTGTCATGGAACGAGCCACGTTTCCTCGAATATCTCGTCGACAGCTCTGCGCGGGACTTGGGCTGACCGGGCTCGGCGCCGTCCTCGCCGCGTGCTCGACTGCCGCGCCTCAGGCCGCGGCGACCCAGCCCGCGGCGCTTGCCGCCACGCCGACGCCCCTGCCGGGCGCGGCAACCCCGACGCCCCTCCCCACCCCGGTCGCCATCGCCAAGGGCTCCGGCTCGAAGTCGGTTCTCCTCTGGCACAACTACACCCAGGGCGACTACGACAACTTCGCCATCGTGATCAACGACTTCATCGCCAAGAACCCCGACTACAAAGTCGAGGCCGACTACGTCCCGACGAGCAGCGGCAGCCAGGAGAACGAGAAGCTGCTGACCGCCATCGCCGGCGGCAAGCCGCCGGACGTCGCCGAGTTCGATCGCTTCATCGTCGGGTCCTTCGCCTTCCGCGGCGCGCTGAACGACCTGACCGACATGGCGAAGTCCGCCAACATCTCCGGCGACGACTACCTGCCGTTCGCCTGGGCCGAGGCCAGCCTCTTCGGCAAGCTCTACGCCCTGCCGATCGACACCGACGCCCGCGCGCTGTACTACCGCACCGATTTCTTCGACGCCGCCGGCCTCAAGAACCCGCCCGCCACGCCCGACGACCTGGACTCGATGGCCGACAAGCTCACCGAGAAGAGCGGCAACCAGTACAAGCGCTTCGGGCTGATCCCGACCATGGACCAGGGCATGCTCTACACCTGGGGCTGGGTGTACGGCGGCTCGTTCTACGACGAGAAGACCGGCAAGGTCACCCCCGACGACCCGAAAGTCGTCCAGGCGCTGACCTGGCTCGTCACCTACGCCAAGAAATACGGCGAAGAGAACATGGTCAGCTTCGCGTCGGCGTTCGGCAAGGGTGCCCAGTCGCCCTTCATCGCCGGTCTGGTCGCGATGGACCCCAACGGCAACTGGAATATCGCCCAGATCAACCAGTATTCGCCGGACCTGAAATACGCGATCACCCCGTTCCCGCATCCTTCCGGAACCCAGGCGACGACCTGGTCGGGCGGCTGGTCCTGGACGATTCCGAAGGGATCGAAGAACGTCGAGAACGGCTTCGCCCTGGCATCGTTCATCACCAACGCCGAGGAGATGACCAAGTGGTGCAAGGCGACGAGCCACGATCCCACCCGGGTCGCCGCGCTGAAGGATCCGGCCTTCAGCACCGGAAATCAGAAGATCTTCTCTGACCTTCTGCCGAACAGCCACTACCGACCGGTCATTCCCGAGGGCAACCTGCTGTGGGACGAGCTCCTCACCGCGACGAGCAACGCCATGTACGGCAAGGCGTCGCCGCAGGACGCGCTGACCGCGGTGGCGACGAAGGTGAACGACCAGCTGAATAAGGACGGCTGGTTCAAGCACTTTTCCTAGCGCATAGATTGACCGTGCTGGACCGGTGAGCGGGATCCCGTTTCCTTCCTCCGGGGAGGGAGAAGGTTCCCCCTGGGGAGGGGGCAGGTTCGGGGAAGACCCGGGCTCCCTCATCCCCTACCCCTTCCCCCAGCCGCGGGGGAAGGGTCTTAACAGGTAGAGCCGCCCTAAAGACCCCTCTCCCGCGTGCTGGGAGAGGGGGAAGGGGGTGAGGGAATCCGGCCGCTCCGCCCGACTCTGGCCACTCCCCAGGGGAATCTTCCCCTGAGGCAGAGGAACGCTCGCTCGTCGGCCTTTCGAGGTTGCTGCGCTTTCGCGGCAACCCTGGCAACCGGAGACGCGTTGCAGATACCCCGACCGGTTCGGCGCGTCTCCCCGGGCCGCTCGTCCAACATCGTCCGGAGGTAGGCCCCATGCCCGAGGCACCCGTCTCGATCCCTCGTGGCGCCGCGGTGGCGCGCCGCCGCTCCTGGTGGGCGCGGTCGCGTCCGCTGCGCGTGGGATTACTATTCACCTCACCGTGGATCATCG
>JAJPKB010000200.1 GCA_021323915.1 Chloroflexota bacterium | reverse complement strand
TCAGAGGCCCCGGATGGTCTCGGCCAGGGCGTGGAGGTTCAGGGTCCAGCCCACGCCGAACAGGGTGGGAACGACCAGCCGGCTGCTGGACGGATTCCAGAAGGTCAGCCGGGCGCGCGCCAGGGTCGGGACGCGCAGGTCGTAGGGAACGAAGCCCGCGACCAGACCGTGCCAGGTGCGCTCCTCCGGCGGCTTCCGAAGCTCCTGGACGATGCTCGCGATCAGGAGACTCACCGCGATCAGGTTGATCAGCCGACGGACGTTCTTCATGCTGCTAGCCCTCCTGACGGGGTGTTCCATACCATGTTACCGTAAACCACTCAGCATGGCGAGACCGAAGGCGACGGTCGCCACAACCGCGATGACCAGAACGACCAGCACCGGAATCAGCACGACCATGGCCGCTTTCCCCGAGGTCGTCTGGTGCATCTCGCGGATGCCGTCGATCGCCAGGTACAGCCCGTAGAGCGAGATGAACGGTCCGATCAGCGGGATCCAGCTTGCCAGGCTGGTGACCGACGCGTAGGATGCCACGCGGAAGGTCGCTTCGAAGCCGTTGTTCGACGACTTCACGATCAGCATGACGAGCAAGTGGGCGATACCGGCGACGATGAACAGGCTGATCGCCGCGCCGATCCCCTCGGAGGTCAGCGAGGTGACGAAGCCGCCGACGGTGTTCCCGGCCAGAAGCCCGAGAATGCCCCCGAGGATCGCCGAGACCTCGGCGCAGATCACCGCGAAGATCAGCGGACCGAGCTAGTTGCCCCGCCGGGCCAGCGCGGAGAAGAAGACGACCGGCTGGAGGGCGGCCGCCTGGGCGGTGGGCAGGAAGCTTTCGACCGGGTGCCGGTAATCGAAGTCCTGGCCAATCGGGACTCCCGGCGTTTCTCCAACGACGTTCTGAGACGACATGATCCCTTGCCTCGCGAGTAATTTCCACCACGAGGCATGGTAGACGACCGGCGTTAACCGTCGGGTTGACGAGGGTATCTACGGTGTAAAGATCGTCCAGCACAGACCCGTCGATTCAGATGAGGAGCCGGGCCGCGACCTCAGCGAAGCGGGTCCGGTCCGTCGCCGCGCCAGAGTCGACGCATCTCCGCGGACTCGGCCAGGAGCGCGTCGAGCGTTCCCTGCGCGGAGACGCGGCCGTCTTGAAGAAGGACGATCCAATCGGCGCGCCGCAGCGCGGCCCGGCGGTGCGACACGACCAGGCAGGTCGCGTCGCGTCGGGCAAATAGCCGCTCCCAGAGGACCTGCTCGGTCTCGACGTCGAGCGCGCTCGACAGGTCGTCGACGACCAGCAGCTCCGGCGCGCGAACGAACGCACGCGCCGCCGCCGCGCGCTGAATCTGACCGCCGGACAACCGAACTCCGCGGGGGCCGACGAGGGTGTCGAGTCCATCCGCCATCGTGGCCAGGTCGTCGTCGAGCACCGCGGCATGGATGGCTGCCCCGAGATCCACGACCTCCTCCGGCAGGCCGAGCAGCAGGTTGTCCCTGAGCGTCTCGCTGAAGAGGCGGGGTACCTGGGCAACGAAGGCCGCGCGCGGTGGAACGAAAAAGGTCGCCGGATCCTTCACCGGCCGGCCGTTCCAGCGAATTTCGCCGGTCGCTCCGCCGTCCGGGCCGGGCAGCAGACCGAGCAGCGCCTGGAGCAGAGTCGTCTTGCCCGAGCCGATCCGTCCGGTCACGACGACGAACTGGCCGCGCTCCAGGTGAAGGTCGACGTCGGCGATGCCGCGACCGGTCTCCGGATACCGATAGCCGAGCCCGCGCGCGTCGAGCACCTCGAGGCGGTCGGCGGGGGTCCGAGCCACGAGCGGCGGCGTCGGAAAAGGACCGTCGACGTAAATCGGCCGGTGTCGGATCAGCTCGGCGGACGATCCACCGCCGAGCAGGCCGGTCATGCGCTCGATCGACACCCCGGCCTGGCGATACCGGGCGAGCGTCCGTCCAAACAGCGTGGTGAACTCGGCGATCCAGGACAGGTAGTAGACGAAGAGCGCGAAATCGCCCACCGTGAACGCGCCGCCCCGCATGGCCCGGCCGGCCAGCAGCAGGATGGCGCCGGTGCCCAGGTTGATCGTGTTGAAGAAAATCGACTGCAAGACTTGATCGAACACGCCGTCGCGCACCGCCGCCTCGAGCCGAACGCCGTTGAGGATCTTGAAGTGATCGAGAACGCCGCGATCGGCGTCGGCCACCTGCACCGCCTGCACCGCGCCCATCACTTCGCCCAGAAAGCCGGTGACCGCGCCGGTTGCCTCGCGGGTAGCCTGCCGGTAACGCTCGATCCGCCGCCGCGCGCCGTTCACGACCGCGACCACGGCGGCGAGCGGGATAAACACGGCAAGGGTGACCGTGAGGTTGATGCGCGCCATCACCACGAGCGCGACGGCGCCGAAGAGAGTGAACGCGATCAGATCGTTGAAGCTGAGCACGATGTCGGTCGTGAGGTCGACGTCGTCGCGGAACCGGCTGACCGCCTCACCGGGCGAGTCGCGGAGCGCACGGGCACCGGGCAAGCCGAGAATTCGCCCGAGCATGTTCTGCTGGAGGAGGGCCGCGTTCGACAGGCTGAACGGCGCGTTGGTGAACTGGCAGCCGGTCAAGAACGTCACTTCACCCAGACCCGCGAGCAGCGGCAGCGCGGCCAGCCCGAAGACCCAGCCGAGATCCGGGAACCCAACGCCCGAATGCCGGTCGACCAGGCTTCCCAGGTGATCGAAGAAGGCGCGGGCCGCCAGTCCCGGAACGCTCACCAGCGCCAGCGCGGCGACGATGCAGATCACGTTGAGAACGTACAGCCGCGGGCGAAAGCGCAACATCTCGAGCAGGAAGCGCCAGGTTGTCATTCCGCGATCACCGTTTCGAGGCCGGTCCGGAGAAGCTCGGACAGGCGCGAGGCCGGATCCGCCACCAGCTTGGCGCGGCTGCCGTGCTCTTGGATTCGTCCCCCGTCGACGATCATGATCTCGTCGGCGCGTTGGACCGTGGCCAGCCGATGGGCGATCACGATGGCGGTCCGGCCTCGGAGGAGTCGATCGATTGCCCGCTCGAGCAGGCGCTCGGTGGCCGGATCGAGGCGCGAGGACGCCTCGTCGAGAATGACCAGGCCGGGCTCTTTCAGGAAGACCCGGGTGAAGGCCAGCAGCTGCGCCTCGCCGGCCGAAAGGCCGCTGCCGCCGGCGCCCAGCATGGTGTCGAGACCGGCCGGTAAACCGTCGATCCATTCGTCCAGCCCCAGATCCGCCAGCGCCCGCCAAATCCGACCGTCGTCGATGCCGTGATCGAAGAAGGTGACGTTGTCGCGCACGCTCGCCCGAAAAAGCTGCACGTCCTGGGTGACCAGCCCGACGCCACGCCGCAGGTCGGCCAGCCGGACGGCGTGCAGGTCGACGCCGCCGAGTCGGACCGCGCCGGCGGCCGGATCGTAGAGTCGAAAGATCAATCGGGTGATCGTTGTCTTTCCGCTGCCGGTCCGTCCGAGCAGGCCGAGAACCGTTCCCGCCTCGATGCGGAATGACAGGTCGTGGACGACCAGCTCCTCGTCGCCGTACCCGAAAGACACCCGGTCGAACTCGACCGGCAGCGGTCCGCCGGGGAAAGGCTGTCCCGGTCCATCGTCCAGGGCGCTCCGGATCGCCAGGAGGTCCTGCACCCGGACGATGCTCGCGCCGGCTCGCTGGAAGTCCTCGACCTGTCGGCTGATCTCGTTCAAGGGCTGAACCAGCAAAATCGTATAGAAATAAAGCAGGAAGGCCGTTCCGATGCTCATCGAGCCCTGAGCGTACAGGTAGGCCGCCATCAGGAAGGCCAGCGCGTA
>JAJPKB010000421.1 GCA_021323915.1 Chloroflexota bacterium | reverse complement strand
TTAGGAAGTATTCAGGAATTTCACGCGTCTGTTCAGGAATCGGTCAGGGGCGTCGAGCTATAAACCATGATGGCGGCGGAAAGCGGTCTTGATGATCGCGCAACCTCGCCGGGAGGACATAGCATGACCGAAGCCCCCTATCGGACAGTTGTCGTCGCGACCGATGGCTCGGCCGATGCCGATCGGGCGGCCGGCCACGCGATCGCGCTCGCCCGAGCGTGCGGCGCGGCCCTGGTCGCGGTCGCGGTGCTGGACGTCGGCGCCTTCGTGGATCCGCACGGCCACGTCTTCACCCCCGAGCTCATGGCGCAGGAGCGCCAGACGCTCGAGCGCGCCCTCGCGAGCATCGCCAGTCGCGCCCGCGAGGCCGGCCTCTCCGACGTTCGCACCGAGGTGCTCAACGGCCCGCCGGATCCGATGCTCCTGGATGCCATCACTCGCGTCCATGCCGACGTGATCGTCGTCGGATCCCACGGACGAAACGTCCTCGGACGCCTGTTGCTCGGCAGCACGTCGGAGTACCTGGTTCGCCACGCGCCATGCCCGGTTCTCGTCGTTCGACCGCGCCGGGCCGCCAGGACGGACGAGTCAACGGAAGGGAGCGCGCTGAGCGGCGCCCCGGCCGGCGCGTCGCGCTGATCGAGGAGGGAGCCAAAATGTTGACGGAATCCGCGCCACGGCGCGAGGAGACGTCGCCGACCGGGTCGGCTGAAACGACTCTCCGCGCGATCGACGTGGGAACGCCGGTCACCTGCGCCGACGGCCGCGACGCCGGCGAGGTCAAGCTAGTTTTTACAGATGCAACCACCCATCGCCTGACCGATTTCGTCGTCCACGCTGGAACGATCGTCGGACGCGATCGCCTCGTCGCCGCGAATCTGGTGACCAAGGTCGGGCGTGAAGGTATCGTCCTGAGCATCGACCTGGCACGCTTCAATCAGCTGCCGGAGTTTCGCTCGGACGACGATCTCGCCCGCGAGATCGAGCAGCGAATCTGGGACAACGACCTGCTCCGGCGAATCGACCTGCCGCGGTTATCGTTCGAGGTCGATCAGGGGATCGTCACCCTCAAAGGGCCGGTCGCGATCGATCTCCACCGCACGCTTGCCGAGACGATCGTCGAGAAGATCCCGGGCGTCCGTGCCGTTCGCAACCTGCTCGTCGCCGACGGCGATCTCGAGATGGCCGTCGCTCAGGCTCTGGGCGATGATCCACGGACCCAACGCCACATCATCCTGGTTCGGGCGGAGCACGGAATCGTCTACCTCGCCGGCGACGAATCGGCCGATCAGGCAAACGCGGCTGCCTTCGAGGTCGCGGCGTCGGTGCCCGGCGTCCTGGAGGTCCGCGCCGAGACCCGTCGTCCGGAATTCGTGTCCTGATTGCTCTAGCGGGCCGACTCGAAGACCTGACGGGTCTCGGCGTCGTGGCGCGGGCGGGTCAGGACTACGACGACGTCGCCGGGATAGACCACCGTATCCCCGCGCGGCAGCGTCACCACGCCCGACCGCGCCCGGCGAACCGCGACGACCAGCGTCTCGGGTGGTAGCAACCGGGCAATCTCACGGATGGCGGCGTTGGCGGCCGGTGCGTCCTTCGCCAGGGCGATCTCGATGAACCGGGTGCCGCCCCAGGCGCCGATGTCGAGCGCGGCCACGGCGGAGCGGGCATCCGGCGCCCGTTCCCGAAATGCCGTCACCACGTCCCCCCGCCGAAGCAGCCCGAGGAGGCGCTCGGAGTTGCTGGGATCGACGACCGGCAGCCGGCCGACGTTACGGACCGCCATCGTGCGCAGCGCTTCTTCGAGGGTTTCGTTGGGGTAGGCGATCGCGAGGTCGGTAGACATGATGTCCGAAACCCGGCGCGGCGCGTCGGACACTTTCCCGTCCGTTCCCGGTTCGGCCATCGCCGACCGTTCCAGAATAGCGTGTTCCAGATCGCTCAGGGTGACGATGCCCAGCAGGCGATCGAGACCGTCGACCACCGGGAAGCCGTGGTGGCCGGTCTCGTTGAAACGGCGCGCCAGGTCGTCGAGCGACAGCGCCGGCGGCACCGTGACGACCTCCCGGGTCATCACCTGACTAACCCGCGTGGTCTGCAGCAAACCCGGCGCCGGTCGCTCCGGCTCGCGGAAGTGGTAGGTGATCCCGAGACGGGCCAGGGCCAGGGTATCGATCGACTCCCGGGCCAGGAGGCGGGTGATCAGAAAGGCCACCACCGTCGCGACCATCAGCGGCAGCACCATCTGGTAGTTGTCGACCATCTCGAAGGCGAGCATGATGCCGGTGATCGGGGCGTGGCCGGCGGCTCCCAGCACCGCCGCCATGCCGACCAGCGCGTAGGCGCCCGAGGGGGCGGTGATCCCCGGCAGCAGCGCGTGGACGACGATGCCGAAGGCGCCGCCGAGCATCGATCCCAGGAACAGCGATGGCCCGAAGACGCCGCCGGAGCCACCCGATCCGAGGGTAAAGGCGGTGCCGATCAGCTTGCCGACGAGCAGCGCGATCAGCAGGCCGAGGCCGATCTCGCCGGCCACCGCAGCGCCGATCGGGACGTAGGTCGCGCCGAAGATGGGCGGATACGGCAACAAGGTCAGGGGGTAGGCGAGGCCGAGCAGGCCGGTCAGCAGCCCGCCGACGCCGGGCTTCAGCCAGTCGGGAACCGTCAAGGCGTGGAAGACGTCCTCGGCGCCGTAAAGCGACAGGATGAAGATGACGCTGACCAGGCCGGCGAGCACTCCGAGCACCACGTAGGGCCCGAGCTCGAGCGGGCTGACCAGCGTGTAGAAGGGGACCGCGAACGCGGGATTGTTTCCCCGGAGCGCCCGGATCACCACGCTCGCGGTGACCGCGCTGAGCACGATCACGCTGATCGAGCGCGCCTCGAACTCCTCGAGCAGCACCTCGGTGCCGTAGAAGACGCCGGCGAACGGCGCGTTGAAGATCGCGGCGATGCCGCCGGCCGCTCCGCAGATGACCAGCGTGCGAAGGTGGGCCTGGCGCACCCGAAAAAGCTGACCCACCGTCGAGCCAAGCGCGGCGCCAATCTGGACGATCGGACCCTCCCGGCCCGCCGAGCCGCCCGAGCCGAGCGTGATCGCCGAGGCGAAGGTCTTGACCAGGGCGACCTTGGGGTGGATGATCCCCCCGCGCTCGACCAGCGCACGCATGACCGCCGGCACCCCGTGGCCCTTGGCCTCGCTGGCGAACCGGGTGATCAGCAGCCCGACGATGACCCCGCCGACGGTCGGCGCCAGCACGATGACCAGGTCGCGCGCCACCGGCGGGAAGCCGTTCAGCCAGGTGAAGGGAAACGCGACGGTGAGGATGACGCCGATCAGCCAGGTGAACGCGATCGACGCGAAGCCGCACAGGACGCCCACGAGGATCGCCAGGACCACCAGGGTGACGGTGTCGCGCGATTCCGCCCAATCCCGATTGAGCGCCATCGGATCCAAGCCGGCCAGCGAGGCCCGCACGGCGGCGACACGGTCGGCGAAGGGGTGAGCCTTTTCTTCGGGTGCGGCGTTCATGGCAACCCGAGTCTACCATGAATCGGCGCGACCGGCGCCCCGCGCGGCTCAGGCCGCCGCTCGATCCGGCTCCCAGCTGGAGAGTTGCTGGCCGCCCTGCCAGTCGCCCGCGCCAATCCGATGCTCGAGAGCGGTTGGCCCGATCAAGAGAATCGGAACCGAGATCTCACGCACGATCGCGTCGGCAACGTGGCCGAGGACACGGAAGCCCAGGCCGGAGTGACCGCGCGTCGACATAATGACCATCGCCGCGTCTTGCATCTGGACGCAGTCGCGAACGAATGCGGCTGGTCGCCCGAGCCTGCTCCCGATTCGCGTCGCGATTCCCTCGGCGCGGATTCGATTCGCCACCGTCTCGAGGTAGTCGGTCGATTTCGTCAGCGCGTTGGCGATCGCTGCCTCGAATCCCAGCGCCGGCGGCTGGGCGGTCGGTTGACTGGCGTCGGCGTGGACGACGTGGATCTCGAGTCCCAGCCACCGCGCGAGGTAGATTGCCTCGGGCACCGCTAGCTCCGCGAGGGGAGATCCGTCCAGCGGGACGACGATCGGACCCGATGCGCCGGCCAGATCGGTCCGCGCCGCGAACGTGGCCGGAGTTTGAACCAGGACCGGGATGGACAGCCGCCGAACCAGATGGCTCGACACCAGGTCCGACACTCGGTCCTCGTTGCTCAGGGGACCATTCGCGGCGATCGACAGGTAGCGCACCCCCGCGGTCTCGACGAACGTCGCGAGCGCCGCGACCGGATCTCCCTCCAGGATCGTCGTATCGCACGCGACCCCCTGGCGGCGAGCCCAAATCGTCAGGCCACGCAGGCAGCGCCGCGCGTGATCGGCAAGGCGGGTGCTGACCGATTGCTCTAGGCCAAAGACCCTGACAAGCTGAAGCGGCTGGCCGATCCCTCGCGCCACGTACACCGTCGAGGGCAGGGCTTGCTCCGCGAAATCTGTCCCGTCAAGGAAAACGGCGATCGGTCCATCTGGTGTGCTCATCTCACTTCCCCCGGGTACGTGGAATCGCCCTGTCAGGCGTGTTATCCGCATTCTAGCCCGGCCGTGCTGCACGCTCCCTGAATCCACCGGTGGGCGAACTGAATTCACCCGGGTGGGCCGTCAAGGAAATCTTCAGGGAACGGTGCCACTTATTCAGTCAGTGGCCGGGAAGGTGCCGGTATAACCAAGACAGGCGTCCGGATTCCCCGGAGGGAGTTGCCGAGGCGCGCCCGCGGCATTCCGACAGACCAATTTAAGAGCGAGGAGCGATCATGGCCGACGTAATCTATCACCACGTGCTGATCGCGACCGACGGATCGGCCGCGGCGCTCGAGGCAGCGCGCCAGGGAATTGCGATCGCGCGCGCCTTCCACGCGACGCTCTCGGTCGTCGCGGTGCTGAACACCTACGCGTTCCTGAGCGAGCAGACCGGTGCGTTTACCGCCGAGCTGATCGACGAGGAGCAGGCGTTCCTGGACCAGAGCGTTGCCGAGATTGCCCGACTCGCCCGCCAGGGCGGAGTCGAGTCGGTCGATACCGCGGTCGTCAACGGCTCGCCCGGTCCGACGCTGGTGGCGACGGCGGACGAGCGTTGGGTCGACCTGATCGTCGCCGGGTCCCACGGTCGGAACCTGGTCGAGCGCCTGGTTCTGGGCAGCACCTCCGAGTACCTGGTGACCCACGCGCACTGCCCGGTGCTGGTCGTTCGCCCACCGGCCGAGAAGTCCGACGCGACGAGCCGGCCCGAAAGCTCCTGAGCCGGTTGGCCGGGCGACCGATCGGCCCGCCGAAGCCACGTCGAGCTTGCCCGATCCACGCAGCCGGGAAACGAGGCGGTAGCGATGAATACGACCGAGCATCCGCCGAGCGGTTCCGGGGCGGGCCTGCGTCCCGCGCTCGGTGCCTTCGACTTCACCTTGCTCGTCGTCGGCGCGGTCATCGGCGCCGACGTCTACGTCGTCGCGGCGATGGGAGCCGCTTTCCTTGGCCCTGCCCAGCTGGCGGCCTGGCTGGCGAGCGGAGTTCTCGCCGCCGTCATTGCCCTGGCGTTCGTCCAGTGCGCGGCGGCTTCGCCGAACGTGGGCGGCTCCTACGCCTACACGCGCCAGGCGTGGGGGTCGCTGGTCGGATTCATCGCCGGCTGGGCCCTCTACGCGGGGGAGTGGGTCGCCCTGCCGGTCTTTCCGATTGCGTTCCTCAACTACCTGGGCTACTTTCTGCCGGGCATGTCGCCGGCCGGCGGCCTGGTGATCAAGGTGCTGCTGATCGGCGCGGTCACCGCCGTCAACGTCACCAGCGTTCGTGCCGGGGGACGCGCCAACGATGCGCTGACGATCGCCAAGCTCGTCCCGCTGGGCGTCCTGATCCTTGCCGGGATCGTCTTCGTCGCCGCCCGTCCGACCGTCGCCCTGGCGCATCTCGCGCCGTTCGTGCCGCTCGGCTGGGGCGGGTTCGGTTCCGCGGTCTTGCTCATCTTCTGGGCCTACGCCGGCTTCGAGTTGGCGGTGCTGCCGGCGACCGAGGTGGAGTGGCCCCGCCGCACGTTGCCGCGCGGGCTACTTCTGGGAATGACCATCGCCACGGCGTTCTATCTCCTGACCAGCTTCGCGGTCGTGGTGGCGCTGCCCTGGCAGGTCGCCGCGGCGTCGACTCGGCCCCTCACCGACGCGCTCGGCGCGATCCTCGCCGGCCTCGGGCTGCCGTCGGATGTCGGCTTCCTCCTGATGAGCGTCGGCGCCCTGGTGTCGATCCTCGGCGTCTACGACGTCTTTACGCTCAGCCTGGCCCGACTGAGCTACGCCATGGCGCTGGATGGCCTGTTTCCCCAGTGGTTCGCCAGCGTCCACCCCCGCTTCAAGACGCCCTACCTCGGCCTGTTCTTCCAGGCAGGTTCAACCGTCGTCGCGGCGCTTCTCTTCAACCTGACCAACTTGATCGCGATCTCCGTCTTCTTCCTGGGCATCTGCTACGTGTTGACCGCGCTCTCCGCCTTGCGCCTGGTCGGGCGATTTCCCGAGCGGGCGGTCCACGTGCCGGCCCTGCGTTACCTTCTGGCGCTCGCCGCGGTTTGCGGCGCCTATCTGAGCGCCCAGGCGTCGTGGCCGTTGATCGAGGTCGGCGTTGCGGTCATGGTCGCGGGTCTCGGCCTCTACCTGTGGCGCGAAGGCGCCTGGCAGGAGGCAGCGCGTTTCCGCGCGACCCTTCGGCGCGAAGAGTTCCAGTTCGAGCAGTGGACGCGTCGCCGCGAGCGCTGGCTGCTCCGTCTCGCCCGTCAACTGACGGAGATCCGAAAGCGCTGGTGAAGGCGCGCCTCCGCGCGGCACCGACAGGAATTGTTCAGGTCGGGGGCGGCGATTTTCTACCTGCTGTCAGGCGCCCTGACCGATAATCCGAGGGACGAGCCGAAAAGAGCGCCACCAACGGAGGTGACGCGGAGGTAACGATGAAGACGATCACGATCGTTCAACGACAGAGCGACTACGCCGACGATTTCGCCAACTGGCTGGAGACGGCCGGCTACCGGGTGCGGGTTTGCACCGGGCCCGGTGCGCCGAGCTACCGCTGCTGGTCGCGCGCGCTGAGAGACTGCCCGCTCTGGCAGCAGTCCGACCTCATGATTTACGATCCATGGGTGCAGACCGGGCCGCGCGATTACGGGAGCGGGGCGATCCTGCGCGTCGAGCAGAGCCGCCATCCGGGCGAGCCGATCCTCATCTGGACCAGCGGCGCCACGATCCCGGCCGACGTCGCGGCGATGGAGCACGAGGGCGACGTCGAGATCCTGCCGCTGGAGATCACTCCGGCCGAGCTGGTCGCCCGCGTCGAGCAGCTGATCGGTCCGCCCGACCGCCCGTCGGCCCGCTCCTGAGGTTGACGACGATGTACCCGCGAACCACCCACATCGAGACCCACTTCACCGGTAGCGCCGCCGTCCGCGACGTCGTCATCGGAATGTCGGACGGACTCACCGTTCCCTTCGCGCTGGCGGCCGGACTCTCCGGGGCGGTCGATCGAAGCTTACTCGTCCTGGTCGCCGGCATCGCCGAGATGGCCGCCGGCTCGATCGCGATGGGTCTGGGCGGGTACATGGCCGCGAAGAGCGAAGCCGACACCTACCGAAGCGAGCTCGAGCGGGAATGCCGAGAGGTTCACGACGTGCCGCGCGTCGAGGCCGCCGAAGTCAAAGAAATCTTCGCCGGCTACGGATTGAAAGGCGAGCCGCTCGACCGGGCCGTGGAAGCGATCTCGTCGAACGTCGACGGCTGGGTCCGCTTCATGATGCGCGAGGAGCTGGGCCTCGAGGAGCCGGACCCGAAGCGCGCGTTTCGAAGCGCGGTCACCATCGGCCTATCGTACGTCGCGGGCGGCCTGGTCCCGCTCGCCCCGTACACCCTCGGATTGCCGGTCAGCAGCGCGCTGCTGGTCAGCGTGGCCGTCACGCTGATCGCGCTGCTCGTTTTCGGCGCGATCAAGGGCTATTTCACCGGCGTTCCGCCGCTTAAAGGCGCGCTCCAGACGGCGCTGGTGGGTGGTCTGGCGGCCGGCGCCGCCTACGCGCTCGCCCGCCTGGTCACGAGCCTGAGCTGAGCCGCTTCACTTCTTGCCTAACACCGGGCGGCGAACTTCGCGCTGGCCGCGCGCGGCGTTGACTTGGACGCCTGGCCACCGGTGTTCGAGTACACCTCGGTGTCGAGCACCAGCACGTTCACATCGCGGCCCGAGGCCAGCACGAGGCGAGCATCGCGAAGCCGGTTGCCCGCACCGCCATGACGTCGGAATGGTCCCCGAAGATCGAAAGCCCCTGCGCCGCCAGCGACCGCGCCGCGACGTGGAAGACGACCGGGGTGAGCTCGCCGGCCAGCTTGTACATGGTGGGGATCATCAGGAGAAGCCCCTGGGACGCGGTGAACGTCGTCGCCAGCGCGCCCGCCTGGAGAGCGCCGTGAATCGCGCCGGCCGCTCCCCCTTCCGACTGCAGCTCGCTGACGAGCGGGACGGCTCCCCAAAGGTTCGTTCGTCGCGCTGCCGACCAGGAATCGGCCAGCTCTCCCATCGTCGTCGAGGGTGTGATCGGGTAAATCGCGATCACCTCGCTCAGGCGGTAGGCCACCGAGGCCGC
>JAJPKB010000497.1 GCA_021323915.1 Chloroflexota bacterium | reverse complement strand
CCGCTCGGCTGGGCGATCGACGCCGACGGGAAGCCGACGACCGACACCGCTGCCGCGCTGAAAGGGGTTTTGCTCCCATTCGGCGGGCACAAGGGGTACGGCATGGGCGTGATGGTCGACGTGCTCACCGGGGCGCTGGCCGGCTCGACCGTCGCCTTGAGCGTCGTCCACACTGGCGATCCGAAGACCCGCGGCCAGAGCTTCTTCTTCGAAGCAATCGATGTCGAGCGCTTCGTGCCGAAGCAGGTGTTCCGGGAGCGCATGGACCAGATCGTCCGCGACGTGCGCTCGGTACCGCCGGCCGAGGGGTTCAAGGAAGTGCTGGTGCCCGGCGATCTGGAGCGACGGCAGGAAGAAGAGCGCACCCGCCTGGGCATTCCGCTGTACGACGAGGACTGGCAGGCGCTGGTCGAGGGGCTGAAGCGCGCGGGCATCCCCGGCGATCAGGTCGAGCGCTACGCGCCGCCCGAGACGACGCCGGGAAGCTGAGACCGCCGCGGCAGGGTTGCGCGGTGTTCGAAGAGGTGCTCGAGAAATGGCAAGCCATCAGGCGGAGGCACGCCGTCGCGGCACGCCGGGGAAGGATCGGACAGAAGACATAGTCTTGAGCGAGGCGGTTCGTCGATTGGTCGAGGCGCTCCAGCCGGAGTGGATCTATCTCTTTGGCTCCCGTGCCCGAGGAGGCACGCGGGCCGACAGCGATTACGATTTGATGATCGTCGTCCATCAGCGGGTCGGGCCTGGCCGCGAGATGGAACAGCGGGCAAACCTGGCGCTCTGGGGGCTCGGCGTGCCAATCGACGTGGTGATCGTCACCAGCGAGTACTACGCCTGGATGCTCGAAGCGGCCGCCTCCCTTCCAGCGACGGTGGAGCGTGAGGGACGTTTGCTCTATGCCGCCTATCGATCCACGGGCGCAACTCACTTATGAGTGGCTGGACCGAGCCGAACGCGACCTCCGCATGGCCCGACGGATGATCCGGGAGAGTGAATGGAACGCGCGCGGCTGGCCCGGGAGGTCCGATACGTGGCCCTGCTGCACGGGCGTTTCGTGCTTCGATCCGGCGCGGTCAGCGCGATCTACTGGGACAAATACCGCTTCGAGAGCAACCCAATTCAGCTCGCCGCGATCAGCTGCGCCGTCCGGTCGGTCTTCACCATGGCGGAGCTCGAGCGTATCGCGCACCCAAGGAACGAGTGACCGAACGAGCTTTTCTTGCCTGAGTTTGATGACGGTAATCGCCTCTCGTACAATGCAGCGCGACACCCGGAATTTCTCGAACGGAGCGGGCAGGTGGATCTCGGAGCACTGAGCGACCTGTGCACGCCCTGGTGCGTGCACGTCGTGGCGACGCTACGGATCGCGGACCACCTCGCGGCTGGCCTGACCGCCATCGACGACCTCGCGGCCGCAGCGGACTGCGACGCCGATTCCCTCGGGCGAGTCCTCCGACACCTGGTGAGTAAAGGTGTTTTCGAGGAACCGGTGCCGGGACAGTTCGCGCTGAACGACGCCGCCCAGGGGCTGCGCGAATCGGCCCTGCGCCCCTGGCTCGATCTCGATGGCCTGGGCGGTCGCATGGCCGGCGCCTGGAGCACTCTGCTGACCGCGGTGCGAACCGGCCGGCCCGCCTACCACGAGGTCTTCGGCCATTCCTTCTGGGAGGACCTGGACGCGCATCCGGCGATCGCGGCGAGCTTCGACGCGCTGATGGGGCCGGTCGGGCACGGCACTCCCAGCGCGAACGTCCTGCTCTCCGGCGACTGGGAACCGGTGCGAACCGTGGTCGACGTCGGTGGAGGCACCGGGGCGCTGCTCGCGGAGATCCTCCGAGTTCATCCCGCGCTCCGGGGCACGCTGATGGACCTTCCGAGGACCGTGGCGCGATCGGACGAGATTTTTCGCGCGGCCGGCGTGGCCGCGCGGGTGACGACGATTGGACAAAGCTTCTTCGACCCGCTGCCAGCCGGCGCGGATCTCTACCTCCTGAAAAACGTTCTGGCCGATTGGCCCGACCCGGAGGCGCTGGCGATCCTGGGCCGTTGTGCCGAGGCGGCACGCCCCGCCGGGCGCGTCGTCATCCTGGGCGGGGTGTCGCCGGACGGCCCCCCCGGGCCATCGCCGGATCTCCTCATGCTGGTCCTCGTCGGCGGCAAAGACCGGAGCCTGGCCGAGTTCCGCGGGCTCGCCGAGCGGGCCGGGCTCGCCGTCAAGTCCGCCGGCCGACTACCATCCGGCCGCTTTGCCGTCGAGTGCTGCCCGGCCTGAGCCCGTTGGGGATCGAGTTGCTCGGGATTCTGAACGCCGTTATTCTCGCTCGTGCTTCCTGCTCATACGGGTGGCGGACGGATCCTCATCGATCTGCCGTGACTGCCATTCCGAGCGCTAACGAGGAATCTCTGGTCCGGCGCGGCGAAGGCAAGAGATCATCCTTTTCGCTCGGGGTGACAGTCCACCCCGGTTCAGTTGGGAATCCATATCATCTGCGGTTCCGCCAGGCGAGCACGCTTCATTCGGCGAGGACATACGGTGCGAAGTGCGCCTCCACCAGGGCAACCACCTCCTCTCAGTGGCCGCGTCCTGTCGATCTCCACCACGATCAGATCGAGCTCGCGCGCCCGTTGCCGCACCAGCGCCGCGAGCCGGGGATCACGGCCAACGTGGTTGCGGCGCGCTGCTCCTTGCCGGCCGCCAGGTGTAGACGTGGCCCGATGGACTGTACCACTGCGAGTCGGTCCGAGCCTCGGGATCTCCGACGTAGGCGTGAAAGAGGTTGGGAATCTCCGGCGAGACCGGATAAAAGGCGGCAACGCCAAGCCGATCGATCAGCCCTGCCGAGTTGGCATCGGCGATCCGGGTCTCCGGCGTCTGACGCCAGTTGTGCAGTCGCCGCGGGCGCGTTGCCGATGGCTGAAAGGTCGTGCCCATCATCTCTCGCTCCGACGAAATCGCGGGTTCGGAGAGATCGTGACAGCTTGTCGGGGAGGCTTCGCCACCCCGCGGAACACCATCAGGTTCATCAGTTTCATTGTGGAGTCCTGCCTTAAAAGGTCCAGCGCGTCGAATCCCGCGCGAAATTGCTCCAGGCAAACGCGACCCGCGGACGGATCCGATACAATCCGCTATCCGTCTGCTGATACTGCTCCGGGTCTGGACGATACCCCTTGTCGCCGTACTTTGCACCGAAGGCCCGGGCGATTTGCTCCGCCTGTTCACGGGGTAACGCGAAGGCCGGCTCGGCGTCCCCTTCGACGATCACCACGTCGTCATCGCGGTCGACGTGAACCGCGACGGCCGGATTCCGGTCGAGATTGCGCCGGGTCCTGGACGGCCCATTTTCGAGGAAGATCTCGCCTTCGACGAAGACCCCCCAGACCGGTCGGGCGTGGGGACGGCCATTCGGGTTGACCGTTGCCGCCCAGTAGAGCAGCGCTTCCGCCAGCCGCTGGGCTGCCCAGGACCAGGTGAGCATTCCCGCCTCGTCGGTGGTCACTCCGTAACCGGGGTGGATACGCGGCCGACTCCGCATCGGCTCGTCGCGGGCTTCCGATTCCACGTTGCTCGACATTCGGTCAGGCGTCCTCTCCGAGCTCGCGCTCAGGGTTAGTTACCGTCTCAGGATAGACGAGAGTTCTTGACATCCTCTGTCATATTGATTTGCTACACTGGGAAGGGACGAAACGGCTCACCGAGAACCGAGGCGAGATGCGCGCGGACCGACTCCTGTCCATCCTGCTCCTCCTCCAAACCCGTCAGCGGATCACCGCGGGCGAGCTGGCGCGGCGTCTGGAGGTCTCCGAGCGGACGATCTACCGCGACATGGAGGCGTTGGGGAGCGCGGGTGTTCCAGTGTTGTCCGAGCGCGGGACCGGGGGAGGATGGTCGCTCCTGGAGGAGTACCGGACGAATCTGACCGGACTGACCGACGCCGAGGTGCGTGCCCTCTTTCTCACCCGTCCCGCCAAGCTCCTGGCCGATCTCGGTCTCGAAAAGGCCAGCGACGCCGCGCTGCTCAAGCTCCTCACCGCGCTCCCGGCAATCCGCCGACCCGGCGCCGAGGACGTCCAAAGCCGAATCTACCTCGACGCGGCGGGTTGGCATCGCGCTGACGAAGCTATCCCCCTCCTGCCGACGTTGCAAGAAGCCGTCTTGTCCGACCACGCGCTGGATCTGACCTACCAGCGAGGAGACGGCACGGTCGTCGAACGCCGAGTCGAGCCGCTGGGATTGGTCGCGAAAGGGAACGTCTGGTACCTCCTGGCGAAAAGCGAAGGAGACGTCCGAACCTATCGCGTGTCGCGGATCCAGGAGGCCGCGATCGCCGACGAGTCGTTCGTCCGGCCCGCCGACTTCGACGTCGCCACGGCGTGGGAGCACTCGTCCGCTGACTTTGTGCGTAACCTTCCCCGCTACCCGGCGACGCTCCGGGTCCAAGCCAGCCTTCTTCCCCGGCTCCGTCGCTGGCGCTTCGCCCGCGTCGATCAGGTCGAGCCGGACCTGGAGGGTTGGGTCCGGGTCGCGGTATGCTTCGAGGTGAAGGAGGAGGCTCTCGAGTACGCTCTGAGTCTCGGTCCCGCGGTCGAGATCCTAGAGCCAGCCGCGCTGCGCGAGGCGATCGTCGTGCTCCTCGAAAAAGCCCGCGCGCTCTACTGAGTGGTTTCCGCGGGCGGGCCAGCGCGACCGAGGGATTTGCCCCGAACTTGCTACTTGCCCACGACGGAGTGTCTCCGGTGACCTGGCGCGTCTCGGTGCGCGTGCTGGCCATCCGCAGAGGGAAGGTGCTGCTGGTGGGTCGGGGAGTAAGCTGATCCGGGGCACCTCAGTCCAACGTGCTCGATAGGGTTGCCCGCGGTCGGCGGACCGCAGAAGGCCATTCGTTCTGTAGAAGCGACGCTATCTCGTGGCGGAGTGTCGACAGCTTGGACTCGACGAGGTCCCACTTGGCATACCCGTGACTCGTCGTTTGCGCGAGCTCGACCAGAAAGTCAAGGTCGCTCGTGGCGTCCCGAAAATCTCCGGTCGCGGCGGATCCGAAGACTTCCAGGCGACGCACTCCGAACCGACGGCACAACGCTTCAATCTCGGCGTGATGCCGTTCGATGAGCGGAATCATTCGCTGCCCTCCCGCGAGCGTCTGCCGCGGCGCTTCATTGAGTACAATCAAACGAGCGGCGGTGAGATGATGGACACCGGCCGAAAAACAGGTCTTCTCATGACCGGGCTGGCTGAGCGTCGACGGCAACCTGGACAACCTTTGACCGCCGAAGAGCGCGGAACCCCTCT
>JAJPKB010000143.1 GCA_021323915.1 Chloroflexota bacterium | reverse complement strand
TCGAGCTTCACGACCCGGCAGTCCGGGTATTCGCGCTCGAACTCCAGGATGTTGGTGAGGTCCGCGCCTCGCCATCCGTAGATCGACTGGTCGGGGTCGCCGGTCACGCAGAGGTTGGGTTGGTCCACCGACAGGGCGCGAATGATGGCATATTGGGCCAGATTCGTGTCCTGATACTCGTCCACCAGCACATAGCGGAAGCGGCGGTCGAGGTCGGCGCGGACGTCCTTGTGCTCCTTGAGGATGGTGACCATGTGGACGAGCAGGTCGTCGAAGTCGACGGCCGAGGCGTCGCGCAGCCTGACCTCGTAGGCCTCGTAGACCTGGGCGAGGAGGGCGTCCTTGCGATCGGCGGCGCGTTTCCGCCAGGTGTCGGGGTGGACCAGGTCGTTCTTGGCGCGGCTGATGGCCGCCTCGACGCGCTCGGGCGTCCAGCCGGGGAGGTCCCAGCCGACCTGGTCCATGAGGTCCTTGATGGCGCGGCGGCGATCGCCCTGGTCGTAGATGGAGAAGCCCGGGTCGATGCCGACGAGCCTGGCGTACTTGCGGAGCAGGCGGGCGCAGATGCCATGGAACGTGCCGACCCAGACGCGGGAGTCGGGCACGAGCGCGTCGATGCGCTCGCGCATCTCGCCGGCCGCCTTGTTGGTGAAGGTGACGGCCAGGATCGAGTCGGCCGGTATCCCCGACCGGAGGAGGTGCGCGACGCGACGGGTGATGACCCGGGTCTTGCCCGAGCCGGCCCCGGCGAGGACGAGCAGGGGTCCTTGGATGTGCGTGACGGCCTCGCGCTGGGCGGAGGTGAGATCCTCGAGCAAGTCCATTCGTGGCTCCACCCTGGGGCCCGGGGGCGCGGGCCGAATCCCTGGACAGCGGCGCCCGGATCGGCCGGGATCGGATTCCTGCACCCAAGTATAGCCGCGCCGATCGCGTGGGGGGATGCGACTTCCGGGTTCGGACAAGCTGATGGACGTCTCGGGCAGCCGTCGGCACGAGGTGGATCATGAACCCGAACTCGGCCCGGTTCCGGGACCACGATCCTTGTCGCGTCTCTTGCCCCGGCCATCCCGCCGTCGCGGCGACCGGCCAGGATCAGGCGTTGTTTCACCGATATTGGACTCACCGACCTCCGATCGTCGCCGATCGATTTCCAGGGCCTTCCTGATCTTGGCGGCGTCCAGGAGGTCTTGAGGGCGCCCAGCCGCCAACTTCGCGGTGAGCACATCTTCCGGGCTCGGGAAGTGGGCCATCGTACCGCCGACATCCAAAGTCCGGCGTTTCCTCCCTCCAGGCGGCCTTGAACTCCAGCCCCGGGATGCTCTTCAAGACATCGATCCGGTTCGGGGAGACGCCGATGACCAGGAAATCTCGCTTATTGGTCAACGTCTTCTCGGTGCCACCAAAGAGCGGGGCGCCGAATTCCCTCAATGCACCGAGGGCTCGCTTCGCGTTTCGCCGCGTCGGATTGACCCAGATGTCGAGATCCCTGGTGCCTCGGGGCTCGGTATAGACACCAACGGCGTGTGCCCCGATGACGAGGTACTCCACCTCCCACCGGTTCAAGGCATCGAGCAGCTCTCTCATATCATCGCTGAGCGGCTCAGGCACGAGCGGGGTCTCACCGGAGGGCCTTCTCGTCCGACCCGGGGGAGTGATCTCCGCTCAGCCATGGGACGAGTCGGACCTCGATATGGGTCCGATCGACCCGCTGGGCTTCCGGGTCCAGGCCGCGGACAGCGAACCACCAGCCTAGCATCTGATAGATGGCATCCCAAGCGTGTCCGTCCGGTGAACCCCACCTTCAAAGGCGCGCGAGGATATGCGATCCTGTTCGGGGCACTTGCTTGATTCCGGTCCGGCGGCTGGGCGCGCACCTTCGTCCCGCTCCCACCCGCCGGCCCAGACCGGCGCGGTGCGCGACCCGCCGGAGCCGCGGCGCGCGGCATCGCGCGCCCCTCGATCATGATGACTCACCCGCGGCTCGGCGGCGGTCCGTCCGGCGCCGCGTCGCCGGACCGCCGCAACTCCTGCCAGTGGTCCGGCAGCAACTCGTCGATCCGGTTGGCTGGATGCGTGCTGATGCGGTCGAGCACATCGCGGAGGTAGGCCGGCGGGTCGATCTTCAGACTCTTGCACGTCGTGCACAGACTCATCAAGATCGCCGCCGTCTGGGCCCCCTTGTCGCTCCCCGCGAATAACCAGTTCTTTCGTCCCAGCGCCACCGGTTTGAAGGCCCGTTCACACGCGCCGTTGTCCAGCTCCAGGAACCCGGCCTCCAACGGTCGCTTCAGTGCCTCCCAGTGGTTCAGCGCATACTGGATCGCTTCAGCGATGGCGCTCTTGGGCAGGACCTTGGGCCGCTCGGCTTCCAGCCAGGCATGGAACTTCTCGAAGATCGGCCGCGATCGCTCGCCGCGCACCCGGTGCCGCAGGGCGACGAACGCCTCGTAGTCGTCGGACTCTCGCTCCTTCAGGTCGCTCTCGATGTCGTAGAGCAAGCGGATCCACGCCAGGGCCTGATGCGACCGCGCCGGGTCGTTACTCCGCGCCTCGTGGAACTTCCGCCGCGCGTGCATCATGCACCCAACCTCGACGATCTCGCCCGAGGTGTACAGACCGTCGTAGGCCGAATAGGCGTCGGCCTGGAGATAGCCCTGGAATCCCTGGAAGATCTCCCGCGGTCCTGCGGCACTGCGGTCCGGCGTGTAGGTATAGACCGTATAGGGATTGTCATGATCGCCGATGGAATCCCAGAGCCTCCCGGTCTTGATCCCCTGGCCGCTGTGGTCCTGCACCGGCACCGTCGTGTCATCGTTCCGAACGACCTCGGAGCTGAGGATTCGCTTGAGCATGAGCTTGACGATCGGCTCGAGTAGCTCGGCGGCGACGGCCATCCAGTCGCACATCGTCGACCGCGACAGCTCGACGTCGAACCGGCGGAAGATCCCCTCGAGGCGATAGAGCGGCAAGTGATCGGCATACTTGCTCACCGCGACGTAGGCCAGCAGCCCCGGGCCGGGCAGGCCCTTCTCGATCGGCTCGGGGAGCCGCTCGGCGATCACGACGTGGGCCTCGCAGGCTCGGCAGGCGTATTTGGGGCGGACGTGCTCGACGACGATCAGCGACGCGGGGATGTATTCGAGCTGTTCGCGGACGTCCTGGCCGATCCCGGTCCGTTGGGTGCCGCAGTCGGGGCAGGTGCG
>JAJPKB010000644.1 GCA_021323915.1 Chloroflexota bacterium | reverse complement strand
TTGATCGCGGCGGTGTAGTAGTTGTCCAGATTGACACTCTGGTCGGACTTCAGATAGGTCGAGAGATCCTGTGGGATGCCCAGCGCCGAGATGCCGGCGTTGGTGTAGCTGTGGATCCAGTAGACGTCGGGTGGGGTGCCACCGGAGATGGCCAGCAGCAGCTTCGTCTGGGCCTCGGCGGCGCTGGCGCCGTTGAACTGGGCGTCGACGGTGATGCCCGGATTGGCGGATTGGAACTTCTCGATCACCGGCGCGTACATCTTCTGCATGTTGCCGGCCGTGTTCGAGAGGTAGACGAGGCGGGTCGCCCCCTGACCGGACGGCGCGGCGGCCGCGGCTGGAGTCGGGCTAGGCGCGGCAGCGCTCGTCGGCGCCGTGGCGGCGGTGGTGGGCGCGGATTTCGCCGCGGCGGGCGTGGCCTGGGGCGCGGCCGCTGGCGCGGTGCTTCCGCCGCAGGCGGCGAGCAAGGCACCGCTGGCCACGCCGAGACCGCCAATCGCGAAAGCTCGCAGAATGGTGCGGCGCGTCAAGAGCGTCGAAGCAGACACTGGTTATTCCCTCCTCTGAGTTGCCCGGCCACGCGCGACGTCTCGCCACGCGCGGCTAGCTCCGCGTCGGTCGCGCGCCTCCAGCCACGGGGCGGCGATGTCGGCCCCATTCAACCACAGCGCGCGATTCGTCGTCAAGCTGAGGGGAGCGGCCTGCCCGTAGGGGCATGTCCCTGTGCCTGCCCTTGACCTGCGCGACCTCAGCCAGAAGACAGGGCAGACACGGGGTCTGCCCCTACCGGCCGCGGCGCGAGCGGCCGCTTCCCAACGATCACCAGCGACCGGCCAATCGAGCACGCGCCGAATTCGACAAAATTCCCTTCCTAAACGCTACCCGAACCCGGCTTGAAGATTCCATCCGCGGCTGACCGTCTCACGCGTGTATCTATCGCAAGAATTGATGGATTGAATACACCCTTCCGCCATGTTACGATGGGCCAAACGGTCCCCAATGTATCTGGCAAGGAGTGCGTGGACATGTCTCTAACCCGCCGGCACTTTATGGGATCTCTGGTGACGGGAGCAGCGGCCATCGCGGTTGCCGCCTGCGGCCAGTCCCCGTCCGCCCCCGCGGCGACGAGCGCCCCGAGCGCGCCGACGAGCGCGAGCAGCAGCGCGAGCGCGCCAACCGCCGCGCCGGCCGCCAACGCGTCTACCTCGGCCAGCCCGGTGACCCTCGACGTCATCGCCTGGAACTCCGGAACCAGCGCCGAGGCGTTCAAGAACGCGATGAACGGCATCAACGGCAACTTCAAGCAGAAGGCGTCGAACGTTACCGTCACCTTCGAGATGCTCGGGCAGGGGGCAACCTGGACCAACGCGCAGAAGACGCGGATCGCCGCCCAGAAGGTCGACGTCACCGCGATGTACGGCTTCGCCCCGGCCGACATCATCAACTTCCAGCCGGACAAGCAGTTCGTCGATCTATCCGACGTCGCCGCGATCAAGAACTTCGAGCAGACCAACGTCGACCGCTTCATGAGCTGGAAGGGCAAGGTCTGGCAGATGACCCTCGCCTACGTCGGACACATCGTCTGGTCCGATGAGGACATCCTGTCGAAGTACAGCCTCCAGCACCCGACCACCTACGCCGAGTTCCAGAAGATGGGCGACACCCTCAAGTCGAACAACGTCGTGCCGATCCTCGTCGGCGCGAAGGAGCAGAACTCGCTGAATCGCTTCGCCAGCATGTGCGAGATGGCCGTCCAGCGGCCGAAGAACCCGCAGTTCTGGGCCGACCTGATCACCAAGGGCAAGGCCGACTTCACCACTCCGGAGTGGGTCGAAGCCTACAAGCGCGCCAAGGACTTCTCCAAGGCGTACTTCGATCCCAACTTCAGCGGCATCTCCTACCCGACCACCGCCGGCCTGTTCGCGTCCGGCAAATACGCGATGATGCCCGACGGCTCGTTCGCCGGCGGCGACATCGAAGCCGCCAAGCCGACCTTTCAGAAGCTGGGAGCCTTCACCGCGGCGATGGCGGACGATTCGGCTGCCAACCAGGTCCAGCCGGTCTACGGCGACATCTCCTGGGCCGGGCTGAACTATAGCAAGAACGTCGACACGATCCGCAACTGGATCGACTTCTTCGGCCAGAAGAGCAACTACCAGACGTTCATGCAGGTGCTCCAGTACTACCCGACCCAGACGATCGAGCTGACCGGTCCGGTGCCGGAGGCCGAAGCGCCGCTGCTCAAGAAGACCGCGGTGGCGATGACCCGATCGACCCTACCCGGGATGGTGCTGGACATCACCTGGAGCGAGCTGCTCCTCTCGGACAAGTACACGCCGGATAGCTACGCGCAGTACGTCCAGAAGCAGTTCGACGACTCGAAGCCCCAGTGGCAGAAGTACATCGGCATGTTCGACGATTCCTGGGCGAAGCTGTACTTCGGCCAGTAACGCGACGACGCCGGGCCCGGGGCCGGCGACGTCGCGCTGCGCGGCGTGGCCGGCCCCGCCTCGTCTCCGCCATCTTCACTTCAGGAGCGACCTATGGGGCGAGCCGCGGGCATCTGGCCCTACGTGTGTTTGCTGCCGGCCGTCGGCTTCTTCGTCGTCTTTCAGCTGGTCCCCTCGCTGGCCACGTCGGTCTTCTCGCTCACCGACTACACCGGCCTGCCCCACACGCCGATTCACTGGGTCGGGCTGCAAAACTACACCGAGCTGCTGACCGGCAGCCGCCATTTCCTGGTGCTCTCGATCCAGATCACCGCGGTCTTCTCGATCCTGGTGACGGTCGTTCAGAACGGCCTGGCCGTGCTCGTCGCCTGGCTGCTCAACTCGAACCTGCGCGGTCAGGTCACGGTCCGGTCGGTGGTGTTTCTCCCGGTCGTCCTCGGGGCCACGATCAACGGACTGGTCTGGTACGTGATGTTTAATCCGCTGAGCGGCCCGGTCACCATGCTCCTCGCGGCGATGGGCGTGAAGGCGAATCTGCTCGGCAGCACCGCGACGGCGCTGTACGCGGTGATCTTCGTCCAGATCTGGGCAAACCTCGGTTTTAGCATGATGATCTTCCTGGCCGGCATGCAGGGGATTCCCCCGGAGGTGTACGAGGCCGGGGTGATCGACGGAACCTCGGCCTGGGCCGCCTTCCGCGACCTGACGATACCTTTGCTGGCGCCGAGCATCACGATCAACGTCCTGCTCGCGATCATCGGCTCGATGACGACCTACGAGCTGATCTTCGTCCTCACCGACGGCGGACCGGCGTTCACCTCGCAGACCCTCGGCATGTACGTATTCAACCAGGCATTTTACGGCGGCAACACCCTGCCCGGCTTCGCGGCGGCGATCGCGATGGTCCAGTTCGCGCTCGTCTTCGTGGTCGTGCTGGTGATGCAGTACTATCTACGCCGACGGGAGGCCGTGCTGTGATCCGCCAGGAGAGCGTTGAAGAAAGGGTCAGCGCCCAGTCAGCCCTCCGACTCGAGCTGCGCCTTCGCCCGGGGACGGTCGGCGGATACGTCGTGCTGGCCCTGCTGCTACTGATCTACGCCATTCCGCTGGTGTTCGTCCTGTTCGTGGCCGTCGAGTCGAACCAGCAGTTCAACACCAACGCCGCGGCGCTGCCGTCGCCGATCCTCTGGTCGAACTTTCCGGATGCCTGGGTTCAGGGAACCTTTGGCAGCTACTTCGGCAATACCCTGCTCTACACGTTCACCGTCGTGATCGGAACGCTGATCGTCGCGACCCTGGCTGCCTTCCCGATCGCCCGCCGCCACGTGCGCGCGAGCAACGGGTTCTATCTCCTGTTCCTGTCCGGTCTGCTGCTGCCCGCTGGGATCATTCCCCAGTTCTTCGTTCTGAACGCGCTGGGGATCTACGACACCCGGATCGGCTACATCTTCCTCTGGATCAGCCGGATCGCCCTGCCGATCTTCATCCTGACCGGCTTCATCCAGGGCATCTCGCCCGAGCTAGACGACGCCGCGGCAATCGACGGCTGCGGTTATATCCGATACGTCTTCCAGGTCATTATGCCGCTCCTCCAGCCGGCGCTGGCGGTGGTCGGCCTGATCGTCTCGATCCACGTCTGGAACGACATCATCGGACCGGTGATCTTTCTCCCGTCGAACGACATCAAGCCGATCTCGGCCGGTCTGTTCCAGTTCTACAGCGAGTTCACCGCCCAGGAGACGCTGATCGCGGCGGCGATCGTGATGACCGCCGCACCGCTGATTCTGCTTTTCCTCTTCACCCAGCGCTACATCGTCGCCGGGATCACCAGCGGGGCGTTGAAGGGGTAATTATTCATCGGAAGCGGGATTGGCGGCCCGTTTGGCCGCCAATCCCGCTTCCGATGTCCTCAAACCGGCATCGTTCTCCCGGAGTGTTCCCGCCCGATCTTCGCGGTGTCCTCGCGGTGGCCGGCGATCACCCGCACGCCTTCGTCGATCTGGCTCACGATCGTCTCGGGCGTCGCGCCTTCGAGGAAGGCGACGTGGTACTTTCGGCAGGCGTTGAAGACCCGGGTCCGCGCCTCGGCCATCTCCGGCGGGTAGGGTCGCGGCATCCGGGTGTAGCCGAGCGACAGGCTCAGGTCGCCCGGTCCCAGCTCGGCGAATCCCAATCCCGGGACCGCGAGGATCTCGTCGCAGTGGGCGATGCCCTCCGGACTTTCCAGCTTGACGCCCAGGAGCAGCTCTCCCCGCGGGTTGACCGGCCACGGGTCGCAGCGCGCGGTGTACTCTTCGCCAGAAAGACCCCAGATCGGCGCGGCGGTCGGCTCCGAGCCCCGCCCGCGGGTGCCCACGCTCAAGAACGGTCGGTCGTCCTCGCCGCGCCTGGCGCCCGCCCCGCCGGTCCGCTGGAGCGCGGCGCCGTGCATGCGCTCGATCGGCGAAGGACGCGACGGATCGACTCCCTCGGTATGGTGGGGATACCGGCAGGACTCGACGAACGCGCGCACCGCGTCGGCCGATTCGGCCTGGCAGAGCAGGATGCCGTGGACGCCCCGCCCGAGAATCTGGCGGAACTGCCAGGCGTTGAAGCGGATGTTAGCCTCGTCGGTGCCGTTCACCGGCGCCTCGACCACGACCGTCGGCGTGCGGTGTCCCGAGCGCGTCGGGCCGCCGTCGACCAGCCCGCGCAGATAATCGGCGAGACCGGCCAGATCGAACGATCCGTGCTCCATCCCGACGTTGATGTAATCGGCCCAGGTGTGGGCATCCTGTTTTCCCTGCTCGTAGGTGAGCACGTGCCCGGTGTGACCGCCGATGTAGTAGATCGGCTGATCTTGCTCGAGTAGCTCGATCGCGCGGTTGATTCGACTCGCCACGATTCCTCCCGTCGTTTTCTCGCCTCCCAGGATAACACAGGGCTCCAGATGACAATTTCATGAATACTTGCCCGAAGGTCCGGCGCCAGCCGGGGATCCCCTTGTTACGAGCGCCTGGGCGCGCTATCATCGACCTTATACCCGTCGTAATGAAACACAACGGAGGTGTCAGACCGATGCGACGTCGCATCGCGATCAACGGGTTCGGCCGTATTGGGCGTCTCACTTTCCGCAGCATCCTCGAGCGCCACCCCGACGAGCTTGACATCGTCGCGATCAACGACCCCGCGGGTAGCCACACCGATGCTCTCCTGCTCGAATTCGACTCGAACTACGGTCGCTTTCCGGGCGAGGTAGTCAGCCACAAGGGGCACCTCCACGTGAACCGTCGATACGTGCGGGTGTACCGCGACCGCGATTGGCGAAACCTGCCCTGGGGCGATCTCGGCGTCCACACCGTGCTGGAATGCTCCGGCCGCGGTGTGACCCGCGAAACCGCCGAGACCCACCTGCGCAACGGCGCGCGACAGGTCATCATCTCCGCCCCGGCCAGGGGCGACGACCTGACGGTGGTTCTCGGCGTGAACGAGGACGAGTACCTTCCCGGCGAGCATACCGTCATTTCCAACGGATCCTGCACGACCAACTGCCTCAGTCCGGTGGCGCTGGTCCTCAAAGAAGCGTTCGGTCTGAAGTGGGGATTGCTGACCACCGTGCACAGCTACACGAACTCCCAGCCGGTCCACGACAAGGGAGCGCGCGACGCCCGAGAGAGCCGCGCGACCGGTCTCAACATCATCCCGACGACGACCGGCGCCGCCAAGACGCTTCCCCGGGTGATCCCGTCGCTGGCCGGCCTGTTCGACGGCATGGCGTTTCGGGTACCCACGCCAACCGTCTCGGTGATCGACTTCGTCTGCGAGACCGAGCAGCCAGTGACCGTGGACGGGGTGAACGAGGCGTTTCGCGCCGCGGCGGCCGGCCGCCTGAGCGGCATTCTCGATTTCTGCGATCGGCCGCTCGTCTCGATGGATTTCAAGGGAGATCCACACTCGGCGATCATCGACGGGCTCTGCACCCTGGTCATCGACGGACGGATCGTCAAGGTGGTGGCCTGGTACGACAACGAGTGGGGTTACTCGTGTCGGCTCGGCGACATCGCCGCCTACGTCGCCCGGCGGGACGCCGAGAGCGGGATTCTGCCGGTCGATCCGGGCCCGTTGGCGATGGTCGAAGAGTGCGAGCACCGCCCCGAGCATTCGGGTAAAGGGCGCGACCCGGTGCCGGCCCTGCGCTGACCCTGGCCCGCATCGTGCCCATCGCCTTCCTTCCGAACCAGGAGGAAGGCGATGCCCGGTGGCTCCTCTTCTCGGCGTCCCGACGTCCGAGATCCGGTTCAGCCATTCGTCGCGGCGGTTCGTTCGATCGCTGAGCCGCTCGAAGCGGGGCGGCCCGACGAGCTCGACGCGATTCTCGAGGCGATCGGCGATACTCCGCTGGTGATGCTCGGCGAGGGCACCCACGGAACCCACGAGTTCTACGACCTCCGTCAGCGGATCACCCGACGGTTGATCGCCGAGAAGGGATTTCGGGCTATCGCCATCGAGGGTGACTGGCCCGACGCCACCCGGGTCGACCGATTCGTCAAGGGCGGCGTCGGGACCCCGCGGTCCGCCCTGGACGAGTTCCGGTCGTTCCCGACCTGGATGTGGGGCAATCAGGACGTGCTGGAGTTCGTCCGCTGGCTGCGCGGCTTCAACGACGGCGTTCCCCTCGATCGGCCCCGCTGCGGCTTCTTCGGTCTCGACCTCTACAGCATGTACGCTTCGATGGAAGCGGTGGTCTCGTATCTCGAGCGAACGGACCCTTCCGCCGCCGAGGCGGCGCGGGAGCGGTTCGCCTGCTTCGAGCCGCTGAACGCGAACATGCAGGTCTACGCGCTCCTGGTCCACTCCGGTCGCTTCGAGTCGTGCGAGCCGCGGATCCTGGAAGTCCTCGACGACCTGCGTCGCCGACGCGAGTCGCTCGCCCGGTCGAGCCCGGATTACGAGTTCTTCTCGGCCGAGCAGAACGTGCTGCTCGCCCGAGCCGCCGAGAGCTTCTACCTGGCGATGCTTCGCGGGGATCCCGACTCCTGGAACGTGCGCGACTGTTACATGTTCGACACCCTCGACCGCCTGCGCGCCCACCTGGGCGCGGGGACGAAGGTGATCATCTGGGCCCACAACACCCACGTCGGGGACTACCGGGCGACCGAGGAGGCCGCACAGGGATATCTCAACCTCGGCCAGCTCGCCCGCGAGCGCTACGGCGATCGGGTGTACTTGCTCGGCTTCGGAACCTATCATGGGTCCGTCACCGCCGCCACTGCCTGGGGAGGGCCGCCCGAGCTCAAAGACGTGCCGGAAGCCATGGCCGGCACCTACGAGGACCTCTTCCATCAGATCGGGCTGCCCCGCTTCTTCCTCCCGCTGCGCGAGGCCCGCGATCAACTGGTCGCGAGCGTGCTCAAGCGGCGTCACGAACGCGCGATCGGCGTGGTCTACAACCCCGGGTACGAGCGCTTCGGTAATTACTTCCGCGCCGACCTGGTCGATCAGTTCGACGGCTACGTCTTTGTCGACCGGACCAGCGCGGTCACGCCGATCTGGATCGGGCTGCGCGCCGCCGGTCAGCCTACCCGCCGCGCCGCCTGAAGCGAGCCCTGCGAGCATTTATCGTGGACGCGACCGGAGGGGCGAGGCATGCCTCGCCCCTCCGGTCGCGTCTCATTCTCCCACGGGCATCACACGTTTCAAATTGACGAACGTACGACCGGGGCTTAAGCTATCGCCAGAAATGCCAGTTGCGCTGGAGGTAGCTGGATCATGTCTTCTCGATCACGTTCCTCGATTCGCTTCGTCCTCGCGCTCCTCAGTTGCCTCGCCCTCTTCGCCCCGTCGTCCGCGCTGGCGGCCAACAGCACACCACAGACCGCGTCGCCGTTGAGCGCGGCCAATAGCAGCGTGTCCGCCACCCTCGTCGGCTCGACCGGCGGCGCATACAATTATTACCAGTTCCGCTACCAGGGCAGCGGCGCGCCGGTGCTCGTCACCCTCACCTACAACTCCACTTTCGAAGGAACCAGCAACCAGGCGTTCGGATTCAACCTGTATGGCCCCAGCGGCCTGAGCTACCAGGGCACCTGGACGGCGTCGAACCAGGGGACCAGCACGATCCAGTACACGTTGACCAACGCCGCCGCGATGGACGTGCTGGTCCAGGTGTACAACTACACCGCCGGCATGTCGATCGACTACAACCTCTCGGTCGCCGGCCTGAGCGGAGGGAGCTCGACCGGCGTCGTCGCCCAGAACAACAACACCCCCGGTCAGGCCGTCAACATCAACACGACCAACGCGACCCTGGGCGGGACGCTGCTGGGCAACTCCGGAGGCGCCTACCACTACTTCACCCTTATCTACCCGGGGGGAAACTCCAACGCGACGATCACGATGAACGCCTCGCCTACCTACAACGGCCAGGGCCAGGCGTACGGGTTCAACGTCTACCGGAATAATCCCACGAACGGATCGACGACGCTGGTCGCCTCCTCGTCGGTGACGGCAAGCGACGTGAACAGCGAGACGCTCAGCGCGACGATCACCCAATCGTCGGCGGGCAGCTACCAGCTTCAGGTTTTCAACTACTGGCCGGGGCAAACGATAACCTACGGGATCAACGCGACCGGCTTCGCCACGCCGGCCCAGCCGGCGACCGGAAACACCGACGCGTCGCACGCCATCGTTCTCAACAGCGCGCGCCAGGGCGCGAGCGGCTCGCTGACCGGCAACAGCGGCGGGTCGTTCAACTACTATCTGATCAACTATCCGGGGAGCCAGTCGCCGCTTTCGGTGTCGGTCACCTTCGGCAACACCGCCGGCGTGCCCAGTAGCGGATTGGGCTTCAAGGTGTACGAAGGCTCGACCCTCGAGGCGACGGTCAACGCCCAGGACGACGGGAACGGAGTGCTCTCGGCGGTGTACAACTACCAGGATCCCGACGCGACCACGTTCGGCATCCAGGTCTACGACTACGCGCCGAACAATTCGGTGACCTACACGATCTATCAGGTTGGCTCGCGGTAAGAGGCTCTGGAGGCACCGGAGGCTCTGGCTTCAAAGCCAGGAGCAGGGAGACTGGCCCTGAAGGGCCCGGACCGCCAGGGGCTTGAGCCCCGTGTCCCTGCTCCGAGCCTTTCAAGGCAGAGATGCCTCGTTCGCGCGCTTCCGCCAAGCCCGGCGATCGCGTTCGCGCCGGTTACCGCGGCCCCAGCTTCTCCTTCAGCTCGCGGTTCACCAGGCCACGCGGGGCCTCGCCGCGCAGGACGCGGACGGCGTCCGCGAAGGGCTGGATCCGCCACTGCTCCATCGCGGTTTCCGAATAGACCGCCAGGTGCGGCGTGGCGATCACGTTGTCCATCGACACCAGCGGGTGATCGGCGCCGATCGGCTCCTGCTCGAAGACGTCGAGTCCGGCGCCGGCCAGCCGTCCCGCCCGCAGCGCCTCGACCAGCGCGACCTCGTCCACGATCGGGCCACGGCAGGTGTTTACCAGGCGTGCCGTCGGCTTCATCAGCGCCAGCCGCTCGGCGTTGATCAGGTGGCGGGTCTCGTTGGTGAGCAAGACGTGGAGCGTCACGTAATCGGCGCTCTTCAACACCTCTTCGAGCGGTAAGAGCTCGGCGCCGTGGAGGGCCGCGACCTCGGGCTTGACGAACGGATCCGCGGCGATGATTCGCGCGAAGATTCCACGTGTCTTCTTCGCGACCAGCCGGCCGATGTTGCCGAAACCGACGATGCCCAGGGTCCGCTCGGCGAGGCGATCGATCCGGCCGATCAGGTCCATGGCCCGCGCGCCGGGCTTACCCCAGAGTCCGTCGCGGATGACCTGCTGCATCTGCGGCAGCCGGCGGGCCGTCGCCATCAAGAGCGCGACCGCGTGATCGGAGACTTCCTCGATGCAGTAGTCCGGCAGGTTGGCGACCATGATCCCCCGGGCGGTCGCGGCGGCGACGTCGATCCGGTCGTAGCCGACCGAGTTTTGAATGATCACCCGGCACGCCTCGAGCTTGCCGATCAGGTCGGCGCTGTAACGCACCGGTCCGGCGTTGATGATCACCGTGGCATCGCGAATCGCTTCGAGGGTGGTTGCCTCGTCGCGCGCCTCGACGAAGACGAGCTGACCGCCGGCTTCTTCGATCAAGCGGTGCTCCGGTTCGGGGTCTGGCAGGGGAGCGCCAAGGCGGACGACTTTCGGTCTGGACGTGCTCATGCCGCGATTGCCCTCCATCGGCGAAATCTCGTTGGTCTCGAACGGGCAGGTATTCTACCACACGGGATACGCCGTTCGGCCTTGGGCGGGCCGGCCGAGCCTGGCCATTCCCCAGGGCGTGTCCCCATGATTTTTCCGATACGGGCCCCGGAGGGGTGCTAATCCCTTGAAGGGCGTTCAACAGGCCGCTACAGGTGCGCGCCGTACTTGGTGAACAGGACCCTACCGTCGGTATCCATGCGGCCGAAAATGCGGTTGCCGCCGAGCTTGCCGAGGAACTTCAGCTCGTAGGTGTAGCCGCCCTTCACTTTTCCGGCGAGCGCCTTGACCCCCTGGCCGCCTTCGCCGGTGGTCACGTTGTCCAGCAGCTCCTGCAGCTTGTGCTCGGGCAGCACCTTCGAATCGATCCGACTGTAGACGCTCTTGGTCAGCTTTCCGTAGCGACCGGTCATGACGATCTCCTTGGCCGAACCGCTTCCCTTGCCGACGCCGCCGCCGGTCGCATCGTTCCCATCCTCGACTTCTTCGCCGTGCTGCTGGACTGCCTCATCAAGCTCGATCAGTCCTTCGATCACCTTCGAGATCAAGCCTACCGCTCTGGGGTTTCGGTACCTGGCGATCGCGTCCAGCCCCTGGTCGTTGAGCCGATCGTAGGACTTCTGGAGATTCTCGGTCGTCTTGAGGTAGCCCTTTCGCCCTTTGATCTTGAGATTCCCTTCGAGGATGCCTTCGATCGTATCCAGACCGCCTCCGACCGAGTTAGCGACCTCGCGGAACCTGGGAATCAGCGGCTTGATCTCCTCGATCCGCGCCATTCGCTCCTCGGCCTCGGCCTCGATCCGGCTGATCTGGGCGCCGATCTCGAATCGGTTCAGATAGACCCGGTGCGGTCGATCCACCAGCGCCTTCTCGATCGCCCGCTCTCGGTCCATCAAGTCCGTCATCGTAGGGTCCGGCAGCCCGAGCGACGTCGCGACTCGGCTCAGCGTGCGCAGCGTTTGCTGAACGGCTTCGTAGCGCGTATCCAGAAGCTCGGCGGCGCGCTCGAACATCTCCGGGGCACGGCGCATCTCTTCATCTTCCGCCATCTCCTCGAGCTCTTTCGGGGTGAAAGCTTCGGGATTGGGCGCTTCTTCTTCGGTGGACCTGGGACGGTTGCCGACCAGCTTCATGAGATCCGAGCCGCGCCGCTTGACGTCGAAAATCGGAATCGGTCGGTCGTGCTCGCTCTGTTCCCCGTGCTGTCCGACCGAGCCCGGACCGATCGAGCCGTCATCAAACGTGTAGGGCTTGCCATCGATCAGCACCGTCACCGGCGCGCGCTGAATCGTGGCGGGCGCGGCCGACGCGACGTCGACCGTCCGCTGGATGAGCAGTCGCTGGACCGCGTGATTGCCGATCACCCCCTGCAGCCTGGAAAGGTCGGACGCGTCGAGCGCGACCCCGCCGTTTTCATTTCGACGGATCGAGACAGCCGGCCCGGGCGATCCATGCGGCGCGAGGTCGGCCGCGGCGGCGAGGTTATCCCGAGGCGCGAGGTGGTGGATCGAGCGGCCTCGCGCGCTCGGACGGCCGTCTTTTCTGACAAGGATGCGCCCGCGAATCCCCATTGAGTCCTCCACCCGGCGACCGGCCGCCGGCTTCGCCGCCCATTGTAACACCACTCCGCCGAAACTAGCATTCGGTCGACCTGAGCGAGTATCATGGGAGAACCCCGGGGTCGGTTGACGAAAGGAGTGCGATCAATGGACGCCGAACAGATCGACCGAACGCTCGCGGCGTGCGAGCAGGCGCTGCGAAACGGCGAGCCGATCGACTTGCGGGCGCTCGGCTTCTGGCGCGCCGTCGCCGCGGTCAAGCGCAACCTCGCCTGGACCGAGGTCTACGGCGACCGGATCGCCGAGATCGATCGGCAAGCCTTCGAGCGATCGGTGCGACTTCGATTCCCCCTCTTCGTCGGGCTCGCGGCGCTTGCCCTCGGCGCGCTAGTCGGGCTCATCCTCGCCATCGTCGGCCTTCGGCCGCCCCATCGGAAGAGCGGCGGGCTCTTCGTTCTCGGAAGCCTGATCCTGATCGTAACGACCCACGACCTCGCCCATTACGCGGTGGGACAGGCGCTTGGCATCCGGTTCAGCCAGGCGTTTCTCGGCGGAAAAGGGCTGATCGAGCCCGGTTTGAAGGTCGACTACGCCTCGTACCTTCGGGCCCCGGCCCAGAGCCGCGCCCTGATGCACGCGTCCGGCGCGGTCGCCACCAAGCTGGTTGCGATTCTCGGCTTCCTGGTCGCGCTGCTCGCCCGACTGCCGGCGCGGGTCAGCGTCCTTCTGGCCGGAATCGCGAGCCTGACGATTCTGATCGACGTCTTCTTCTCGACCCGGTACTCGGACTGGAAACGCTTCAGTCGGGAGATACGGGTCGCCAACGCGCTGCAGCAGGACTTTCGCCGCTGAGCCGATCACTGTGAAAAGGAGTGAGCGATGATTCCAACCTTCCCGTTCGGGCGAACCGGTCACCAGAGCACCCGCGCCCTGTTCGGGGCGGCCGCCCTCGGTCGGGTGACCCAGGCCGAGGCGGACCAGACGATGGAGCTGATTATTTCTCACGGCGTGAACCACATCGACACCGCGGCGAGTTACGGCGATTCCGAGCTTCGCCTCGGCCCCTGGATGGCGCGCATGCGCGACCGCTTCTTCCTGGCGACCAAGACCGGCGAGCGCACTTACCAGGGCGCCCGCGACCAGATTCGCCGGTCGCTCGAGCGACTGCGGGTCGATCGCGTCGACCTGATCCAGCTGCACAACCTGGCCCAGCCGGAGGAGTGGGAAGTCGCGATGGGCCCGGACGGCGCGCTCCGGGCGGCGATCGAGGCGCGCGACGAGGGATTGGTGCGCTTCATCGGCGTCACCGGCCACGGGCTCGGGATCGCCCGGATGCACCTTCGGTCGCTCGGGCGCTTCGACTTCGACTCGGTGCTGCTGCCCTACAATTTCGTCTTGATCCAAAACGCCCAGTACGCCGCGGACTTCGAAGAATTGCTCGCCCTTTGCCAGCGGCGCAACGTGGCGGTCCAGACGATCAAGTCGATCACCCGCGCGCCCTGGGGCGACAACCCCCACACCGCCGCGACCTGGTACGAGCCGCTGCGCGATCAGCCCGACGTCGACCGCGCCGTTCACTGGGTCCTGGGCCGGCCCGGCGTCTTCCTGAACACCGTCGGCGACATCCACGTCCTGCCGCGGGTGCTCGACGCGGCGAGCCGCTTCGAGCGTCGACCCACCGACGAAGAGATGGCCGCGGTGGTGAAGGCCCAGAGCATGGAGCCGCTCTTCGTCTAGCACGGCTCGAGCCGATCCGTTTCGCTGAATCCGAAAGTCGAGGCAGATCCGTGAGCGAGGCAACCGAAAGGCTGCTGAAGGCGTGGCGGGGAGAGATCGAGGCGCGCTACGTTTATGAAATTCTGGCGCAGCGCGAGCCGGACCCGCGCCGCGCCGACGTTCTGCGACGGATCGCCCGGGCCGAGGCGAATCACCGCGAGCTGATCGAAAGCCGCCTGACGGCGCTCGGGGTGCCGATCCCCGACGAGTCCAGCGTGCGCATCTCGCCGTGGCTCAAGCTCCAGGCCCGACTCGCCCCGATCGAGCGTCTCCTCCGGGCGCGGGAGGCGGCCGAGAGCGACGAGGTGCTGGGCGTCTACGGGTCGTCCACCCACGACCCCGAGACCGACGAGCTGCTCCACGCTATCCAGCGCGACGAAAAGACCCACGCCCTCGCCGTCGATGACATGATCGCGACGTCCACGCCGGCGGAGCGCCCGGAGCCGGCCGGCCCACGGCTCGAGCGGATCCTCCGGCGCGAGTCCTGGCACCGCACCGGCAGCGGCTGGGTATCGGACGCGATCTACGGCGCGAACGACGGCCTGGCGGCGGTGTTCGGCATCGTGGCCGGCGTGTCGGGCGCGACCGGCGCGTCGAGCTTCGTGCTGACCGCGGGGCTGGCCGGCGCGGTCGCCTCGGCCCTCTCGATGGGGGTTGGCGCCTGGCTGGCCGCCAGATCGTCGAGCGAGATCGCGGCGGCGAATATATCCCAGGAACGGCGCGAGCTGGCCGAGCACCCCGAGGAAGAGAAAGAGGAGCTTTCGCTGTTCTACCAGCTCAAGGGACTGAGCAAGGAAGAGGCCGATTCGCTCGTCGAGAAGCTGGCGCGCGACCCCGAGGCGATGCTTCGAACCCTTTCCGTCGAGGAGTTCGGCGGCGTCGAGGCCGGCGGAAATCCCTGGACCTCCGCGCTGGCCGGCATGATCAGCACCGGGCTCGGCGCGATGATCCCGGTCCTGCCCTTCTTCTTCGTCAGCGGCACGATCGCAGTGGTCTGGGCCGCGATCATCTCGCTGATCGCCCACTTCGCGGTCGGCGCCGCGAAGTCGCTGTTCACCCTCCGCTCCTGGTGGGCGTCCGGGCTGGAGATGACCGCGGCCGGCGTGATCGTCGGCGGCGCGACCTACCTCCTGGGCCTGGTGTTCGGGGCGGGCGGGTGAAGCGATTGGTCTCTGGACACCCGATGTCGCACGTGCGAGGAGGCTCTGACTTTCAAGCCAGAGCTTACCTGTTCGCGTCCATTCGTCCCGCTTCTTCCGTTAGCGTTACTTTGTTGAAACCGGAAAGAGGCTCGTCCGGTCGGGATCCGGACGAGCCTGGGCGATCGTGCCGAATCCAACAAAGTACCGGTAGTCAGCCGGTAGCGCACCGGTTGATCTCAACCCTCCCTCGGGGCCAGCTTCGGTCGCGGCACCCGGGGACGCTCGCTCGGCGTCGGCCGGTGGGGCGGGCGCTCGGCGATCAGGCGCAGGGCGATCTCGATCGACTTGTCGAGCTGGGGATCGGCGCCCCGGGCGTAGTCCTGCGGGGCGTTGTCGACCTCGACGTCCGGATCGGTCCCGTAGTTCTCGACGCCCCAGCCGACGTCGTCGAAGAAGAACGAGAATTCCGGCTGGGTGGTGACGGTGCCGTCGGCGAGCTGGTGGCGCGGCCAGATGCCGATCACCCCGCCCCAGGTCCGCTTGCCGACCAGCGGTCCGAGCTTCAGTAGCTTGAACGCGTGGCTGAAGATGTCGCCGTCCGATCCGGCCAGCTCGTTGGTCAAGGCGACGATCACCCCGCGCGGCGATTCGTTCGGATAGGGGACCGGCGCGCCCCAGCGCTGGAAGTCGTAGCCGAGTCGGCGCCGGGCGAGCTTTTCCAGCAACAGGCCGGAGACGTTGCCGCCCCCGTTGACCCGCACGTCCACGATCAGACCTTCGCGGTCGTATTCGGCCAGGAACGCGCGATGGAACTCGGCGAAGCCGTTCGAGCCCATGTCGGGGACGTGGATGTAGCCGACCTTGCCGTCGGTCGCGTCGTGGACGGCGCGGCGCTTCGCCTCGACCCAGTCGCGGTAGCGCGCCGGCCGCTCGTCGGACAGCGCCTTGACCGTCACCGTTCGGGGTGGCTCGTCGCCGCGCCGGAGGGTCAGAACGACGTCGTTCCCGGCCTGGTTCACCAGCCGCTCGTTCGGCGTCGCGATTGCTCCGATCGGCTGACCGTTGATCGCCACGATCGCGTCGCCCTCCCGCGCGCCGATTCCCGGCCGGTTCAGCGGGGACGTCGCGTGCTCGTCCCAGGAATCGCCCTGGACGGTCCGGCCCACTCGATAGAGCCGGGCCTCGGCGTCGTAGACCCAGTCCACCCCGAGGAAGCCCTGGCGATACTCCGGTCCCGAGCGGTACTCGCCTCCCATTTCGTAGGCGTGCGACGTGCCGAGCTCGCCCTGGAGCTCCCAGAGTAGATCGGAGAACTCCGAGCGGGTGGTGACCCGGTCGAGCAGAGGCAGGTAGCGCTGACGCACCTCGTCCCAGTCGACGCCCGACAGGTCTTCGGTCCAGAACTGCTCGCGCTGCAGCCGCCAGGCCTCGTGGAACATCTGGCGCCACTCGAGGGCGGGATTCACCGAAACCTTGACCCGACCCAGGTCGACCCAGCCGGACTGCCGGCCGCTTCGGTCGCCGTTACCCTCTTTTCCTTCCGGCGGCTTCTCGCCCGCCTTGATCACCCGCAGGCGGTCGAACGACTGGTAGAGCAACGTTTTGTGATCCCGCCCGACCCAGAAGTCCGAGATCCCGTCGACCAGCCGCTCCTGCTTCAGGGTATCGAACGCGTAGGACTCGAGGGCCCCCTTCGCCCGGGGTCGGTCGTCGAACGGGTTCTCGTCCTGGGTGCCCTCGATCGGGAAGCTGGAGAACAGGGCTTTACCGGAGACTCCCTGAATCCGACGGTAGCGCCCCTCCGGGACCGGAAACGCAAGCGCCCGGTCGAGGATCCCGCCGAGGTCGATCTCGACAGCGGCCGGCTCGGTCGACTCCGAGGCGCCGTTGGCCCTGGCCTTCGATTCGGCGTCCTTGCCGGCGGCCGGTTTCGGATGAGGAACGAACGGCGACGGCAGATCGGCGCGAAGGGTGATCGCGTACGGCCGGGATCCGCGCGGGAAGCCAAGATCGAAATGCAGCGAATCGTGAACCGGATTGAAGTCGCGGAATCCGACGAAATAGAGGTACTTTCCGTCGGGATCGAAAGCCGGTTGCTCATCCCAGAGCACCGGCCGGGTGGCCAGGGTCGTCTCGCCGCTCTCGATTCGGCACAGCTTGATCGCGCTGGTCTGAGCGGTCGTCGGGAAGCCGTAGGCGAGCCAGCGGCTGTCCGGCGACCAGCCGGTGCCGGCGATCCGCCCGAAGGGGCTTCGATCGAGCTCGCGGAGCGTCGGCTCCTCGCTCCGCAGGTCCAGGAGCAAGAGCTGGTTTCGGTGGTTGGTAAGGGCGATCAGGTCCGCCGTCGGCGCGACGTCCAAACTGAGCGCCCGTCCGACGTCGAGGTCGGCCAATCGCCGTGGGGAAACTGAGCCGTCGGCGGTCAGGATCACGACCGATTCGCGGTCGCCCTCGTCGCTGGCCATGGCCACCAACCGCGCCCGGTCGTTGAGCCAGGTCAGCAAGCGATAGCGCACGCCGTCGGGCGCGCCGTGCTGCGAAACGCCGCCCTCCCAGTTGTCGAAGGTGAAGGCTTTGCCTCGGGCGGTGATCGCGAGGCCGGTCCCCTCCGGACTCAGCGAGGCGCTGTGCAGGTAGCGGCTGGCCGAGACGAATCGACGGTTGCGCTGGGTGCGCGAGCTGACCAGCTCCAGCTCAACTCGGCGTGGATCGCGCTCGCCTGGATCCAGGACGTACAGATCGGCGCCGGCGTGATAGACCAGGCGCGCCCCGTCGGAGCTGAGACTTCGCGCGTAAAAGTCCTCGTGATCGCTGTGGCGGCGCAGATCCGTGCCGTCGACGGCGCACGAGTACACGTTTCCGACGCCCTCGTGATCGGAGAGGAAGTAGACGCGATCGTCGATCCAGCACGGGCTCGCCAGGTTCCCGTCGAGCTTGATCAGCGGTCGGAAGACGCCTTCGCCGGTCGGATCGATCCAGAGCGTACCGGCGGTGCCGCCCCGGTAGCGCTTCCACGCCGCCGGGTCGCGGGTCGACTGGCGCCCGAGCACGACGCCGCCGGCCGGACCGTAGGTCGCGACGCTGGCCGGCCCGAAGGCCAGCTCGCGGGGCAGGCCGCCCTCCGGCGACACCGTGTTCAACCACTGCTCGCGTCCGAACGGCCGGCCCGCGCTGGTGGCGTAGACGATCGCCGCGCCGTCCGGGGTCCAGGTCCCGACCCGGCAGAGACTTCCCTGAAAAGTGAGCCGGCGCGACGGACCACCGATCGAGGGCATCACGTAGACCTCCGGTGCCCCCTCTTCCCGTCCGACGAACGCCAGTCGCGCGCCGTCCGGCGAGAAGCGCGGCCATTGGGCCTCGCCGACGCCGGCGGTCAGTCGATAGGCGCGTCCGCCCTCGGAGTCGACCGTCCAGAGGTCGTCCTCGCACACGAATACGATCCGCTCGCCATGGATGCTCGGAAACCGCGCGTAGCCGGGATTGTTGGCGGAATGGTCGGTCATCGGTCGCTCCAGGTCGGTGAATGGTAGTGGATCGCCGGATCCGGCTTCGCAGCGGACCGACGAGCGCTCGCAACGAATAAGTCGTTTGCTGGCAGGCGGTCGAGTCGCGGCGAGTCGCGCCTGACTCGAAAAGTATACCAGGTTGGATTTGACGATGAGGGAGGATCAACGACCGTGTTGTGCCGCGGGATCAACCTAGCTCCCTGGCGCCGTGTAGCACGGGGGCTTGTCCGCTCGCCCGTCACGCGGTTGCCTCAGCCGGCGCGGGGGACCCGCAAAACGAGAACGATGAGGACGACGAAAAGAAGAAGACTCAACGACCAGTTGAAGACGAAGATCCGCTTTCCGATCAGGAATTCGCTGACGTATCGCTTGTCAAGGTGGAAGCGCCGATCGTTGAGTAGATCGAGCTTGTCGCGGATCCTCGCCACGTACCAGATGGTTGCAAGCGTGTGCATAACCAGAAAGATCGCGATCACCAGCACCGCGCCCCACCTGACGACGTCGTCGGAGCCGATGACCTTACGGGCGGAAGCGGACGTGACCACCCATCCGATCCCGAGCAACAGGAATCCGAGCGTCTTGGTCAGGATGTCGAGATAGAGCTTGTAAATCTCCCGGATCGCCGTCGCGAGTGGTTGCCAATCGTTCGTATCGCTCATCGTCAATCGCTCGCGACTCGACCCTTCTTCGCGTCCGCCGCGGAAACTTTCTTACTTCTTCCCCGCGGTCTCGCGCGCCTTGGCGACGTTCTGGGCGAACTGCGCCGACGCCTCGGAGTACTGGCTCGACGCCTCCTGGGCCTCGTTGACCGCCGCGGTCATCGCAGCGGCCTCCTGGCGCTTCTCGACCAGCGCGTCCTCGAGCTCGGTCTGGAACTGCTTGATTCCCACGACGTGCATGACGAGCTCAGTGAGCTTCGCCTGCAGCTTGGCAATCGCCCGCGCGACCCGCTTCTTGATCCCCGAGAACTTGCGCTTGAGCCACGCCTTGAACTTCTGGAGCTTCGACGGCTCGCGCTGGACCGTCCCATCGACCGGCTTGGTCTGAGCCTTCTTCTTGGAGCCGTCCGTCTTGGAGCCGGAGCTCGACACGTCCTCCGAATCCTCGGACTGCTCGTCGATCTTGGCCAGCTCTTTGGCTTTTTGCTTGACCTGTTCCTGATCTTTCAGCTTCTCGCCGTTGTCAGACTCGTTCGCCTTGGAGATCTGGTCGACCGTCCCCTGCGCCTGTTTGAGCTTGTCCTCGTTCGAGCTCACCTGATCGAGCTGGCGTGCGTCCTGGCTGAGACCGTCGACGCCGCTCGCCCCGTCCTGGACGGTGACCTTGGCGCTGTTGACGTGCTCCCTCCCGTCGTCGGAGTCGCTCTTGATCGACTTGCTGAGCGCGTCCAGCTCGCTGAGATCCTGGTCGCTGCTCGATTCCCCTCCCTTGGGGACCGAGGACGAGCTGCTCGTGGAGAGCGACCCACGGCGGGGCTCGGGTGGAGTCGGCTCGGGCTGGTGACCGTCGTGCTTTGGCAGGTTCAGCTTTCCTTCCATGCCCAGGTCGACTTCCTTCTGGTTGGACCCGAGGATGCCCCAGAACAGGCCCCCTTCACTCAGCGCGTCGCCGGTCTGCTCGCCGACGAACTCGCCGATCTTGGCCGATTGCTCGGCGCCGGTGAGCGCGTTCGCCGCCATCAAGCCGCCGTGAGCGACCGACATGCCGACCCCGAGTCCGCCGAGTCCGACGCCCACCAGCGCGTACACCAGCTTCGTCAGGTCGCGGTAGATCGCGGGCATGACTTTCGCCCGCTCCTCGGGCGGCATGCCCTTGATGCGGATCAAGTTGTGGCCGATCAGGATCGACTGGAGAATCGCCATCACCCCGTGGAAGCCGAGGGCGATCGCCGTCGCGATCGCGCCGACCGGCAGCGCCGCCGGCTGGAAGAAGCCGACGATCCCGCAGATGAACGCGATGATGCCGGCGATCGTCGCGCCGAGGTGGCAAAGGCGCGAAGCCGTGTCGATGCCGCGCATCACCGCGCCCAGCTTGCCTCGCCCGTACTGGTTCTTCTCAATCAGGTGGGCCTTCTCCCAGGCCCCTTTCTCACGCTCGCGCCATTCCTGTTTGCCTTTCAACTTGCTCATGATCGGCCGAACGATGCCCCAGTTCACCACCTTGCCGGTGATGTGGCCGGCGTCGATCGGCATGTTCATGTAAACGTTCTGAGCGGTCTGCCACTCCTGCATCTCGGTTTCGGGATCACGTCGAAGCGTTTCCGGGGACTTGCCGCCGTCAAGGGTGGCGAGGGGCGAGCGCGTCCGACCGTTCCGGGGGCGCGCTCCGTCCGCACCCGGGCGCTCGCGCAGCAGCTGGATGACCGCCTGGTTGCCGACGGTTCGCTGCAGTGCGATGACGTTCGAATGGCTCAAACGGTCGGTCCGCAGCGAGCCGTGCGCGTCCAGCCGCGGCAGGTCGAGGACCGACGGAGTGGATTCTGGTTTGTCGGCGCGCGCGACGGGCTTGGGCTTACGCTCCTGGTGGACGAGCCCCACCCGGGACGGTCGAGGCATGGATCAGGCCCCCCTCTGTTTGGTGCGAATCAGCAGAGCGACCGTCTCGACCAGCGCGGCCGCGACGGTCACCGCGACGACGATCCCGGCCATCGGCCATTCGAACTGAACGAGAACGGCAGCGCGGATAGCGATGGGATCGAGCTTGAAGAGGCTGAAGATGGTTGGGACGTAAAAGGTGGCAACGAAGAAATAGGCGGTGCCAAGGACCGCCCCGCCGACGCCGATGGCGATCAGAGTGCCCGCGATCGTGAGGGTCGGCGATCCGGCCCCTCGCCGCGTCGCCAGGGCGCGACCAAGATCCGAGAAGGTATCGACGATCAGGGCCGCGGGCAGACCAAAAACCATGAGGGGATACCATCGCGCGGCCGCGGCGCCAACCGCGGCAGGCGTGCCTCCGGAGAGCAGGCCCAGCCATCCGGCCACCGCTCCCAGCACCAGCCCCACTCCCGCGATGCGCGCG
>JAJPKB010000373.1 GCA_021323915.1 Chloroflexota bacterium | reverse complement strand
GTCCGGAGTATATTGGTCGGACCTCCGCCGACGACCTGGCAATGTTCGAGCCGTTATGGATTCGACTGGCTCATTACTGCGGCAAGAGCTTGCATTCGGTCTCATAGAACCCCCATTGCGAGTCAATAGAGGAGATCGCATGTCCGCGCTGCCTCATGCTGATCCCATCCAGTTCGAGGTCATTCGCAACGCCCTGGTCGAAGCCACCGAGGAGATGGCCGTGACGCTGCGGCGCAGCGCTTACTCGACCAACATCAAGACCCGGGCCGACTTCTCCTGCGCCTTCTTCGACAGCCAGCTGCGGCCGGTGGCCCAGGCCTTCACCCAGCCGGTCCACCTCGGCTCGATGGTCCAGCTCGTCCCGCGCGCCATTCGCGCTTACGGTCCGGAGCGTCTCGGTCCGGGGGATATGCTCATCACGAACGACCCTTACGCCGGCGGCGTCCACCTGAACGACATCACCGTCATCGCCCCGGTGTTTTTCGAGAGTGAGCTTTTCGGCTACCTGGCCAGTCTCGCCCACCACGTCGACGTCGGAGGAGGCGCCCCGGCCAGCATCGGAGCGTTCCGCGAGGTCTTCCAGGAGGGCGTGATCATCCCCGCCGTGAAAATCGTCGCGGATGGCGCGATCGTGGACGACGTCTTTCGCCTGATCCTCGCCCAGATCCGGAGTAAGCGCGAGACGGCCGGCGATCTGCGGGCCCAGGTAGCGGCGAACGTGACCGGCCAGCGTCGGATCCAGGAGCTGCTCGCGCGCCTCGGTCTCCACTTGGTCGCCAGCTACGTCGACTCGCTTCTCGACTACACCCGGCGCCGGACCGGACTCGAGCTCGCGAACCTGCCGCGCGGGACCTTCGCCGCCGAGGGGTTCGTCGACAACGACGGCTTCAGCGATCGGCGGGTCCGCCTTTGCGCGGCGGTGACGATCGACGACGGCGTGACCTTCGACCTGACCGGCTCGGACCCTCAGCGCCGGGCGCCGGTGAACTCGACCTTCGCCCAGACCTTCTCCGCCTGCGCCTACGCCCTCAAGTGCCTGATCGATCAGGACGTGCCGGTCAATCAAGGGTTTTATGAGCTGGTCCGGATCACCGCGCCCGAGGGAACGGTCGTGAACTGCACGCCGCCCGCGCCGGTTGTGGGCGGCTGGGAGACCCACGCGCGACTGACCGACGTGATCTTCAAGGCCCTGGCGCCGGCCCTTCCCGGACAGATCATTGCCGGCACCAAGGCGATGCAGTGCCACGCCGGGTTCGGCGGGATCGACCCGCGCCGGGGCGAATACTACTGCTTCCTCGAGACGCTTGGCGGCGGCTACGGCGCGCGGGCGGCGAAGGATGGGCCGGACGCGGTCCAGGTTCACGGCCAGAACACCGAGAACGCACCGATCGAAGACACCGAGGTGAATTACCCCGTCCAGATCCTCCGCTACGAGCTCGTCCCGGACTCGGAAGGGGCCGGGACCTACCGAGGCGGGCTGGGCCTGCGCCGCGATTATTGGTTTCCGGACCACGCCGTGACCTTCACCATCCTCGCCGATCGTGACCGCGAGGGGCCCTGGGGGCTGTTCGGCGGAGAGCCGGGTCGGCCGGCCGAGTACGTGCTGGACCCGGACGGGGCGTCCCGTCGCCTCGGCTCGAAGACGACGTTGGAGCTTCAGCCCGGCGACGTCGTCAGCTACCGCACCTGTGGGGGTGGTGGCTATGGTCCGCCGGAGGCCCGCGACCCCCAGCGTGTCCTCGGTGACGCCCGCGAGGGAAAGATCGGTCTCGACCGCGCCCGCGACGTCTACCGCGTGGCAATCGATCCCGTCACCTGGACCATCGACGAGCGAGAAACGGCCAGCTTACGCGCCGTTCCGATGCGCGCCCCGATCACTTCGCCCGCTTCGCTCGCCCAATCCGCGCTTCCATCGGACCAGGGCAAGGGCAATGGCTCGCCGACGACGGACCCAGCCGATCGCCTACGAACGCGATTCGAAACGGCTGCTTCGCCGAAGGACAGCGAATGAACCGGCGACCCCCAAGCCCGCGTTTCCGTCTCGGCATCGACATCGGTGGTACTTTCACCGATGCAACCCTCGTCGACGAGACGACCGGACAAATTCGCATCGGTAAGGTCTCCACGACGCCCCGCGACCCATCCCAGGGCTTCCTCGAGGCTACCCGGCGCATGCTGGGCCAGGCTCAGATCGCGCCCTCGGAGATCAGCTACCTGGTCCACGCCACCACCGTTGCAACCAATTCGATCATCGAAGGGAAGACCGCGCCGACGGGCTTCGTCACCACCGAAGGCTTCCGCGACCTGCTGGAGATCCAGCGCCAGATCCGCCCCTCGCTCTACGACCTCCAGTTTGAGAAGCCGAGGCCGCTGGTTCCGCGCTACCTCTGTTTCGGCGTTCCGGAGCGGCTCGACGCCCGGGGCGACGTCCTCTTGCCGCTTGACGAGGATGCTCTCGGCGCCGTGGCCGACCGGCTCCGCGAGGAGGGGGTCGATTCGATCGCCGTCTGCTTCCTGCACTCCTATCTGAACCCCGAGCACGAGCGGCGGGCCGGCGCGATCTTGCGGGACGTGTTTCCGGAGGCATTCATCTCCCTGTCCTCCGAGGTTGCTCCGGAGTTTCGAGAATACTTCCGCGCCAGCACCACGGTGATCAACGCCGCGATCCAGCCGGTTGTCTCACGTTACCTGGGCAGCATCGAGAGCCGGTTGCGCGCCGACGGTCTGGTGGCCGAGCTGCTGGTGATGCAGAGCAGCGGCGGCGTCTACACCTTCGCCGCGGCGCGCGAGAAGCCGGTCTTCATGGTCGAGTCTGGCCCGGCCGCGGGGGTAGTCGCGGCAGCCTACCTGGGTACGACCCTGGGCTACCCCAACGTGATCTCCTTTGATATGGGCGGCACGACGGCCAAGGC
>JAJPKB010000133.1 GCA_021323915.1 Chloroflexota bacterium | reverse complement strand
GTCGGAGGCGCGAAGAACTTGCTCCCATCCACCGGAATCTGCCGCGAGACGAACACGATCGGCACCGAGACGAGCGATCCCGATCCGGCCGACGTACCGGTCGGCGTTGGCGAGCCGCTGGGCATCGGGGTGAGACTGGGCGTCGACGTTGGGCGAGGGCGATGGTTCACGTTGGACGAATCTCCGGTGTTGACGTACGGAAGGTAGACGTGGTGATCGGACGGCCCGGTTGCCCCGGCGACTGGAATCGTCAATGAGCCCGCCGTGACGCCGACGGTGAGCAACACGGCGGCCAAGAGCGCCCCTTTGTTCCAGAACACCGCTCCCCTCTCGCGACCAGATCGAGATCTCGACCGGCGACGCGAGCCGTCGTGGCTTCACGTCGCCTCAGGTCAAGATTGCTCGACGTGGCGGAGGAGAGCAATAACGAAGCCTTCCTAGGAAGATAGTCCTGGCAAGGGAGCTTTCAGCAAGTGGAGGCTGGCCTCACGGAGGGGCCGGCGATACGACACCCTCCGTCAATTCCAGAAAATTCGGCAGGACAACGTCCCAGTCGTAGTTTTCTCGCACCAGCCGATACCCACCCTCGGCGAGGCGATTGCGCAGATCCGGCTCGGCAAGAACCCGGACGACCGCGTTCGCATAGGCCTCGGGGGAGTCAGCGACCAGCAGGTGCTCCCCGTGGCGCGCCGCCAACCCTTCCGCGCCCTTCGAGGTCGCGATCACCGGCGACCGCAAAGCCATGGCTTCGAGAATCTTCAAACGAGTTCCGCCGCCAAGCCGCAGGGGCGCGAGGCTCGCCCACGCCGACGCGACCAGCGGCCGCACGTCGTCGACGAAGCCGGTCAACGTCACGTTTTCCGAGGGCGGCAGCGGGAGATTCGCGTGGTCGCCGGTGATGATCAGGCGAGCTTCCGGCACCCGGGCGCGGATCAGTGGATAGACGTCTCGCAGAAACCAATCCATCGCGTCGTGGTTGGCGAAGTAGCGGAACGAGCCGGCGAAGATCAGGGTATTCGGGCAGGGCGTGACGTCGACGGAGCGATAGTCGCTCAGGCTGACCGCGTTCGGGACCACCGCGACCCGCCGGTAGTCCGGCACCATCCGACGCAGCAGGGCAGCTTCCTCGTTCGATACCACCGTACAGGCCACGAACCGAGGCAGCACCCTTCGGAGGTAGTATTGGAGCTTCAGCAAGGTGAGCTGGTGGCGCCACCGCCGCAGGGTGCTCGAAGCAGTGGCTTTCCTGGCTTCCAGGATACCCAGCTCGAGCTCCTCGAAGATCGCCGGCGTGCCCTGAAGGTTCGCCAGATACACGGCGGTTGACCACTGCGAGGCGATGACCAGATCGTATTGACCGCGCTCGACCTCGCGACGGATGACCTGCTCCATCTCGGGAACGAACGTATCCACCAGGGAGCGGGGCGTCAGACTGAAAAAGCCCAAGAGGGACCGATGGCTGGTTGGATTGTACGGGCGCTCCGCGACGACGTGAACCGCCCGGCAGAGCGCCGCGAGCTCCGGCGGGGGTGACGGTGGGACGCGGTCGGCGAACGTCACCAGGGTCACCTCGTGGCTCCGCGACAGGCCACGCAACAGATTGTAGATCCGCAGCTTCGAGCCATTGGTCGGCGGATACGGGTACCAGGCGGAAAGAAAGAGAATTCGCATTCCTTGTCAGGCTTCCCTCACCCCCTACCCTCGTCTACCCTCTGCCCCCCTTCTCCAGGGGGAACCTTCTCCCATCCGCGGGAGAGGGGTCTTTAAGGAAGCTCTACCTATTGAGACCCTTCCCCCGCGCACTGGGGGAAGGGGTAGGGGATGAGGGCATTCCCAGCGCCCAGGGCGTGCAGGTAAGCCTCGAGCTCGTCGACCATGCGTCCGAAGGTGTACGACTCCTCGACGCGCTTTCGGGCCGATCGGGCGAGACGCTTTCCCAGCGCCCGATCGTCGCGCAGCCGCTGGATCTGAGCGGCGAGAGCACCGCGATCGCCGGCCGCAAAGGTGAGACCGGTTTCGCCTTCGACGAGCACGTCGACGGTGCCGCCGGTGGTCGTCCCGACCACGACCAGACCGACCGCCATCGCCTCGATCACCGTCCGCGCGAACGGCTCCTCCCACTCGGAGGGAAAGACCAGGGCATCGTACCGGGCGAGCAGACCGGGCATTTCCGCCCGCGCGACCCCCGGTCGGAAGGTGACGCGCCCCTCCAGCTCGCCCCGATCCACCAGCCTCTTCAACCCGTCGACGTAGCGTCGGTCGCCGTGTCCGACCAGATCCAGGGTCACCGGCCGATCTGCTCGGGGTGAAACCAGGGCCAGCGCGCGGATGGCGGTATGTACGCCTTTCTCCGGCGTCAACCGGCCCGCGTAAAGGAGCTTGAGGGCACCGTCCTGCCGCTCCCACGCTTCAAGGGCGCGCGGCTTAAAGTCGTCAACCTGGATCCCTCCCTGGATTACCCGCGCGTGGGCGGCGGACACGCCGCTCCGAACCAGGATCTCACGCACCGCCCCGCTGACGCAGAGCGGGTGCTCGAGCCGGAGCGGAATGGCTGGCTCTCGAAGCAAGCCCGGCAAGAAGAGCTTGCCCAGCAGCCTCTTCGGCAGACTCGCCAGGGCCCGCGCGGCGCCGTTCTGCCACTGCTGGACGTAGGCGTTGGGCAAAGACGGCCAGTAATCACAGAGGTAGTAGGCCACTCGCCCCGGTAACAGGCGCTCGACCAAGGCGGGAACCGAGCGTGGGACGTTCCACATGCCCCAGATCATGGCCACGTCCGGCGCGAAGTCGGTCACCAGCCGGCGCAGGCGGCACAGGTTCTCCCGCTCCGATCGTTCGCGACCGTGGATCAAGCGGGCCGAGGTTCGCAGCAGGCCGCCCTCGACTTCCAGGTTGAGCCAGCGCTGGGCGCCGGCCTCGCCATCCCGGGCGGCCGAGACTCGATCCGGCGCAGGCGAGGTGACCACGCTCACCAGGTGTCCACGACGGACGAGCTCGGTCGCCACCTCCTGGCACCACTGCTCGTAGCCCCCTCGACTGAAAGGAGGGTAGTAGTTTGAGAGAAACAGAATGCGCATCTTCGAGATAAGCGCCACGATCACACGCCGTTCCGAAGCGCCCGGTCCAGCCGTATAACCCACCTCGGCCGAGGAGACCTGCGACAAACGTAGGCTCCCAGGTAGAATCCGAGGGCGCGAGACACGACATACGCGGGCGCGAGGAGAACGAACCGCAGCTTCGCCCCGAGCGAGTACTCGCTTCGTACGACGTAGCGCCAGGAGTCCAGCGTGCCGGAGATTGCTCCCCGAAGCAGGCGCCACGATGTCGGGACCAGTACATAGTCGAATAGCTCGGTCACCTGGTAGTGGTCGGCGTAGGCCCGTTTAAGAGCGTACAGCGCGGACCGATCGTGCGAGTGGTAAACGACCGAGGAGGGCTCGTAGACGATCGAGTAGCCGACTTCGATCATCCGCTTGCCCCACTCGATATCCTCCCCGTAGGGTACCCTGGCAAACGGATGTTCTCTCCAGGCGGTCTGCCGCACGCAAGAGCTTACATTCTGGAAGGCCGCCAGGCGAAACCGATCCACCGGGCTGAGATCCGACAGCCGCCGACCCCTCGGCAGCGCTTTCGTCTCGCACTTCAGGTCGCAGGGAGTCGTACCCATACAGAGGTAGCGGGTGATCGGGTCGCTTTCCGGACGCACCAGCTGTCGGCTGAAGCTTCCGGCCACGCCGGGTCGTTCGCAGGCGGAAACCAGGTTTACCAGCCATCGGTTGTCGGCCGGGATGGCGTCCTGGACGACGAAGACGAGAAATTGGCCCCGCGCCCTGCTTGCGCCCAGGTTACGCGTGTCGCCGTGATTGAACGTGCGCGGAGGAATCCGGATTCGCTCGAATGGAAGCGACTTCGCCAGCTCCCAGGTGCCGTCGGTCGATCCGGAGTCGATCACGACTACCTCGAACGGCCAGGGAGTCACCTGCTCCAGCACCGCCTGGAAGCAGCGCTCGACGAGCGGCATGCCGTTCCGGGTGAGGATGATGACGCTGGCCCGCGGGGCCGGCTCAGGATTTTCCCGCACCGGCTCTCCCCAGCTGGACTTCCAGCTGGTCGACCGCTCGCGACCAGGTCCAGTTCTTTCGCACGTCGTCGACACCCGCCTGACCTAGGCTTCGCCGTCGGTTGTCGTCGCCCAGAAGCGCGCTTAGTCTCTTGGCGAACGACGACGTGTCCCGCTCGACGAGCCAGCCGGTCAGGCCGTCACGCACGGTCTCGCGAACCCCTCCCTCGGCGACGGCCACGACCGGGGTTCCGCAGGCCAACGCCTCCAGCGGAGCCATCCCGAGCGCCTCTTGCAGGGGAGCGTAGACAAAGGCGCGGGCCTGGTTATAGACCTGGACCAGGCGATCATCGTCGACGATTCGCTCGACGTGCAGCTTGACACCGAGGTCCGCCGCCATCGCGCGCACGACGCTCTCTTCGTCGGGGTCGGCGCTGTTCGCCGCCACGAAAAGGACCGGCCGCCGCTCGGCATCGATCTTCGCCAGGGCTGACACGAGGAATCGGTAGCCCTTGCCGTAGATCAGCGCCCCCACGCACAACACGTAATCCAGGCGCTCCAGCGACAGCGGACGAAAGACGTCGGTATTGATGCCGGGATAGACGACGTTCGCGTCCACGCCGTAATATTCGGCCATCAATTGGCGGGAAAACCGCGAGTTGGTCAACGTCACCGAGGCGCTCTTGGCGTTGCGAGCTTCGTCGGTCCAGATTTTGCGCTCGTACAGCTTCTTCGCCGGACGATAATACAGACGCTTCAGCCTGGTCAGCGGCGTACTCGGCCCTTCGCCAGCTGACAGGGAGGGCGCTTCCAGCCGATGACGAAGACCATGATGGCACTGAAACGCCGACGGCGTTTTGAAATATCGTAAAACGTACGGGTTCATCGAGATCTGGCAATCTTTGACCAGAACCCGTTCGAAACCGCTGGAATCGATCTCCGCGGCGATCGCGCGGTTCAGCTGCTCCAGGGCTCGCAAGGTCGCGATACCCTGGCACAGGTGCAGGTATGGCGTCACGAGAGGGATTCGCCGCCTGGCCTGAGGGATCGGGTCAAACTCATAAACTCGCCGTTCCCGGACGTACGGGGCGAACGAGCAGTAATCCAGGTCGGCGGTAGTCGGCGCGAACTCCACGAGCTGGTGTCCGCGCCGCGCCAGTTCGCGAACCTGCTCGAAAGTGTGCCGCTTCGCGCCGCCCGAAGGAAGATTGTGGTAGACGGCTATCTTCAAGGTTACTTCCGAGTGCTCCGGCCTCCCTTGCGTTTAGGCGAGAATGTGATCGACACCAGTGGAAAAATAATCCTCCGCCGGCTCCGCTGGTCTTCACCGTCTGGAAACCTTGTGAGAAAACGAGCAGACCGTGAATGTTCGCCTGCTGGCTAAAACAAAGCGGCTGCGGATATTCTCGCCCCATAGGCCTCAAGGG
>JAJPKB010000367.1 GCA_021323915.1 Chloroflexota bacterium | reverse complement strand
TCATCCCAGACCCGCGCCCTGCGCTGCGGGTCTCGCCATTTTCGATGCGCTCCCCTTCTCGGCGATTACTCTTGCCAACATGCCGGCGATCTATTCAGCCCGCAACAGACAGATCTCGTGGTAGATGGCCCCCGCCGTTCGACGGACGCCCCAGGTCGTGACGACCTCAGGATCGAAGTATAACCGCCATCGGCGGTCGACCGCCATCGTGCCAAGCTTAGGAATTGCCACTCGCTGAAGAGCGTAGAGTGCAGTCCCAAGGTACGGTCGATCACCGCCCGGAGCAGTGCGGCTTGAACCGCCGGTGGCGCGGTCGTCAGCTCGTCGAGAAAGATAACTCCCCCGTGCTCGGCGGCCTCGACAGCAAAGCGGGGTGGTGCGAAGCTCACCGTCCGAATGGTCCGTCCGACTTGGTCGTCGTCGACCGGATCGACAATCGGCAGTCCAGCAAAGTCAGACGGTTCGCGGAGACTCGCGATGACCGTCCAGCACCGCATCCCGCGATCCACCGCCCAACGCTGAATGGCTGCCGATTTGCCTACCCCGGGTGGTCCCCAGAGAAGAACCGGCACTCGCGCTTGGGTCGCCACGTCGAGTATCTTCTCCAGCTTCACGTGCCCTTCCGTTTGCATTTGGTGAGGAGAATAGACGAAATCAACGAGACGCGAGAACATAAATCAATATACCACGTGGCTATCCGACTTGCATCCCTCTGCCGAACTCGCTAATCTATCGTCAATGGCGAAGGCGGCTGCAAGCCGCGATACGTGGAGGGGGCGAGGCGTGGCCCTGGCGAAAACGATTCGGATCGTCGCGACGAGCGACAACCATCTTGGGCAATACGTTGCTCGTTTGCCATCGCGGACGCTCGAGCAGTGGCGAGAGCACCTCCGACGCGCTTTCGGCGAGGTCGTCGACGCCGCGATCCGGGGTGGGGCTCACCTGATGATTGTTGCCGGTGACCTTTTTGACAGCCCAACTCCTCGGAACGCCGAGCGCGTCTACTTGGCGCGGTGCCTGGCCGAGCTTCAGCAGCGGGGCATCGTCGTCGTCGCTATCGGTGGTAATCACGACACCCCGCGCTCGACGTTGGAAGAAGGAGGGGCTCTCGCTCTCCGTGTCTACGCCGAGCTTGGCGCGCTTGCGTTTCTCGACAACCTCGACGACGACCTCGTGGTTCGGCCGCGCACCTTTCTGATCGATAGTTGGCAGGTCGCCGTCGGCGGGTTCACCCCTCGGCTGAATCTGCCCGAGGAAGTTGACCCGCTGGAGGGAGTGTCCTTCGCCAAAACCTCGGCAGACCTCCGCGTCCTAGTGATCCACGGCTCCGTCGAAGGGACCTTGCCCCCGGCGGTCACCCAATCGATTATTCGGCGTGAGACGATCGCCCGCCTCTCCGGCCTGGTGGATCTCGTGGTCGTCGGCGACGTCCATCGTGCTAACACGTTTACCTGCGGTGACGTGGTCGTTGTGATCCCCGGTGCAACCGAGCGGCTCACCTTCTTCGATACCTATGCGCCAGGCTACGCTTGGATCGAAGCGGGACCGGAGGGTATCAAGGTACGCCACGAGCGGTTGAGGACACAGCCGCGGGTGTTCGTGAATCTGCCGGCCGACGAGCTTGATCCCGAGAACCCAACTGACTCGATCGTCACGCGGATCAGCAAGAGCGCAAACCCCGACGCGTTGGCTCGCTTTGTCATCAAGGGCGTTCTGCCGCGTGAGGTCTACCGACGTCTCAATCCGGTCGTCGTCGAAGAGCGGGGCCGGCAGGCGTTCTTTTCGTTCGAGCTGGACCTGACCTGCCTCAAGGTCCGCCTGGATCGGGCGCCCGAGATCGTCTGGACGCCGCGTCGGACGTTGGCGGATGAGGTTCGTGCTGTCGTCGAATGGTACAGGGAAAGCACGGACGATCCCGACGAGCGGGCGATCCTCGACGATACCCGGAAGCAGATCCTGGACGCGCTCGCCAACGAGGGAGAGGAGATCAGCCGATGATCCTGATCAAGCGCCTCGTCGCGCACAACTTCAAGCAGCTTCGCGACGTCGGTCTCATTTTTCCATCGTCCGGTCGGGTGCTGATCGAGGGGCTCAACGAGGCCGGGAAGTCGACGCTCTTCGAGGCAGTCCATTTCGCTCTGTACGGTCGCGGCCTGGTCACTCGCGGGCCAGACGTGACCGATAGCCTGATCGCCTACGGCGCGGAGCAAGCGACCGTCGAGGTCGTTCTTCGGATCGACGATCGGTCGCTGCGCGTGGCTCGGACGTTGCGTCGGGGGCGCCCGACCCAGGCAGTATGCGAGGTCCGCTGGGCGGACGGCACGTCGGAAGCGGTTCGTCAGACAAAGTCGGTCAATCGTGAGGTGCTCAAACATCTCAACGGTCTGGATTCGGATGCGCTCCTGGCCTCCTGCCTGGTCGAGCAGAAGAAGCTGGGCAAGCTAGAGAACCTTACACGCCAGAAGCGGCAGGAGGTCCTGCTCAAGCTGCTGGACCTTGATCGGCTAACTGAGGTGAGGAGCCACTTTAAATGGGGGCCGCGTGATGACCAGGATCTGGAGAGGGCTGAACAGAAGCTGCGGCTTGCCGAGGCGGCTCGACGCATCGACGCGCTCACCAAAGAGCTCGCCGATACTGAACGGCAGATCACCCTGGTCCAGATAGCGCTCAATCTGGCCGAGGCCGATGAGTACGCCAGTCGCGCCGCGAACATTGGTCGGGAGCTCGACGGCCTCTCCCAACGTCTGACCGAGGTCCAGCACGCGATCGCGCGGATCGAGAAGCTGGATCGAGCGATCGACCTTCTCCAGAAGGTCCTCGACTCTGACCAGGCGGCGATCTGGCCTCGGAGGCAGGCCGAGGAGTACGAGCGCACGCTCGCCGAGCTGGACGACATTGAGCGCGAGACGATACCCGCCCTCACGGCTGAAGCCAGGGCGCTCGAGGCGATTGGAAAAAATCTCTCGCACCTTGCCGAGCTCGACGGCAGAGCGGCGGACCTCCGGGCCCGGCAGCAGCGAGTGGCGGCCGGGGGGCTGGAGATCGACGATCCGGAGTTAGACGAGAGGGCGCGAGTCGCGTATCAGCGAGTCCGACAGGCGAGCCTCGTCGAGGCGCTGCAAGAGTGGGGACAGGCAAAACGAGAGACCGATGCTCAGGAGCGCGGCACCACCCTGATCGCAGATCTCGCTCGGGCAGCCGAGGCGGCGGAAGCGGAGCACCGGGAGGCTACCCGACGAGTCCAGCAGACGACACTGGGACTCGGAATCTCTCTGGCAGTGACCATCGTCGGCGTATTCGGGCTCATCCTTGGTCCACTCTCTCTGCTGCTGGTCCTCGTCGGAGCCGGTCTTCTGGTCTGGTCCTGGCGACGAAGGTCGGCTGCCGCCCGCGATCTTGCCCATTCGCACGCACTCGTGGAAGCCAAGCGTGCGGCCGCTCACGACGAGCGCATCCGCCAGGAGACGCTGCGTGGGAAGGTTGCGCCGGACTTGGCGGGATTGGCCGAAAAGGTTCGTATCCTGCAAAGCAGCGTGCCGGACTCCCCGGAGCAAGCCGAGGCCATGGCGCAGAAGTTGGAGGCAGCGCTACCGGCCGGTTGGTCTCTCAATGAACTTCGCAAGGAAGCACGCGCGATCCACGCCCAATGCTTGGCCGATCGGCTCGACCGGATCACCGAGCGACGCCAGGCACTTGAGCACGAGGTTTCTGACCAATTCACAGCGCTTGCTGCCGAGCGCACCGGTTCTGACCGGGCGAGCCGTGATCTGGACGGCAAAAACCAGACCGAAGCCAGTTGGGTGCGGTCAGTCGATGCGCTTCTGAGAAACGTCGCGGCCGGCCAGTGCGCCGTGCTCCAGCGGCGGGGGCGAGTCGAGCAGCATCTCGCGGACGCGCGTGGTCGGCTGAAGGAACGGCCGGAGTTGCAGCGACGATTCGAAATGGCCCGCGACGAGGCGAATGCGCACCAGACCCAGCGCGCGGAGCGCTGGGCCGAGCTCCGCCCTATCCTCGGCCTCGTGAGCGAGGTCCCTCCCGCTCAGTCGTTCCTCGAATCGCAGCTTGCTAGCTTGCGCGCGGAACGCGCTCGGCTCGACCTCGACACTGCTCGAGAGGAGAGCGATCGACTGATCGGCCAACAGGGAAAGCTGGATGAACAGAAGACCCAGGCAAAGAGCCAGGAGCATGAGAGGCGATGGGCAGTTCGAGAGCTCGTTGGGAAGCTGGGAATCGTGCCACCCGCGGAAATCAACCAGAGGTCTCTGGTTCTCCTGATTCCGGACCTCGCGTCGATCTCGAACGAGCCGAGGGAGCTGTTGCAGCAGTTGGAAGCGGCGCGAAGTGAGCTGTGGCAAAAGCGCGCGGGTGAAGAGGGTGTCGCGGCCAACTTGGAAGCCAGGCTGTACCTCGACCGGGCGGAGCTCGACGAAGCCTGCTGCCGGGAGGAAGTGACGCGACTACGTCATCGCAAGGGCGTCTGCGAGTGCGCGGAGAAGATTCTTGACAAGGTGCGCGAGAACGTCCTCAACGCGGTCCTTCCGAACACGCTCACCAACATGCGGCTCTGGCTGCCCCTCCTGACGGCTGGGCGCTACCACGACGTCCAGCTCGATTCCGAGTCCTACCGGATCGAAGTCTGGGATAACCAGGCTCAGGACTTCGTGGTGAAGGACGTGTTTTCCGGCGCCACTCAGGACCAGTTCTCGCTGTCTCTCCGCCTGGGATTCGCCGTGGCCGCCCTGCCCGAGGAGCTGGGCGTGCGGCCGGGATTTCTTTTCCTCGACGAGCCGGTCGCCGGCTTCGACGGCCAGCGCCGCGACGCGCTGCTGGGCCTCCTCGCCAGCGCGGAGCTGACCAAGTACTTCCCTCAGGTCTTCTTTGCTGTTCCGTCCGGTGTCTTCGAGCGAAACCCGCTGGAGTTTCTGGTTCGACTCGACAATGGACGCGTCATCGAGAGCACCTTGCCGCCAGCCAACGAGGTCGGGAGAGATAACGCGGGTATGGCGGACGTTTCCTTGCCGTTCGACCCTTGAACGGGGCGGGATCCATCAGACGTGAGAGTGGAGGACTGACGGGTCGTGGAACCGAAAGAAGAGCCTCTTGTCGCGCTCGGCGAAAGTCACGTCCACTTGCTCAGAGAAGCCCGAGCGGCCGAGGGCCGAAAACTCCAAACGGCCAGGCATCGTAATCAGGATGCGAAGCTCGAGCTCCGCGAACCGGACGGAGCTACCCGGGTAAGCGGTGATCTCAAGGAGATAGCCAGGAATTGGCCTACCAGGCGTGATACCCGGGATCGGAATGACGTCCCCATGGGCAACGCCCCGACCCCGGTGCATGACTGCCCACTCGCCGGCGGCGGGCGCAAGCCGGCGACGAGACCCTCCCGTTCCGCCTTGCTCAGCGCCCGCACAAAGATCAGGTGTTTCATACCGATCAGGATACAGCATTGACGACACTGTTCTCTGCGAATGCATGAGGGAGATTCCAAACCTTATCCCGCTGGCCAAATCGTTTCGATCTGCCAGGCGTCCAAGTTGCGTAAGCGGGCGTGACCGCCGTGGACGTTGAGCGCCAGGCCAAGGCTATCGGGACGGGTGGGATAGATCCGACTACTCAGACTCACCCGATCGTTCGCAAAAACCTCCAGGACGGAGCGATCGAGGAAGATTCTGAGCGTCAGGAGCTCGCCCGGGGCGAGTGAAAGCGGACAGCCACGGACGTCGAGAGTGGTGGTCCGATCCCGGCTTGCCTGACGGCGATCAATGACGAGCCGTTGGCTCCGACCATCGTAAACGATCCGGGTTTGCTCTTCGCCGTCGGGTGAGCGGCGAACCGCTATCTCAAGGGTGGTGGCATTCTCCGGCTCGATCTCGAGGGCCAATTCGAGGCAATCCCCTGCGACGTCGGCCAAGAGGTTGCGCCCACGGGGCGTCAAGGCCTGCGCGGATGTCCGTACATGCCATCCGCGCAAGACCTCTAGCTCCGGCACCGGCGCAACGGTCACGGTGCCGTCGGGACCGAGGCCCAGGACCCGCGGTAAGGACATCACGCCATTCCACCCGGCCACGCGACACGCTTCGGGGGGGCGTCCTTCCCCGAGCCAGCCCCAGATTAAACGTCGTCCATGCGAATCCTGCATCGTCTGGGGCGCGTAGAAGTGGCCACCATCGTCGAGCACCCCCTGCGCCTCGGGGAGGAAACGCTGGTCGCGATAGGTGCCGACCAGGGACAGTGCCTTGCGCAGGGGGATCGGCGAGATGATCAGGACGTGCTTATCTCCCAGCGGGAAGAAGTTGGGGCATTCCCACATCGTGCCGGTGTCCTGAGGATTGCCGATGCAGAGCGGATTCAGGTAGGTCCAGTGAACCAGGTCCGAAGACGTGTACAGAAAGGCGGTGCCGCCGACCCCTTTGAGCCCCGAACCGATGACGGCGTACCAGCGGTCCGCTTCGGCCCAGACGGAGGGATCGCGAAAGCCGAGGACGTCGTATCCGTCAGGTGGCGCGGCGATGACCGGATTGGCGGGGTGCTTTTGCCAGGTGAGGAGATCGTCGGCACTGGTGGCCAGGCACTGGACTTCCGGCCGAATCCCGGTGTAGATCAGGGTGGGAACGCCGGCGTGGTTCACGGCACAGCCGGAGTAGCAGCCATCCTGGTCGGGTCCGCCCGGCGTGGGCGTCAGGGCAATTGGGAGATCCGCCCAATGGACCAGATCCGCGCTGACAGCGTGTCCCCAATGGATGGTGCCATGGAAGGCACCGTGGGGATTGTACTGGTAGAAAAGGTGGTATTGCCCTTTCCACTCGATCAGACCATTCGGATCATTCAGCCAGTTGGCTGGCGGCAAGAAGTGGTAGCGCGGGCGATGCGGGTCCACTGCGCTCCGCGATTCCCGACGCCTGGGCAATTGCTCCATTCTCGGTCACCTCACCTCTCGGTCCCCTCAACGGAGATCCTGCGCGTACAGTAGCTCGAGCTCGCCCCGAATCGCGTAGAGCCGACCGTGATAGAGGCGGATCTCGATCCGGATGGGCTTACCGACTAATTCGCCGAGACCGGAGCGCTCCCGCCAACAGGGCTGCCAGGCGAGGGAATCCCCGCGGAATGGCTGGCACTCTTCAAACGTATAACCGGGAATCGGGGTGCCCGCGGGATCGGTGAGCTGCACCCGGACTTCCCCATTTGGCGCCTGCACGTTCAGTTGGAGCTGGTCCTGCCCCACGCGGACCCACCGGGTCGTGAGTAGACCGGCACCGGCCAAGGACTCCAGGAAGACGAACCCATCTTTGCGGAGGGTGTGGAGGGTGATCGCCGCGTAGCGCGGCTCGGTCAGGCTACGCGCCTGGAAGTGCTCCCCTTTCGTCGCACCGGAGTAAATGCGCATCTGCTGGTCGGCGTCGAGGATGAGACTACTCGGGTAAATGCATGCCGCGCCGTATTCGTCAGGCTCATTGAGCCCAAGGAATGGCTCGCGCTGCGAGCGGAGAAAACGGTTCCCGTCATAGCTGTAGACAAGCTGGCCGTAGACTTTTCCTTCGAGCTTTTGCTGATGGAGGTCGGCGGGCTCAGTCTCGAAGATCCAGAGGATGCCGACGTACATGCCTTCGTAGGGTAAAATGGCGATGCCGTAGAACTCGGAGAGGGGCGGATCGAGCGCGTCGGGATGGAAGATCACCTCCGGCGCGGTCCAGGTCCGCCAATCGTGCGTGTCCACGAAGGCAATGCGTCGGTCGCCCAATTTCGGCCGGCAGGCTGTGCGATAAATGCCGAGGTTCGCGTTGTAAAAGGTGAAGATCCCTGGATCCGGGCTCCCCGGGTGCCAACTGACCTCCGGATCGACCTGCCAGGTGTAACCGTCCGCCGAATAGGCCAGACGGCTGACCCGCTGGCCAGGCCGGTCGGGCTGGTGTCGCTCCAAGAAAAGCCACTTGAATCGGCGCTCGCGGGACGCTTCGTCCAGATAGATCGCGCCGCCAGTGGCAAAGCGCCGCGAGTCGAACACTTCGTGGGGGCGAACGCGCTCGGGCAGCGGGACACGATCGGTCAGGTCGGGGCGCTCCCAGGTCAAGCCGTCAGCGCTCTCCGCGGTGAGCAGCCACTCCGTCCGACGATAGCCGGGCGGGGGCAACGTCTGCCGCCCCAGATAGAACATGCGCCAGCGGCCCAACTGGGCGTCGTAGATCACCGTCGGATAGCTGAAGGGCGTCTCAGATGTCGGGTCTTCGTAGGTCGCCTCCCGCTGCCACCACGGCTGGCCCAGACGACGCGTCAGATTATCCCGCCGAGCCAGGGCCCAATCGTCAAAGAAAAAGAGCGCCCGGGCCACGGCTAAAATCCTGGCCGCGGTGGCGTGCGCAGGCCCCGGTCGGTAAAGAGTCGGGCTTCGTAGGCCATCTTCACCGCGAAAGCACCACGAATGGCATAAAGCCGTCCATTCGTGAGCTTGACCTGCAGGCGGACGATGCGATTGCGGAGGCCGCCGATCAACCGACCATCGCGCCATTCGGGTACCCAGGCCGTCGAGTCTCCTTTGAAGGGAATACAATCCTCGTAGCGGTAGCCATCCAAGGGTTTCCCCTCCGTATCGGCGAGCTGGACCCGGACGTCGCCGTGTGGCACGCTGACGTTGAGCTGGAGGTCCTCCCCTTCCCAGAGGAGCAGACGCGAGGTGATCTCACCGGTTCCCCCCGGTGACTCTAAGAAAACGAACCCGTCACGGCGCAGGGTATGGAGCAGGATTGCCCCTTGCCGACTGGCCGGGTTATAGCGGATCTGGGCATGCTCCCCTTTTGAGGCGCTCGAATAGATCCGCAACCGGGCGCTTCCCTCGGGAACGATTGCATAGGGATAGAGACAGCCGGAGCCGTGCTCGCCGGGCGCGGTATTGGCCAGGAACGGCTCGCGTACCGTGCGCTGGAAGTGCCAGCCGTTGTAGCTGTAGGCAAGCTGACAGTCGATCTTCCCCATGAGGTATTTGTTTTCAGCGTTCACGACCGGGTCGGTGTGATAGAGCCAGAGTAAGCCGATAAACAGGTGCTCATAAGGGATGACCGGCAAGCCATAAAGCTCGGCACACGGGGTATCGAGAGCATCGGGTTGCAGGGCCAGCTCCGGCGTGGTGAAGGTCCGCCAGTCGGACGTCTCGTAGACGGCGATCCGTCGATCATTGAGCATCGGACGCGCGGTGATCACGTGGCTCTGGCGATAGGGATTCCAGAAGGCAAAGGCGATCGGATCCGCTCCCACCGGATGCCAGCGGACTCCCTCCACCTGCCGCCAGTGAATACCGTCGGGCGAGGTGACCAGTGTCGTGTTCAGCCCCAGCTCACCGTCCGCTCGGTAGACGACTAGCCCCTTGAGCCATTCATCGGTTCCCAACGCCTGCGGATCGACGTAGGGCCCACTCCATTCCCGGAACCTTTCCAGTCCCATGACCTGATGAGGGCAGCGGCGATCGGGAATCGCGAGGCGATCAGATAAGTCGGGCAACTCCCAATGAATGCCATCGCTACTTTCGGCGACTACCGGCACAAACTCGCCCGTTTCCGCCTGTCCCTGGTACAGGCAGCGCCAGCGACCAGTTTCGGGATCCTGAAACACCGAGGGATAGCCCCAGGCGGGATCCACATAGGGATCTTCCAGCGTTCCCTCGGGGACGAGCGTTGGCGTCCCAATCCGACGGATCAGATTCTCGCGGTGGTGAAGATACCAATCGTCAAAGAACAAGAGTGTGAACAAAGACGACACCATCCTCTATTGTGTTGCGCCAAACGGGCCACCGTAGTGTGATTGACTTCAGCACGTCCGCTGCCGTTCACGTTTTCAGGCCACCGAGCATGATTCCCTCGATCAGGTAGCGTTGGCCCAGAAGGTAGACCGCGAGCACCGGAATCAACGACAGGATGACGCCCGCGAGCACGACCGAAATGCTGCCGGTACCCAGATAACCCTGGAGACTGACGAGTCCCAGGGGCAGGGTGAACTTGTCGACGCTCTTCAGAAAGACGAGCGGACGCAGGAACTCATTCCAATGGGAGTTGAAGGTCAGGACGGCGAGTACGGCCAGCCCGGGCTGAACGAGCGGCAGATAGACCGACCAGAAGATCGTGAGGTGGCCGGCCCCATCGACCAGCGCTGCCTCCTCGTATTCGTTCGGAATCGTCTTGAAGTACTGGCGCAAGAGAAAGGTCCCGAACGCGGTCCCCACCGCCGTGATCACCAACGAGGCGCGGGTGTCGGCTAGCCCGGCTCGACTGATCTCGACGAAGACCGGGATGATCGTCGCCTGCAGCGGGATCATCATCGTGGCCAGAATCAGCCAAAAGAGAGCGTCTTTCCCCGGGAAGTCAAAGCGCGCGAAGGCGTAGCCAGCCAGAGATGACGTGATCAACTGACCGATGACGATCGACACGGTCACGATTCCACTGTTGAGCAGGTATGCGCCGAAGGGTACGGTGGTGAAGACCGCCTGGTAATTGCTCCAGTCCGGGGAGACCGGAATCCATTGTGGAGGAAGGGTGAAGGACTCGGCCGGCGTGCGCAGGGAGGTCGTGAGCGCATAGGCAATGGGGGCAAGAGTGAGAACCGCGGTGATGAACAGGAAGAGCAGAGACGTCCCGGCGCCCAGCCGCTGCCAGATGAACAGGTGGGGGTTCAGCGGTCTCGATCGCGCGGGCGTGCTGGTCAGCAAGGTCATGCTCATGCCTCTCCTACTGATAGAAGACCCAGAGCTTACTGAGGGCGAATTGAGCCGCCGTCACCAGCAGGATGACGAGGAACAGGAAGACGGCAACCGCCGACGCATAGCCGATTTGCAGGTTCTGAAAGGCGGCCTCGTAGATGATCATCACGACCGTTCGGGTGGCATCGCCTGGTCCCCCCTGGGTCATCACGTAGGGCTCGGCAAAGAGCTGCAAGGCTCCGATCACGCCGACCACGGCGGCGAAGAGCATCGTGGGGCTGAGCATCGGAAGCGTGATCAACCAGAGCCGCTTCCAACCGGCGGCCCCGTCTACATCGGCCGCATCGAGGACGTCCCGGGAGATGCTCCCCAGGCCCCCGGTGAAAACAATGAAGGTGAAGCCGATCTGCTCCCAAACGTAGGTCAGAATGATCGCGACGAGCGCCCACTGGGGGGCGTTCAACCAGGGAACGCGCGGGATCCCCAGGAAGCCAAGGTAGTAATTGATGACGCCGAAATCCTGGTCGTACATGTAGGCAAGAACGATTGAGATCGACGCGGCCGACGTCAGGAGCGGCAGGAAGAAGGCGGAGCGGAAAAAGTAACGAAGCCCAAGCGCCTTCACCTGCTGAGTGCTGATGGCGAGCAGGAGCGACAGCACGATCTGTAGGGTCACCGCAATGACGACAAACTCGGCGGTGGTCACGAAGCTGTGGAGCGTTCGCTGATCGTGGATGAACTGCTGGTAGTTGGCAAGCCCGGTGAATTGGGCAGGCTCGATGACGCTCCAGCGGAAGAAGCTCAGCCCAAAGGAGCCAATCACCGGGACGACGGTAAAGACGACGATGCCAAGCAGGGTGGGCAACACAAACAGGTAGCCAAGCACCATCTTCCGACGTGCCAGCGCAGCCAGAGTATCGCCGGTGAGCCAGGCGCCGATCGCGAACGTCCCGACGTTCGGCCTGCGACTTGCGGCCACGCGCTTTACCTCGTGCACCCAATTACCCGCCGGATTGAAAGGTCTTGTACGCCGCGTCCAGGTCCTTCTGCATGTTCTCCAGGCCATCCTTGGGCGATTGGGAGAAGGTCATGATGAGACTGGTGTACTTGGTCACGATCGTATTCAGCTCTTGATACCAGGGCGGCGTGGGCAAGGGGAGCGAGGGGAACTTCTCGATCGCGGCGTAGTATTCTTGCCAATTCTTCGGCCCGGTCGGGGCGTAGCGCTCGGCCGTCATCATCGAACGACGTGGTGGCGTGCTGCTGTTGTCCGCCAGGATGACGCCGATGACGTCCTTGCGAATGCGGTACTTCATGTATTCCCAGGCAAGATCCTTGTCCTTCGCCTTCTGCATCAGCGCCAGCCCGGCGGTCCCGAAGACGTTCCGCTGGGTCTTCCACTTGGGGAAGACCTGAATGTCAAAGGCATCCGGCTTCATGCCGGCCTGGTGAAGACCACCAGCCCAGAAGCCACCCCCCGGCGTCATTGCGAGCTTGTTGCTGGTGAAAAATCCCTCGAGCAAGCTCCCGCCACCGACCTGGACGGCCGGCGTGAGATTCTCCTTGGCCATTTGGACCAGAAAATCGAGCGCCTCGACGTTGGCCGCCGCGTTCGCGGTCGGCTCCCCCCAGTGCCAGCCGCCCTTGTGTCCCTTGGCCGTCGGATCGTCTTTGTAGAAGGTATTCCACAGCCAGTCTCCCCCCGGCCAGTGGTCTTCGCTGAGCAGGTTACTGCCGTTCATGACCACCCAATGGAGCCAGCCACCCATCAGTCGGTTCTCCCAGCCGAAGCCGTAGGGCGGCCCTCCCCCTTGCTTGGTCAAGCTCTGGGTCGTCTTATAGAAGGCATCCTTGTCCCAATCGCTCGCCGGGAATGCGACCTTGGCGTCCTGGAACAGCTTCGTGTTGAGGTAGACATAGCGGCTATTCCAGTCATGGGGCAACTGGTACAGGTGCCCCTGATACATCATCGCTTCGACGAGAACGGGATGGACGTCGGAGAAATACTCCTGAATCGCGGCCTGGTCTTGCTTGACGTAGTCGTCGATGGGCTGCGACAAGCCTTTGCCGGCGAAGAGCTGGACTCCTTCGGTGGCTACGTCCATGACGTCAGGGGTCGTGCCCGCGGCGATCATGGTCAAAATCTTCGTGAAGTATTGCGGCCAGTCCGTCCCTTGGACCGGGATCCAGTTGACCGTGGCCTTGGGGTACTCCTTTTGAAAACCCGCGGACACTGTCTTGTCCGCCGCGCTCACCTGGGTGCCACTGAAAGCCGCGTTGAGCGTTCCCTGGACGTTCGCCGTGGCCCGGGTCGCGACCGGGGTTGGCGCGGTCGCAGCGGCAGTGGAAGCCGTGGTCACGGTGGGGGGAGACGTCGTGGCCGCTGACGCAGCGGCGGTAGGAGCCACGGTCGCGGCCGAGGGATGCGCTGCCGAGGAAGTGGCAGCGCTCGTGGGCGCCGCCGGGGCGGATGCGGAGCCACCGCTACGACACGCACTGAGAACGACGGCAACGCCTCCGGCGCCCACGAGGCTCAGCAGTCCGCGACGGGTCATCGAATAGCCGACAGGATCAGCCATGGCACGTATCCTCCCGATCCCTGGATAAGTGTTGTCATTATCAGAGATATACCGATGATTGTCAATACATCTTTGCAAATTTCGCGTATTTTCGTAGAATACTGGAACAGTGTTGCATTTTCTAAAGGGTGTATGATCCTAGTGGGGAAGCGCAACGTGCCCAGCTCAGATTCTCGTGTGAGGCCAGAAGTTCATGGGGCTGCCTGTACCAACGCGCCAGCACTCCCAGCCCGACAAGGATTCCGGGCGCCAGCTCGCCCAATCGCTCGATCGGGCACTCACCATCTTAGAGTCCTTTAGCTCGCGGCGTCCAGAGCTCGGGGTGCAGGAGTTGGCCCGCATGCTCGACGCCAGTCCGAGCACCGTCTCGCGCTTGCTCGCGACCCTCGAGAGCCGCGGCTACGTTCAGCAGGATAGCGTCACGGAACGCTTCCGGTTGGGAGTACGCGCGCTGGAGCTTGGCTACCGGTTCGCCGATACGAGCGAGCTGATGACCCGTGCTGCTCCCCACGTGGATGCCCTCGCCCAGCAGCTCAAGCTGAAGGCGGCCTTGTCGGGGCTCGACGGCGGCCAGTTGATCCGCTACATGAGCGTGAACTACCCGCCCGGCCAGACGATGATCGGTGGTTTCCGGTTCTATCCGCACAACAGCGCGGCGGGCCGCATCCTGCTCGCGTCGTTGGCCCCCGCAGAGCTCGAGAAGGTGATTGCCATGATTATCGCGGCCAGCGCTGGCGTGGAGCCGCAAGCCCTGGCCGAAGAGGTGCGGGCGGAGCTCGAGGCGACCCGGCGCCGCGGCTACGGAGTCTACGACGAAGACGCGGGCGTTGGTCGTCGCGAGCTTGGCGCCCCGGTGTACGATGCGTCGGGCACAGTCATCGCGGCTTTGAGCGTCTCTGGCCCCTATAGCCGTCTGACCGAAGAGCAGCTCCCAACTATTCTCGAAGTCCTCTTCGACCGCGCCCACGAGCTTGCCCGTGCCCTGGGCTACCGACCGCACCAAGCGTTGTGCGAGCCGGGCTAAGCGGAGCTCACGCGCTTCCTCAAAGGACGTCTTGCATGTGCCCCTCCGTGCCGGATCATTCTCCAGGAAAGTGGTCGCGAGATCCAGGGAGACGTTATGGACAGGCGTTTCCGCCCGGACCCGTCAGGTGACCACGTCGATCGGGTATCGGTACTATGCTTTCGACGGTCAGATTGGTCTCTTTTATGCCCGCGTACTCTAGCGTACGACCTCGTATTCGTGCAAGTAAAGGGCTGCCAGTTTTTGCGCTTTTTCGTCTCGTTTCGTGGCCTTTGTGGTCCAAACGCCTCCCATTACTCTGCTCCCACTACCGCCGCGAATTCCAGATCCCTGCGGAACTGGCTCATGTAGAGGTTGTAGTAGAAGCCGCGGGCGCGAAGGAGCTCGTCGTGGGTGCCGCGCTCGATGATCTGGCCATCTTTGAGCGCCAGCACCTGGTCGGCGTTGCGGATCGTGCTCAGCCGGTGGGCGATGACGAACGAAGTCCGCCCGTGGAGGAGCTCTTCCAGCGCTTTCTGAATCAGCCGCTCGGTTCGCGTATCCACCGACGAGGTAGCCTCATCCAGAATCAGAATCCGCGGGTTGGCCAGGGCGGCCCGGGCAATCGCCAGCAATTGACGCTGGCCCTGGCTCAGGCCACTGCCCCGCTCGCCGAGCATCGTCTGGTAGCCGTTGGGTAGTCGTTCGATGAAGCTGTCGGCGCGGGCGAGCTTCGCCGCGGCGATGCATTCCTCGTCGGTCGCGTCGGGCCGGCCGTAGCGGATGTTGTTCAGGACGGTGTCGCTGAAGAGGAACGAGTCCTGCAAGACGATCCCAATCTGGGCGCGCAGACTTGCCGCGGTCACGTCGCGCACGTCCACCCCGTCGATCGTTACCGCTCCCGAGGATACGTCCCAGAAGCGGGGGATCAGGTTGATCATCGTTGTCTTGCCGGCGCCGGTTGGGCCGACGATCGCGATTGTCTGGCCCGGCTCGGCCACCAGACTCACGTCGCGTAGCACCGGCTGGCCCGGCGCGTACTCGGCCCAGACGTGATCGAAGACGACTCGCCCTTCGATCGGCGGCATCTCCTTCGCATCGGGATGATCTTGCAGGTCGGGCTCGAGGTCCAGGAAGCCGAAGATCCGCTCGGCGCCGGCCACCGCGCTCTGCAAGTTGGTCCACATGACCGAGATCTGTGAGATCGGCTGGTTAAAGCGCTGGACGTAGGCAATGAAGGTGATGATTAGGCCGAACGACATCGTCGTGCCGGGCAGGTGACGGCCCTGGAGCAGGACGAGCGCGCCAATTCCGGCCACCAGAGCAATCGAGACGTAGCCGAGCGCTTCGAGGGTAGGCTGGAGGGCACTGGTGTAGGCGACGGCTTCGATACTCGCGTCGCGCGAGGCCGCGTTCGATTCGGCGAAGGCCTGGATGTTCTGCTCTTCACGGTTGAATGCCTGGGCTTCGCGCACTGCCGAGAGGTTTTCTTGGAGGTTGGCGTTCACGTCGCCGACCCGGCTGCGCACTTTCCGGTAGGCGTCGCGCGCCTTCATCGAGAACCAGGACGTTGCCAGGTACATCAGTGGCACGATCGAAAGGCTCACCAGAGCGTAGGCCGGGCTATCGCTGATCATGTTGTAGGCGATCCACACGATCAACAGTGAGCCCTGGACGACGCTCACCAGGGGAAAACCGACCGCTTGCTGGATCGTATCAGCGTCGTTGGTGATCCGGCTCATGACGTCGCCGGCCTCGTGCTTGGTGTAGTAGCCCAGCGAGAGGCGATGGATCTGCTGGAAGACCTCGATCCGCAGACCACGCAGGACGACGTAGCCGGTGGAGTTCATCAGATAGAACTGGAGGCCGGTGAGGAGCGAGCTAACCACGTACATCACTGCGATCAGCAGGACCAGCTTGCCCAGCCCGACGGCGTAATCGGGAGTGGCAGCGCGCGGGTCGAAGTGGGTGAACCAGCAGTTCGTGCTGGCTGCCGAGCCGGCCGGGACGGCACCGGGGTTGGCGGCGGCATAGGCGCTGATCGTCGCCGGGGTCAGGTAGCAATCTACCGCCTGGCCAAGCAGGTTCGGAATCGTCACCTGAAGGTAGGTGCTGCAGATGATCAGCGCCGCGATGGCGAGCAACGCTGGCGTATAGGCGCGGAAGCGTGTCCAGAGCCGCTTCAGGGTTGCGCCGGCTGCCTGTGGCCTCATCGCCTCGGTGCGGAAAGCGAAGTCGCGGTTCCCCATCATGGCCTTAATCCTACCTCGGCGAGCTCGGCCACGAGCGTCGGCTCGGGGGATGCGTCGCCAACTAATTGCGAGTTGTAGATCTCGGCGTAGATCTCCGAGGTTTCGAGCAGCTCCTCGTGGTTACCTCGCGCCACGATCTGCCCTTTATCCAGGACCAGAATCTGGTCTGCGTTCAGCACCGTACTGATCCGCTGGGCGATCACGAACGAGGTCCGGCCTTTCATCAGCCGATCGAGCGCCTTCTGTATGCGGTACTCGGTCGCGAGGTCGACGCTGCTGGTCGAGTCGTCCAGAATCAGAATCTTCGGATTGAGTAAGAGCGCCCGGGCGATGGCGACGCGCTGCTTCTGGCCGCCACTCAAGGTCGAGCCGCGCTCGCCGACCGGCGTCTCGTAGCCATGGGGAAACTCCATGATAAAGTCGTGGGCAGCAGCCGCCTTCGCGGCGGCGATCACCTCGTCCAGGCTGGCGTCAGGACGGCCGTAGGCGATGTTGTCGCGGATCGTTCCGCTGAAGAGGGTCGTTTCCTGCAAGACGATCCCGATCTGAGCGCGGAGGCTCTCGATGGTGACGTCGCGCACGTCAATGCCGTCGATCGTCACCTTGCCCTCGGAAACGTCATAGAAGCGGGGGATCAGGTTGATGATTGTCGTCTTGCCGCTTCCGGTGGCGCCGAGCAAGGCGACGGTCTGGCCGGGCTCGGCGGTAAACGAGACGTGGTTGAGAACCGGCTCGCCACCCTTGAAGTAGCGGAAAGTCACGTCGTCGAAGACGACCCGCCCGGTCACCGCGCTGAGCTCGCGCGCGCCGGGCCGATTCTCGATCTCATTCTGCGTATCGAGAATCTCGAAGATGCGCTGCGCCGATGCCGAGGCCTGGGCCATCAGGTTGATGATGAAGCCAAGCTGGCCGATCGGGAAGAAGAGGTAGGCCAGGTAAAGGCTGAACTTCTGCCATTCACCGAGGGTGAGGGTGCCGTCGATGATCTGGCGGCCGCCGAAGTACAAAATGATCGCCTGGCCGAGATTTGAAATCAAGAAAATAATTGGGAAGAGAAACGAGAACGTTTGGGCGACTTTGAGCTGCTGAGCGACCAGGTCGTCGGCCGAGCGAGTGAAGCGTGCCAGCTCTTGCGGCTCGCGCGCGAAAGCTCGGACCACTTTCAGTCCGGCCAGATTCTCCTGGAGCACGGTATTCAGAGCGCCAATCCGAAGCTGAACCTGGATGAACAGCGGCTGGGCGATCGCGCCGAAGCCCAGGAAGGCAAGGAAGGCGACCGGTAGGATCGGCAGGATGACCAAGGTGAGGTCATGATTGGTCGTCCAGAGCACGATCAGCGTCGCGATAAGCAACACGACCGCCTGTAAGCTCATCACCAGGCCCTGGCCGAGGAAGAGGCGCACCTTCTCGACATCGTCAGTAGCCCGGATCATCAACTGGCCGGTCTGATTGCGATCGTGGTAGCTGAAAGAGAGCCGCTGAATCTTCGCAAAGAGCTCGTTTCGGAAGTCGAAGGCAACGTTCTGGGAAAGTCGCTCGGAGTTGTATCCCTGGCCGAAGGCGAAAATGGCGCGCATGGCCGCGAAGAGGGCAATAGCAAGCATCGCCACGATCAGGCCCTGGGTCGCGCGGCCGTGAACCGACGGCAGGTGCAGGATAGTATTGGCGAGCCCGTCGGGCGCCGTGCCGGTGAAGCCGGCGACCAGGGTATCAATGATCGATTGGATGAGTTGCGGGACCATCAACTGGGCCGCGGTCGCGACGAAGAGCGAGCCGTAGGCGAGGAAAGCGATGTTGCGATAGCGGGGAATGTAGCTCAGGGCGCGCCCCAGCATCTTGAAGTTCGGCCGCGCCTGACCAGGCCGTCCGCCGGGACTACCACGTCGTTCTTGCATCTCTTTTCCTTTGTGAACCCCGCCAGACCGGTTCATCCCCCCTTAGTCAAAACTGGCGCTGAGCGCATCGAAGTAGACGTCGAGTAAGCGCAGAAACTCCTGGCGGTCGCTCGCGCTCATCCGATCGAGGGTGTGGGATACGCTTTCGTGTTGGGCAGCGAGAACCTCGTCGAGCATTTTCTTTGCCCGTTCGGTGACCCGAACCTGGACTGCCCGTCGGTCGTTCGGATCCATCACCCGCTCGACGAGACCATCGGCCTCGAGCCGGGTGACGATGCCAGTCATTGTCGCCGAGGACTGAAACAACTGATGGGCGAGATCACCCATGCGGCAGCCTGATCCGCAGCGACTGATCGCCAGAAGGGTATAGAATTGGGGAATCGTCAGGTCATAGGCCGCGAGGATCTGCCCCAGCCGCTTACCGTTCATCCACATCAGGCGCATGATCCCCCGCGAGAGCCGCTCGGCGTCGCTCGCGGTCGAAGCGATCGTGGCCATTGCTGTGCCTCCGGTTTCTAGCACTTCGCTTTGCATGCGGAAATACTCATGATGCGAATAATTTACTATGCAAAATAATAGCAGAGAGAAGAGGTCGAGTCAATAGTGGCCTGCTTTTTGTTCACGTCATACAGTAGTTGGGTTGCTCTCGACTGCTCCTGTCGTTATAATCCGACCGTCGTACTTTGTCATTCTGCGGAGCGAAGCGACGAAGAATCTCTCGCGTACCGAGGAGACAGGACATGAACACGATCGACCCGGCCACTCAGATCGGCGCCGTTGCACTCACCGTTGCCGACCTCAATCGCTCGCTGGAGTTTTATACCAAGGTGATGGGGTTCGCTGTCCTGCAACAGTCGGGGAAAGATGCGATCCTGGGCGTCGCCGGGGTGCCGCTCCTCCTTTTGACCGAGCAGACCGGGGCGCGGCCGTGGCCGGTTTTCGCCACTGGCCTCTACCACTTCGCTATTTTGGTGCCCACCCGAGCGGACCTCGGCCGCTGGCTCAGACATTTCCTCGACCTGGGCTATCCGCTGCCGGGTCAGGGAGACCACCTCGTCAGCGAGGCGCTGTATCTGTCTGACCCGGATGGGAATGGCATCGAGATCTATCGTGACCGACCACGCGCTGAGTGGCACTGGGACGGCAATCAGGTGCGGATGGCAACCGACCCGATTGACATCCGGGGCCTGCTGGCCGAGGCCGATCGCCCGGCTAAGCCATGGACCGGTCTGCCCTCGGGTACTTATCTGGGGCACATCCATCTTCAGGTGGGGGATATTCCAAAGGCCACGGAGTTTTATCATGGCATTCTCGGGTTTGACATCGTGGCACAGATGCCCGGAGCGCTCTTCGTCTCGGCTGGTGGCTACCACCATCATCTCGGGCTCAACACCTGGCATAGCCGAGGGGCCTCACCGGCTCCCGCCGGCACGGCTGGCCTGCGCTTCTTTACAATTGCCCTGCCCAGTGACGAAGCCCGAGATGCCATCATTGCTCGGCTCGCCGAGGCCGGCATCGACTCCCAAAAGCTGGGGGATGCGGTCGCGGTGCGCGACCCCTGGCAGAATAGGATCCTGCTACACCAAGGCCAGTTGGGAGCCGCTGAGGCCGCCATGGCGCTGTCGTCGCCATAAGCTAATCCAGGGGCCGCGTTGCCCAATGCTGTCAGCTAGTCCATTGGAGCGAGGTCGCCCGGCTCGTTGACGGCTGCGTTCCGAAATCGATTGTAGAGCCAGGCCATCCCCCATCCCAGGGCGAAACCGGTGGCAAACCCGTAGGCTGCCCCGAGCAGTCCACCGCTGAACGATGCATCATAGCCTGGATAAAACGCTCTTGTCATTGCAACCGCCTGATCGCCGACGTGAAACAACGCGGCTACCCAGGCGAGCACCATCATGTAAGCGGCGTAGGCGAAGCCCATTGCTAGACCAAAGGCGCGCTGATTAAGCATGGTATCGCTTTCCTTGAGAAGACCACGGACCGGGACGCAAGAACTGTGCCGGTTCGGCGATCGGGGGTAGGGGAAGCTCAGCGGGCGAGCGCGACCGCGCGCTGAGGGCGGGGCGGGGGAGAAAGGGACGCCGTGTCTGGCGGGAGGGTAGCGAGGAAGCGTTCCTT
>JAJPKB010000357.1 GCA_021323915.1 Chloroflexota bacterium | reverse complement strand
CCCACGAGGCCCTCGCGTGCTTCGAAACCGCCTGGCGGCTGGGAGATCCATCGTCGGGACAGGCAGTCGCGAACCTTCGGCGACGACTGGGGATCGCTCCCGGCGGTGGAGCGAGCGGCCGCGCATGACCGCGATCGGCGATTCGGCCCTGAGAACCCCTCCGGCCCTGCTGGCGAGGGTGCGCGGCAAGCAGCGCGAGGACGCCTGGCTCCTCTCGGTCGATCACCCCCTTCGGATCGGGCGCTGGGACCGGTCCGGCCCGCGGCCCGACGTCGATCTCTGGCCCGACCCCCGGGTCTCGCGCGACCACGCGCGCCTCTGGTATCGGGATCGACGCTGGTGGATCGAGGACCGGGGCAGCAAGCACGGGACGCGCGTCGGGGGCTGGCAGATCAAGGGGCTAGGACCGGCGCCCCTGGAGCCCGGCGCAGAGATCGAGATCGGGGACAGCGTGCTGATGCTGGCGCCACCGCGCTGGCACCGTCTGCGCGGCCGCGACCTCGTGGTCGATCTGGTCGTCAGCCCCGCGGTGAATTACGCCCTAACCCATTGCGGTCGACCGGTCGTCGAGCGTCTGGCCGCTCGAAACTGGTCGGAGGCGGCGACCGAGACCGCGCGCCTCACCTTCACGCTCGCCCCCTTCGGGGCAAGCTCAGAGATCGTCGTGCCTCCGATTGAGCCATCGGCAAGCATCGAGCTGCCACCGCCGAGACTGGCCATCCCGGGAGAAGCGCTGACCGGCCTGACCGAGCGGGCGAAGGATCAGCTGATCGTCCAGATCGACGGTCAGCCGCTGCGCGGCAATCCGATCGAATGCTGGGTGCTGCCGTACAACGAATGGTCGGCGGACGACCAGGATCGGCTCTCGCTGGCCGCGTTCGTCCTCCCGAATCACCCGCTGGTGGCCGAGGTGGCGCTGGCGGTCTCGAACCGGGCCGGCGTTCACGCGTCGGCGGAGGATTTGCTCGCGCGAGTCTACAAGCACCTCTCCGACGACTGGCACCTGGAGTATCTCTTCGAGCCGCCCAGCTTCGAGTCGAGAAGCCAGAAGCTACGCCTGCCGCATCAGGTGCTCGAAGCCTCCCGGGAGCGCCGCGGCGGCGGGACCTGCATCGACCTGGCGCTGCTCTTCGCTGCCTGCCTCGAGAACCTGGGCCAGCAGCCGATGGTCGCGGTTCTCGATCTCGGCGCGTCGTGGCACGCGCTCGTCGGCTGCTGGCAGGCGATTCGGACGCGCGAGGAGCCGCTGATCGAACATCCGCGCCGGCTGCGGGACGAGGCGCTCTGGATCGATCCAACCGGCTGCACCCGGAAGCATCCCGAGCGATCGAGCTTCGAGAACGCCGTCGGGAAGGCCAGACGATTACTCCGCGAGCAGTCGATGGTCTTCGCGCTCGACGTGGCGGCCGCGCGGCAGATCGGCGTGACGCCGCTTCCCTTTTCCGGCGAGCCGCTGCCGAGCGCCGCCGTTGCCGAGGCCGTCGAAGCCGCCCGGACGCTCGCCGGCGACGGCGTGACCGGCACGGTGGCCCTGCTGCTCGGGCTGCTCGCGGACGAGTCCGGCCTGACCCGGCGGGTGGTCACGGCCTGCCTGGGGGACGTCGGCGCGGCGGTAGCCGGCTTGACCGCCGCCCGGCGAGCCGACCCGCCGACGACCGACGCGAGCTACCGTCACGCGCTGAGCCTGGCGCGAGAGCGGGCGAAAGAAGCCCGGGCCCCCTGGGTGCGCGAGGAGCATCTCCTGGTGGCGCTCCTGGAGGTCCGGAGCGGAAGGCTCGACCGGGCGCTCCAGGAAGCCGGCATCGATCGACGTCACCTGATCGAGGCGCTTCGGACAGTTCAGGCCGGCTCGGCGAAAGAGGAGTTGCAGGCCTCGACCGCCTGCGAGATTTCCTCTTTTTTCTGAATATCATGCGGTGGGTTGAGCGATGAGCAGAGTAACCTATTCGGTCGTGAGCGACGCCGTCTTCTACGACCGCGAAGCCGAGATCGCGCTCCTGGAGCAGCTCCTCCGGACGTGTGGCGCCGCCGAGATCGAGGTCGCGCGCGCCTGCCGTCAGGCGATCCAGGATCTCGAGTCGCCGACCGAGACAATCGGCCGGTTCAAGGCCATTCGAGGGGATCACCCCGACGATCGGGGCGACAGCGAATTCAGCGTTCCGGTCGAAGAGTTCGACCCCCGACAGCGCCTCGACAGCATCTGGAAGGACCTCAACCGCGACACGCGTCAGCTGCTCGGCGCGGCCAAGCGCACCACCGACCTTTTCGAGGGACGGCGCGTCGGCTTCGCCGCCGCGGCGGTGGCCGTGCTCGTCGGCTCGGCGATGGAGCACGAGCTCTGGTCGCGGACCGCCGAGCTGAGATCACGCTTCAAGAAAGGCGATCCAATGCCCTGGTCGGAGGGTGACAACGCGCGGTCGGCAAAGCCGCGACTTTTCGACGGACGGTGGACCTGCTGCGACCTCATTCGCCTGGCAGAGCGACATCTGGTCGAACGAGACAAAGCGGCCCTCGCCCTGTTCAACGCCCACCGGGTGCGCCAGCTGCGGAACGAGATCCACCCGACCGAAGCCCAATCCCACGACGCGGCGCGTCCGATGACGCCGGTCCAGCTCAACAGGCTGCTCTTTCACGCGGGGCTGGTGAAGACCGCCCGCTGGCCCACCTTCTGGCACGTTCTCAGCTGGAATCTCGCGCCCGCGTCGAGCGACGAGCAGCGGCAATCTGCCTGACCGCACATGGGTACCCCGAATGGGATGGTTGGTTCATTGTTCGTCGGGGGCCCGTTGTGTAGAATTGCCTATGCTGAAAGCCAGGCTGGCGGCGGAACGGTGTCGGTGATGGTTGGTTCGACCCGAGCGGCGGCGCCAGCGGAGGACTGGAGTGGATCCACGGATCGGGACCTGGTGCGGTAAGTACCAGCTGGAGACCAGGCTCGGGTCTGGCGCCTTCGGCGTCGTCTACCAGGCTCAGCATCCTCAGCTGGGGCAACCTCGCGCGATCAAGATCCTCAACGTGAACGGCATCGATCCGGACAACGCCGACCGCCTGCTCCGCGAGGCGAAGCTTGCCGCCAGCCTCCACCACGCCAACGTCGTTCAGATCTACGACGTCGACGTCCACGAGGGCGCTCCCTACGTCGTCATGGAATTGCTCGAAGGTCAATCGCTGCGCCAGGTGATCGGCGCGGCGCCGAATGGCCTGCCATTCTCCCGCGCGGCGCACCTGCTCGACCAGCTGGCCGCGGCCCTCGACTATGCCCACCAGCGCGGGGTCGTCCACCGCGACGTCAAGCCCGACAACGCGTTCGTCGGACCGGAAGAGCAGTTGAAGGTGGTCGACTTCGGGCTCGGTCGAGCGCGAGACGAGGGCGGAAACTCGAGCTACGGCCCGGTCGGAACGATTCTGTACGCCGCGCCCGAGCTGCTCACCCTCTGGGACAAGGAAGATCATTTCAAGCTGGGGGTAAGCGCCGACGGCTACGCGCTGGGCATCGTCGCCTACGAGCTGCTGACCGGTCGGGTGCCGTTTCGCGGCTCGATCGAGTCGATCCTGAACGCGCACGCCCATTTATCGCCGCCATCTCCCCGGCGGCTTCGCCCGGACCTGCCGCCGGAGGCCGAGCGGGTCCTGATGCGCCAGCTTGCGAAAGCGCCGGCTCAGCGCTATCCATCGGCGGAGGCGTTCGTCGCGGCGCTCCGATCGGCGCTTGGCGCGGCGAAGCTTCGCCCGCCGACGCGCGTTTCCTGGCAGGCGCTCGGAGTAGTCGGTGCCGCGCTGTTGCTGATCTGGATCCTCTCCGGCATGCCGTTGTGCATCGGGTGTGGAAGCGACACACCCACCCCGGAGTCGACGGTCGACGCCACCGCCGCCCCGGAGCCGTCGGCAACTCCGGCCCTGCCGATTACCAGGCCGATCGCCACCTTCCCCGTCTTCGCTCAGTCGACCCCCACCGCGGCGAGCGCCGGCACACAGGACTGTATCCGAGTCAGCGAGGCTCCGGTCCGGACCGACACGAACGGTCGTGTGACCCAGAGCCTCACCGTCACGAACGGCTGCGTGTCGGCTCTGAACGTGCTGGTGAACGCGACGGAGAGCAACCGGCAGACCGGCCTGGCCGTCGACGCTCCGACGTTTCAGATTCAAGACTTGAAGCCGGACGCGCACTACACGGTCACCTTCCCGCTCGCGGCCGGCGAGAGCCTGGCGAGCTGGCCCACTACCTGGTTCGACCCGCTTCACTCCGGCCTCACCGACAGCGTCTGCTGGGACGTGACCGTCGACGGCCAGGCGCGGTGCCTGAAGATCGATCCCTGGCTCGGGGATACCCTCTACGCGCTGAACCAATCGGCGACCGGGCGCGCCCTCATCGCCAGCGCCGCCCGGGCCGGGCTGCGGATCCAGCAGGGCGCACCGATCGGGAATGCCATGGGCGAATACGACGCGCTGACCAGATCGATCGTCCTCGACACAGGCCTGACCGCCGCGAAGAACGGGGCCGAGGCCACCTCTTCCTGGGAGCGGGCGGCGATCCTGGCACACGAGCTTCAGCGAGCGCTCGGCGGGTCGTCAAGCAGCGCCGGCCTTCAGTGCGCGACCGCCCAGGCGAGCGCGTTCGACGCCGAGGGAAAAGTCTGGCGCGACTTCTGGCCGAAAGGTCCGCCGCCCAACCTCGACGCCCTGCACACCCAGCTGAACCAGGTCGCGACGAGCTTCGACGGGGGCTCCCCCTCGAACCTGGCCCAGTTCGTCGCCTCGCTGCGCTTCAAGTACGGCGACGAGTGCGCCTCGAGTCCCTGACCTCAAACCCGGCGCCACGATTCACCCCGATGGCGGCGCCTGGCGCCGCGGAGGAGCACGACGTGAAAGTGACCCGCATCGACACGATCGAGTGCGCGACCTACCCGAACCTGTTCTGGCTCCAGATCCACACCGACGACGGCCTGGTCGGGCTTGGCGAGACCTTCTTCGGGCCCGCGCCGGTCGCCGCGTACGTCCACCAGACCGTCGCTCCCTACCTCCTCGGCCAGGACCCTCGGCCGATCGAGAAGCACTGGCGCACCCTCGGCGCCGGGACTACCCACCGCTCGATGGGCGCCGAGGCGCGCGGGCTGTCGGCCGTCGACATCGCCCTCTGGGACATCTTCGGCCAGAGCGTCGGCCTGCCGATCTACCAGTGCCTGGGCGGTCCGGTCCGACCGCGCATCCGCCTCTACAATACCTGCGCCGGTTACGGCTACAACATCTTCAAGAGCGCCAGGCCTGGCTCTCGCTTTGCCGCCAGCTGGGGCATGGGCGAGCACCAGGGGCCCTACGAAGACCTGGTCAAGTGGCAGCAGGAGGATCGGGCCGGCGACCTCGCCCGCGAGCTCCTCGAGATGGGCATCACCGCGATGAAGATCTGGCCCTTCGACCAGTTCGCCGACGAGAGCAACGGCCAGCACATCACCCTCGCCCAGCTCGAGCAGGGACTGAAGCCGTTCCGGCAGATCCGCGAGGCGGTCGGCATGAAGATGGAGATCGCGGTCGAGCTTCACTCGCGGTGGAATCTTCCGTCGGCGGTGAGCATCGCCGAGGCGCTCGAAGAGATCCGGCCGATGTGGTACGAAGACCCGATTCGAATGGACAACCCCGACGCCCTGGCCGAGCTTGCCCGCAAGACCCGGGTGCCGATCACCGCGTCGGAGACCCTGACCAGCCGCTACGCCTTCCGCGAGCTACTGGAAAAGGACGCGGTCGGCGTCGTGATGCTCGATCCGGGCTGGGTCGGCGGCATCTCCGAGGCGCGGCGCGTCGCCGCTCTGGCCGAGGCCTACCATCGTCCGGTCGCGCCCCACGACTGCACCGGCCCGATCGCCTACGTCGCCGGCACCCACCTCTGCCTGGCGACAACCAACGCGATGATCCAGGAGGGCGTTCGCGCCTATTATCATGGCTGGTACCAGGACGTCGTGACCGAGCTGCCGAGCGTCGATAGCGGCTACGTCGCCGCGCCGGCCGGCCCCGGCCTCGGCACCCGCCTTCAGCCCGACTTCCTCCTGCGCGAGGCCGTCACCGTCCGAACGTCGTCGCTATAGCGCCACCACCGGCGGAGAGAACCGCTGGGCGCCGAATCCGGCGATCGGGAGGTCGGTGCGGCCCGCCTCGACGAGGTCGGCGATCGCTTTCGCGGTCGCCGGCGCCGAGAGGATGCCCATGGTGAAATGGCCGGTCGCCCAGTAGAGCCCTTCGATCTCCGGATCGGCGCCGATCAGCGGCTGGTGGTCCGGGCACATCGGTCGAAGACCGGCCCAGGCGTCGAGGAAGCGCGCCTGCTCGAGACCGGGGAGAATCCGGGCGGTCCGCTGGAAGAGGCCGACGATCGCCCCGGCGACCACGTCCTTGTCGAAGCCGACATCATCGACCGTCGCGCCGATCAGGGTTCGGCCGTCGGCCCGGGGAACCGCCGAGCCACCGGGACCGGCCACGAGGTGATTCAGCGGCAGCGCGCCGCGGTCGACCGCCAGCATCTGGCCCTTGGCCGGCCGAACCGGCCGCCGGGCGCGCGAATCGACGAGCCCGGACCAGCTTCCGGCGCAGTTGAGGACGATCGCGCCGGCGACCGCGCCGGTCGGCGTCTGAACGCCGTTCACCCGTCCGCCCTCGATCGACAACCCGGTCACCGGCCGGTTCTCGAACAGATCGCCGCCCGCCCGGCGGACCGCCGTGCCGAGGGCGTGGGTGAGGCGCGGATTGTCGACGAGGCCGTGGTCCGGGAAGAAGATCGCCGCCTGGACCTCGGGGCTGAGGGACGGCTCGGCCGCGCGGGCGTCGGCGCCGGCCAGCCACTCGGCGCGAATGCCCGCCGGCGCCTGCAGCTCGAAGCGCTGGCGAAGCCGCGTCACCTCGTCGTCGGAGAAGGCGACGACCAGACGGCCATTGACTCGAAACTCGAACGCCTCGCCGGTCGTCGCCCGGACCTCTTCGACGAAGGACGGGTACATCTGGTTGCTGGTAT
>JAJPKB010000305.1 GCA_021323915.1 Chloroflexota bacterium | reverse complement strand
TCGATTCGCGTCACCTACGAGCTCGCCAGCTTCGATCGCTTCTTCGGTCGACCGGACGTCATCAAGGCACAGATTATCACTTCGGATGAGCGCAACCGCGCGGCGACGCGGCGGCTGGCCGAGGACTTCGCCGGTCAGCTGGGCTTCAGCGTCGCGATTCCGATGGCGCCGTGCGAGGGGATGGAGTGCGTCAACGTGGTGGACCGAGCCGTCTCCAAGGGCGCGGCGGTCCGGGCCCTGATCGGCTACTACGGCCTGACCCGCGCCGAGGTGATGGGCGTTGGCGACGCGAAGAACGACCTGCCGATGTTCGAGGAGGTTGGCCGTCGCGTCGCGATGGGGAACGCGGACCCCGAGGTCAAGGCCTCGGCCGACGCGGTCTGCCCCGACGTTGAGCACGATGGCCTGGCGATCGCCATCGGAGACGTGGTGGGCGAGTAGCGCAAACGCTTTGCGCTCAGTCGCCGATCACCGCGCGTAGCTCGCGCTTCTCGCCATCGGCCACGATGACGTAGGCGCCGCAGTTCGGAGCGACGTGACGCGTCTCGACGCCTACCCAACGATTGAGGATCGCGCGGATTGTTCCACCGTGGCTCACCGCGAGAACGGTCGAATCGGGGTGACTCGTGGTGATGTCGGACAGGGTCGCCAGGGCCCGCCGCTCGAGCTCGACCTCGGTTTCGCCCCCGTGCGGAGCGTGCTCGCGAGGTCGGCTCAGCCAATCACGCCATGCCTCCGGGTCGGTCGCCGCGATGTCGTCCATGAGGTGCGCTTCCCAGCGGCCGAGGTAGCGCTCGCGCAGGCCAGGGCGCGGCGTGAGCGGCGTTGAGGTGCCATCCAGAAGAATCTCCGCCGTCTGCCAGGCACGCTTGAGATCGCTCGCGAAGGCCGCCGCGAACGCCACCCCGGCCAGGCGCTTGGCCAGGGCTCGCGCCTGTCCCCGTCCGGTCGAATTGAGGGGTGGGTCGCGATGACCCTGGATCCGTCCCTCTTGGTTCCAGTCCGTCTCGCCGTGCCTGACCAGGTAGAGTATCGTCATGACGCCCGCTCAACTGTAACATCCGATTCGTGCCCCGCGGCGAGGTCGCGCGCCGCCGCGTCGAAAGCGGGACTTCTGCCGCCGGTCGTCAATGAACGGTGTTGTAATCGCCGACGATCTGCGGGATGTTAGATCCGTCGATGTTGAACTTGCTCCACTCGCTGCGATCGGGTCCAAACAGACCAAAGATGGCCATGCCCAGGACGTACGGATCGTTGTTCATCTGGTCGGCCACCCAGGTGTAATCCTGCGCCATCGACGTGTCGGTCGTGACGTCCCGCCAGCCGTTGTAAAGTCCGATCTCGGTGATGATGAACGGACCGGACTGAACGCCGGCTGCCGCCAGCGCGGCGTGGATCTGTCGGTAGTAGAACACTTGATCCTTCGCCGCCGGATCGCGCAGCGACGTGACGTTGGGATCCGGGTAGCTGTGAACGCCGAAGTATCGACTCGTCCGGATCGCCTCGGCGAAATACTTGGGGTACTCGTCGGCGCGAACGCTTCGCGGACCGTCATTTCCGGCTACCGCGGCGATGCCGTAGTAATCCTGCAGTCGGTGGGCGAAGGCGACCTGGAAGGTGTTGTAGGCGATCATATTCGAGACATCGTCGCCGTTGGCAACTTCGTTGTAGCTCATCCAGGCATCGACGATCCCCTTGAGGGGAACGGCGGTGGCGGCGACGCGATCGGCGAAAGCGCTGCCGCGCTGGGCTGGATTATCCAGCGGTTGCTGGGTGGCGAAAATCCGCCCGACGATGAAGGCCTTGGGGAAGTGCTGGCGAACCTCCTTCGCGAAGTCGATCGACGGATCCATCAGCAGGATAACCGATGGCCGAGCTTCGTCCATCGGCGGAAGCATTCCGCCGCCGCTATCGTAGACGCCGAGGCCGAGCTTGGTGATCCGAATCGGCCCACGAGTAGGAATCGGCGTGGGTGGCGGAGGCGGCGGAATGGTCGTTGGCGCCGGGCTGATTGCCGGTGGTGGCACGGCGGTTGGCGTGGCCGGCACCGGGGTGCTGGTGCTGGGCGCTCCGCCTCCAACTACCGGCAAGTAGACGTGAAACGGAAGACGCTCGCTCGTCTGTGTCGGCGTGACGGTGGGCCGCGGGCCGGGCGTAATTCGTGGCTCGCGCGTCGTCGTCGGCTCGGGGGCAGGAGACGACGCGGACGGCTCGGTCGGCAGCGGCGTGGGGGATGGGCGATTGAGAACGGTTCCGCTGGCGTAAAGGAACGTTCCGAGGAGGACCAGGACGATAACCGCGGCGATCAGACCGGCCGCGCGGCGAGACAGCCCCAAGGATCACATGGCCACGACGCACGATGCCCTGCCCGGGCCCGTGGTTGACTGCTCACGGGACGGCCTGAACAAGGTAGCATGGGGCCGAGCCGTAGCCAGGAAAGACTTCTGATCGTGCATCAAAGCTGTAAGGTGAGAAATTCTTTCATAAACTCGTACAACTGCGCGCGATCGGCGGGATCGGCGGGTTGCAGGGCGTAGTGGTTGACCAGGAGAACCGACTGGGCACGCCATTCCTTCCAGCAGTTCTCACAGACTTGCGCCCACACCGCCTTGCCAAGCTCCCCGGAGATTGGCGGCTTGGCGAGCTTCGGCCCGACCAGCCCACAGCGCACGCAGGACACCTGTGTCGGATCTGTCACAATATCCCTCGTGGAATCGTCGATCGCGAGCGCGTTCAGCCACGCTCGTGCAATCCTATCACGAGTCTGGCCCGTGCCACAAATGCCTTGCGCTTCTGTCCAACATGCTGTATAATTGTCCCTGGAAGTCCGGGTCGGTCTGTTGGCAAGAAGACGGTACTTTGGCGAGGATAGGGCACCTCACGGGTAACAAGTCTCCCCGATGCTCCGCGACCGAGACGGTTCCAGCATATTTGTCTGATGACCCAAGGAGGTCGTTCGTTGCTTTCTTCCTATCAGGATCGGGTTCTCACCTGCAAGGACTGTGGAACCCAATTCGTGTTCACGGCCGGGGAGCAAGAGTTCTACGCTAGTCGGGGACTGATGCACGCGCCGGGTCGCTGCCCGGCGTGCCGTGCCAACCGAAAGGCGCGCGTGGGGTCGGATAGTTCGAGCATGGGCTCGATGTCCGACGGCGGCTACCGCCGCGAGCGCACCCAGCGCGAGATGCACCCGGCGGTTTGCTCGAACTGCGGCAAGGATACGCTCGTGCCATTCCTTCCACGCGGAGATAAGCCGGTGTACTGCAGCAGCTGCTTCGAGCAGGTTCGCAGCTACCGCTAAAGCGGACCGTCGGTACTCGGCGATCGGGCGCGCGCCCTGAAAGCGCTTCGGTCGCCAGCCTCGTCGGGAAAACGAAAGAGGCCGCCATCAAGCGATGGCGGCCTCTTTCGTTTGGGTGAGCGAGCTAATGCCCCGCTTAACTTCCCCCGCTCACGGGTTCAATTCGGACCCCGATGACCCCCGTCGATGGATCGGCCAGCTCGGAGAACGCCGCGTAGCTGAGGTCCGCCACGTTCGGGTAGGTAAACGCACCTCGATCGGTCACTTCGACGACGATGCTTCGCCCCGTCGTCAGGCGGGTGACCCTGATCCAGGTTCCCAGCGGATAGGTGTTCGACGCCGCGGTGCGGGGGTTCCACATGTCGTATGGGCGCCCGTTGCTCATGATCCGGCCCTGAAAGTCCTGCCCGTACCACGTCGAGACGCCGACCTCAACCGGAAGGCCATCGGCGGGCTGAAGCGCCGTCTTGAGCGGCAGCGAGACCGGCTGGGCAGAATCCAGATTCGTCGACCGGGTCGTGGACGCCGGTGGGCGCGCCGGGGTCGCGGACAACAGCTGGAGCGATTGCGGCGACGAGGTCGACGGAAGATCATTCGTCGAGATCGGCGGCCCGGGCACCGACCGCGGCTGAATCGCCGCGGCGGGAATCAATCCGAGCTCCTTCAGCAGGTCCCCGGCGAGGCCAACGCTGGCCCCGCGGTCGTCGGCCCAGGGAACGCTGAACTTCCAGTGATAGATGACCGCTCGCTGGAAGCGAACCGCGGTGTACGGACCGAGGTCGACGACCGGCGAGGTCGGTAGGCCATACACGGCGTAATAGTTCGGCGTGCTGAAGTACCGGTGAAAGATCGCCGGATCGGCGTAAAGCCAGCTGAATCGGAAATGCGCGAGCATCAGGAAAGAAAGGGGCTGAGCTTCCTGGGGCACGCGGTCCGGCTTCGGAGCCAGGTGAGCGGCCAGGAGCCAATTGTCTTTTCCGACTTCCGACAGATAGTCGAAGATGTTGGCGAGCTGAACCTGATTCGTGGCCGGATTCCACTGCATGACGGCACGCTGAGTTGCCTGGCACACGTATCCGTCCCAGAGAAACCGTTGGGAGACGGGGTAACCGAGGACGTCGACTCCGCCCATCTGGCTGAAAAACGTCCAGAAGGGAACGTTGTTCGCGTCGGTGATCTGGAAGCCGCCACCTCGAGGACCCATGGAGGTGCCATTGGCTTGGGTGTAGAAGTGGCCTCCGGGGATGTCGACATCGGTAGCGGACTCGGCGCTGGCGATACCTGAAAGGGGTCCGAGGATCAATGTAGCGGTCAAGAGTAGGCTGGTTAGGACTACACGCATATCGACTCCTTCGCCGATTTTCAGGATTCAAGGGGGTTTCGCGCGCCTCAGTCACCTCCTCTCGCGCGTTGCCCGTTGCCGGTGGCTTCGGTGCCTGACCGGCGAGATCGACGGGGAATCAGCCAACCTCCTGTTAAAAAGGTGTTAAAATGCTGGGCGCAAGTATAGCATGGCATGTCAACATGTCAACCGATGGACGTGTTGACGTGGCGCCGCTATCGCCGGACCAGGTGCGATCCCTGGTACAATATCTGGACGCGGCTGATGGCTGGACGGAACGGACGATTCGAGGGAAAACCAGGAGCGAGAAAACATGCAAATCGGCGCGATGAACCATCCGATGCGAGACGCCGTCGGGGAGATTTCGAGCTTTCGCGAAATGGGGTTCGACTTCGTCGACCTGACCCTCGAGCCCGCCCGAGCGCACCCGGACGCGCTGGACGTCAAGGCGGTGGCCGATGCGCTCTCCGCATCCGGACTCGGCGCCGTCGGTCATACCGCGTGGTTCCTGCCGATCGCCTCGTCGTTCGACCGGGTTCGCCAGGCCGCGCTCGACGAGCTGACGGCGTGCCTGGACGTTTTCGCCCAGCTACAGATCCGCCGGGTGAACGTCCATCCAGACCAGCGGGTGTCGTTGTACGAGCGCGGGTGGGTGGTCGAGCGAAACGCCGACGCCCTGCGCTATCTCGTCACGCGCGCCGCGGAACGCGACATCCAGCTCATGGTCGAGAACATCCCCGGTTTGTTCAACACGCCCGAGACGCTCCGCGGTCTGCTCGACGCCGTGCCGGGCCTTGCCTGGCACCTCGACGTGGGGCACGCGAACCTGGGAGCACCTCGGAACGCGACCGAGCATCTCCTCGAGTCCGTTGGCGATCGAATCGCCCACGTCCACCTCAGCGATAACAAGGGCGGAGACGCGGACCTCCATCTACCGCTTGGCGCGGGCACGATCGATTGGCGCTGGGTCGTGACCGTTCTGAAGCGCTTCGGCTACGACGGCACGATCACCCTGGAAGTGTTCTCGCCCGACTCGGACTACCTGGCGATGAGCCGGCGAAAGCTGCGCCGACTGTGGGACGAGGCAACCTAGCGCCCGACCGGGGCGGGGGGTTCGGGGATGTCTCCTATCACATAGATTTCAATGCTCCGAGACGAATTCCGACGATCCTGCGCCACGGCCGCGCCGAGGCCGGAGGTAGCACCATCGGCCCGTTCTCGAGTATCATTGGGAACCGGCGGCCACGGGGACGCCGCCCGCGTCAAGCCCACGACATAGCACAGGGAGGACACGCCGCATGAGCCCTCGTTCTATCACTGTCGGCATCGCGTCTCGGGATCTGACCTCCGACGTCTCGGATGAGCGCGTCGCGGTCGAAGCGGCGGGCGCCCGCCTGAAAGTCTTTCAGGCGGGCGACGACGCCAGCCTGGTCGAAGGTCTTCGCGACGTCGACATCGTGCTCAACCGGCGCTACGGGCGCTTCGACGCGCAGGTGATCCGCCAGCTCGACCGCTGCCGGGCGATCGTTCAGCCCAGCACCGGCTACGACGTGATCGACGTCGACGCCGCGACCGAACACGGCGTCGTCGTGATCAACCTGCCGTTCCAGTGCCTCGACGAAGTGGTAAATCATGCGATCGCGTTCATCCTGGCGCTGAATCGGAAACTGGACGTCGCCCAGGCTCAGGTGCGCGCGGGGGTCTGGAGCCCGCGGGGGCTGCTGCCGATCGGGCCGCTGACCGGCGAGACGCTCGGGCTGCTGGGCTTCGGGAACATCGCCCGTGAGACCGGCCGTCGTGCCCAGATCTTCAACCTGAACGTGGTAGCGTACGATCCCTTCGTCGATCCGTCCGTGGCACGCGACCTGAACGTCGAGCTGCTGAGCCTGGACGAGGTCTTGAGGCGATCCGACTACGTGTCCTGCCACCTCCCGTTGAATCCCCGGACCTACCACTCGATCGGCGAAGCCCAGTTTCGTCAGATGAAGCCCTCGGCGATATTCGTGAACACGGCACGTGGGCGCGTCGTCGACGAGGCGGCGCTGATCAGAGCGCTGCAAAACGGGTGGATCGCCGCGGCTGGTCTGGATGTTCTCGAGCAGGAGCCGCCGGATCCGAACAACCCGCTGCTGCGCATGGAGAACGTGATGGTTACTCCCCACCTCGCCGGCACCTCGAACGCTACGCCGCCACGGCAGCGTCGGCAGGCGATCGAGGCACTCGTCGCCTACGTGAAGGGCGAAAGGCCGGATGGGCTGGTCAATCCGGCGGCGTGGGATCGCGCACGAGCACGTCTCGGGGAATGATCGAAACGCTACGCCACCATCCGGTGCTGACCGATCGACGGTGGCGCAGTTACCTCGCGGCGATCGTCGCGTCGATCCTCTGGGGCCCGTTGATCGTCTGCGGATTGATCGCGTCGCAGGGGGCCGGGCCGGTGGTCGGCCCAGCCTCCCCCCGCGAACAAGTGGTCGCTCGTCAGTGGCTCACCCGTCTCGACGCGCTTTTAGGAGGACGGGCGCGTCCCGTTGAACTCTTTGTAGATGCCTGCCACCGTGTCGTCCATCGCCTTGACGATGCCCGACCAGACCGAGTCAACGGACGCGTTCGGGTTGTTCCAGAGCTTGGCGATCTCGTTGTTGTACGTCGTGTCGATCTTCGCGAACTGGAGGAACAGGTGGTCGGGCGACTCCTGGGACCGCTTGGCCACGATCGCTCCCGACGTGACTTTCTCCAGGTCCGCGACTGACTGCCCGGTGTGCTTGGATACTTGCTCGATCCAGGCCGACTTCGACGAGGCGACCGCTGGCGGGGCGCCGGACATAATCGAGTAGGCCTTGGTCGCGTCGGGGCTCGTCAGCACGCGCATGACCGCCCACGCGGCGTCCTTGTTCGTCGACCAGCGGCCCATGATCCACTGATCGTCGAAGTTGATGACCTTGTTGGCGCTGTGGCCCGGCACCGCGGCGTATCCGAATTTGAAGGTGTTCAGATCGGAGAGGGTCCAGTAGAGCCATCCGCCGTCGGCCTCCATCGCGATCCGACCGGAGAAGAACGGATCCGAGAAGGAGTTCATCCCCTGCATCACCGACGGGTTCGGCTGCACCTTCGATTTGTACATCATGTCGTGCCGGAACTGGTGCGCCTGCATGTTCGCGTCGGATCCGAAATTGGTCTTCGGCGCGATAAAGTTCGTGTAGTGCTCTGGCAGCCACGAATCGCCGCCCCAGAGGTAGGCGAGGCTCGTCTCGGCCTGCCACAGGTTGAGGTTGAAGCCGTAAGTACCGTTCGGGGTGCCCGGATTCGCCGTCATCTTCTCGGCGTAGGTCATCGCCTTATCGAGGTTCCAGGTCGTGTCATCCCAATCGACCGGCGGATAGGGCAGTCCAGCCTTGTCGAACATATCCTTGTTGTAGGCGAGGACCGAGCCGTAGGTCGGCTGCTGCGGCAGGCCCCAGTGCTTGCCGTCGATCATGTAGATGTCGGAGAGGCCCGGCAGGAAGTAGTCCTGGATGTTCCACTTATCGGCGGAGATGTAGGAGTTCAGATCCTGGGGCAGATTGCGCCACCAGTAGTCCATGTAGTTGCCACCGAATCCCCAGATCTCCAGCGACTCCTTCGCCGCTGCCATCGAGTTGATCTTCGGAATGTACTGAGCGCTCGGGACGATGATGCGGTTGATCTTGATGTTGGGATACGCCGCCTTGATGGCCGGCTCGAAGACCTTGGCCTGGCCATCGTTTTCTTCCTTGGTCGTCCGAACGAGCCAGTTGACGGTGCCACCCACGCTCTTACCGGTCGAGGTGGCTCCCTGGGCGGCTGCCGCGGGCGTCGCGGTGGCGCCTCCCGATAGGTTTGCCGACGTCGCCAGCGCGGCAGTCGGCTTGGCAGCGGCGGCTGCCGTGGTCGGTGCGGCGGTCGGCTGGGCAGCCGAGCCGCTCGACGATGCCGTCGGCGCGGCGGTGGGCTGACCGCCGCTACAGGCCGCGAGCGCGACGCCGGCGAGGCCGGTGGCTGCTCCCAGGATGAATCCGCGGCGGGTGACGCGTGGTGTCTGCATGTGCCGTACTCCCCTTTCTTTGCACTAGGTTACTGGCCGCGCCCGAACGAGTGAGAGCTCGTCGGCACGGCGAACGGAGATGCGCCGATTCCCCCTCCGGAGTACATTCCCTCCTGTTTCCTGGAAGACGGGTAGCACCCGAGGTAGGTTCTCGGTAGCCCGCTTCCTGTTTTGCCGCTCTCAGGTTGTCGCCCCTATCCTTTGACGCCGCTGATGACCACGCCCTGGATGAAGTAGCGCTGCGCCACGAAGAACAGCGCCACGACCGGCAGGAGCATCACTAGCGAGGCCGCCATCAGGAGATTCCAAGGGGACGAGCCATAGGTTGACTGGAAATACGAGAGCGCGACCGCGGCGGTGCGGTTCTGCTCGGAATTAAGGACTTGTTAAACAATAACTTCCCGAAAGGCGATGGGGGTTAGAGCAGGTGCGGTCGTGTCAGCTACAATCAATGCAGCACCGTTGCTTTCGGGGGAACTGGCCATGACGACACCTGATGTTCCATCGTGCGGCTGTCCCACCTGCCGAGAGGCTGCCGACCATCCCGAGCGTGAATTGCATCGGCAGATGATTCTGGTGTTTAGCCGCCTCGACGAGCAGCAGCGCCGCTGGTTTGCAGCGTTGGAATCCAATCGGATCGGTCGGGGCGGCGACACCCTCCTGAGCCAAATCACCGGGCTTGACCAGAAGACGATCCGGCGGGGGCGAGAGGAACTGGCAGCATCGCTCGCCGAGCGACCCACCGATCGCATCCGCCTGCCCGGCGGAGGACGGCCGGCCTCCGAAAAAAAGATCCGATCCTCCTCCCGGCCTTGAGGGCGCTGATCGAGCTGGAGACGGCGGGTGATCCCATGACGATGCAGAAGTGGACGCGCCGCAGCTTGCGCCAGATCGGTGAGCGCCTCGCGGGACTGGGCCATGCGATCAGTCCGCCCACGGTCGGGCGTCTGCTGAAGGGCGCGGACTACGCGCTGCACGTCAATGCCAAGAAACGGGAAGCCGGCGAAGCTCACCCGGACCGTGACGCCCAGTTCGCGCAGATCGCGCAGCAACGGGAGCGTTTCAGTGCGGCGGGACTGCCGATTATCAGCGTGGACACCAAGAAGAAGGAGTTGATCGGCAACTTCAAGAACCCGGGGCGGACCTGGAGCCAGGAGCCCACGGCGGTGAATGTCCACGACTTCTTGTCGGAGGCGCTGGGGCGGGCGGTACCCTACGGAATCTATGACACTGGGCGCAACCGTGGCACCGTCGTGGTCGGCACGTCGGCGGACACCCCCGAGTTCGCCGTCGCGGCGATCGCGCACTGGTGGGACGGCGAAGGGATGAGCACCTATCCGGGAGCGAGGGAGATTTTGGTGTTGGCCGACGCGGGAGGCAGCAACGGCTGTCGGCCGCGCCTGTGGAAGCAGCAACTCCAAGAGCAGTTGTGCGATCAGCGCGGCTTGAGCGTCACCGTCTGTCATTACCCAACCGGCTGCTCGAAGTGGAACCCCGTCGAGCACCGACTCTTCGGGCCGATCAGCGTCAATTGGGCCGGGCAGCCGTTGCGCACCTGGGACACGGTTCTCGCCTACCTGCGGGGCACGACAACCACCACGGGCCTGGTCGTCCAAGCGTTCCTCCTGGACAAAGTCTATGAAACCGGCCGGACCGTCGCTGACGAGGTGATGCAGGCTCTGAACCTGCAACACCACCCGGTCTGCCCGCACTGGAACTACATCCTGCGCCCGCGTGAGCGTGACGGCCAGACCAGCGTCTCGCCCTCAATGCGGGAAGTTGTTGTTTAACAAGTCCTAAGTAGGCATGCACTATCGGTCGAAAAGGGGAACCTAGGATGCGAATCACCCGAGT
>JAJPKB010000375.1 GCA_021323915.1 Chloroflexota bacterium | reverse complement strand
GGGTCAAGCCCCCGCCTCGATGGGCGACTACTCGCCGGTTTCGATCGGAATCCGTCGAGCGCGGGACGGACTCTTCTCGGCCCCGGCGGCCGGTTCGGCGGCCGGCTGCTTCTTCCTCTGGGCTTCGTACTCTTGCTTAGCCTCGGCGTAGAGGTCGCGCATCGACTCGGTGGCCCCGGCGGTCGCCTGCCGGACCTGGTCCGACAGGGCCAGGTATCCTTTGATCGCGCCCTTCGCGAGCGGCTTCCCGACGGTCGCCGCGACGAAGGCCCCGGCGGCGAGCGCGGCCGCGCCAACTCCCCACCCGACTTCTCCGGTGATCCCCTCCAGGAATTCCTCGAGCATGACCTACCCTCCTCGCGCGGACTATCAGATCGCCGACCTGGCGTCGGCACGGTTCGGCCCCGAGATTCTCGGCGGGGCCGACTTTCGGAGAGATCGCGGCCTCCCGGGCGCCCGTCGCGGACGCGGCGACGAGTACAATCCGGAGTGTAGCGCGGGAGCGTGCGAGCCGCAAGCCCTCGAACCGGGGCGGGTAGAGCGCGGACGGGTAAGTGCGCCCGCGCTCCCGGTTGACTGCATTGCCGCGATTCCGTGCGGTGCCCATCCGGTGTCGATCGCCAGGCTGATTGGTCTCCTCGTGCCCAAAAGGGATCGGCGCTTGCTATCATCTGAGAGAAGCCGATCGAATGGAACGCAGCAAGCATGACGCGACTGAGCCAGTTTCGGGGACCGCTGCTTGCCTTGATCTTGACGCTGGCGCTCGGCGTCGTCGGCTACGTGTCGATCGAGCGCTGGTCGTTCCTCGACGCTCTCTTCATGACCGTTACCACCGTGACCACCGTCGGTTTCGGCGAGGTCCACCCGCTCTCTCCGGTGGGCCAGATCTTCACGATGGCCCTGATCTTCGTCGGGGTCGGCGTCGTCCTGTACACGCTGACGGCGCTTTTCGGGTGGATCCTCGCGATCGACTGGCCGGAGCAGCGCAGGAGAAGACAGATGGAAGGAGCCCTCGCCCACCTCTCGCATCACTTCATCGTCTGCGGCTACGGTCGGGTCGGCAAGAGCGTTGCCGAGGTCTTCCGGCGCGAGCGCGTCCCGACCGTCGTCATCGACGTCAACCAGGAGTCGCTGGCCACCGCCGAGGCCGATGGCTACCTGGTCGTCCACGGCAACGCCGCGAGCGACGCGGTGCTCCGCCGCGCCGGCATCGACCGCGCGCGCGGCCTGATCGCGGCGGTGGACTCCGATGCCGACAACGTCTACGTCGTGCTTTCCGCCCACGTTCTCCGACCGGACCTGCTGATCGTCGCCCGGGCGAGCTCCGACGACGCGATCACCAAGCTCGAGCGGGCCGGCGCGACCCACGCCCTTTCGCCGTACACCACGGCGGGTCAACGTATGGCCATGCTCGCGGTTCGGCCGACGGCAGTGGAGTTCGTGGAGACGGTCCTCGACGCCGGCCGTCCGCAGCTGATGCTCGAGCAGGTCAACGTCGAGCCGGGGTCGCGCCTCGACGGCGCCCGGCTCGGCGACCTGCGGCGGGCCGAGCAGTTCCGAACGGTGATCGTCGCGGTCCGCCACGATCACCAGCTGTTGACGTCGCCGCCCGACGATTGCGAGCTGAGGCCCGGCGACGAGCTGGTGCTAATCGGCAGCCCGGAGCAGCTACGTCAGATCGAGAAGCTCAGCTAACGTCCGGCGCCGGCGGGTCGAGCGGACCGAGGACCGGGAGCGCCAGCTTCAGCCCGACCTGTTGCTCGAGCGTCGAGAGCAGGCGAAGCGCCGCCAGCACTCCGAGGGTCCGCTCGCGAAGCTTCTCGGCGCCCCACGGATCGTCGGGATTGGCGCGCTCGTACGCGGCGGCGCTCCGCGTGCGCGCCGTCCAGAGCGCGACCAGGTAGTCGGTGGTCAGGTAGCGCGGCGCGTCCGACGCCCCGGCGTCCTCCATGATCGTCACCCGATCGTCCGAATCTCGCCCGCCCGATCTTGCCGCTCTATCTTGCCATGGAACAATAGTTCGTGCAAGCGGACGATTGCCATCGACGAGATTCGGCGGGAACGGGTCTTGTGCGGCAGTATGTTTAATGATACTATCAGTTAGATAGTCTAAGTGATTGTGTGTTGGATTCGGAGCTCGAGTCGCGCCGCGACCCTGATTCTCGAATCGGAAAGGTGGTACCCGTGGCAACCGGTGAATCAGACGCGGCCCGGCTGGCGGCGCACTCCAACGGAGTCCTCTCCGAGCGGCTATCGGCGCGTTTCAAGGGCGTGGCCGATCGGACGTTCGACTCGCTTCACGAGTCGGACTTTCGGATCCTCTGGCTCGGCTTCATGGGCTCCTGGTTCGCGATGCAGATGCAGCAGGTCGCCCGGGGCTACCTCGCCTACGAGCTGACCGGGAACGCCCTGGCGCTCGGGCTGGTCACCCTGGCGATGGGACTGCCGCGCATCGTGCTCTCGCCGGTCGGCGGGGTTCTGGCAGACCGATTCACCAAACGGTCGGTCCTGCTCTACACCCAGGCGGCGCTCGGCCTGATCGCGCTTTTCCAGGCCCTGTTGCTCAGCTTCCACCTGATGACGATCGACTGGCTGATCGTCGCCGGGTTTCTCCAGGGCACCGCTTTCTCCTTCAACATGCCCGCCCGTCAGGCCTACCTGCCGGCGGTGGTCGGCAAGGGCGACAAGCTCGCCAACGCCCTGGCGCTGAACAACGCCGGGATGAACCTGACCCGGGTGCTGGGGCCGGCGCTCGCCGGCGTCCTGATCGCGGTGCCGTTCATCGACGTGCCGGGCATCTTTTACATCATCGCCCTTTGCTACATCTGGGTCTGGTGGTCGGTCTACCGGGTTCGCAATCCGGGCCGCGCCGAGGGCGAGCGGCGGAGCATGGGACGGAGCATCGGAGACGGCTTCGCCTACATCTACAGGCGCCCGCATCTCCTCGCGCTGATGGGGCTCGGGTTCATCCCGCTGGCGATCGGTCTGCCGTACATCAGTCTGATGCCGGTCGTCGCCCTGCACGACCTCGACGTCGGCTCGGTCGGGCTGGGCATCCTGCTGAGCGCGGGAGGCATCGGCTCGCTTTGCGGCACGCTCGGGGTCGCCTACTTCTCGAGCTATCCGCGTAAGGCGTTTCTCCAGCAGATCCTGGGGATCGTCTTCGCGGTCGCGCTCGTCGCCTTCGGCTACTTCGGCTGGCACGGCATGCTCCTGCCGGCGATTCCCTGTCTTTTCGTCGCCGGCCTGAGCAGCGACGCCTACATGGCGCTCAACAGCACGCTGATCATGATGAACACCGACGCCGGGGTGTACGGACGGGTGATGGGCGTCTACATGATGGCCCAATCGATTCGGCCGATCACCGTCCTGCCGATCAGCGCCCTGGCGGACGCCATCGGCACCTCGGTCACCCTGCTTGGCTGCGGCGCGGTCTGCGGACTTTTCATCTTCGCCGTCGTCACCCTCTACCCGGGCTACCGCCAGATTGGCATGAACGAGGCGCCACGCCCGTCGGTCGTTTGAGTCGCTACGCCGCCGCGTTCCCGAACGAGCGCGCGGCGACAACCAGCGCGACGACCGCCAGGACCGCCATGATCGCGACGCCCCGAATCACGCTGGGGTCGCCGAGCTGATCGTTGAAAATCGCCCGCGCCGCGTCCACGGCGTAGGAGAGAGGGTTGATCGCGGCGATCGCCCGAATCCAGCCCGGGGCCAGACTGAGCGGCAAGAGAACGCCCGAGAGCAGGAGCAGGGGCAGCGTCACCGTGCTAAGCAACGGCGCCAGGGCGTCCTCGCTGCGCAGCCACAGCGCGAGCGCGTACGAGCACGACGCGGTGAGCAGGCCGATCAGGGCGAGCAGCCCCAGCACGACGAGCAGTCCGGTCAGGTGAATGGATAGCCCGAAGGGCAGCGAGCAGGCGATCAAAAGCGCCGACTGTACCAGCAGAATCAGAACGTCGCGGAGCGCCCGCCCGAGGAGCATCGCGACCCGGCTCACCGGCGTCACCCGCATCCGCTCGACCACCCCGTAGCGGATCTCGGCGATCAGGCTGAATCCAACGAACGCGGCGCCAAAAAGACCGAGCTGGATCAGCAGCCCCGGTACGAAAACGTTGTAGGCGCCGCCGCTTGGAAAACCGGGGAGACTGGCGACGGACGAGAGCAGGGGGGCGAACAGGAGCAGATAGAGCAGCGGCTGGATTGCGCCGATCACCACCCAGACCGGATTCCCCAAGGCCAGTCTCAGGTAGCGATCGAAAACGAGCCCGGTATCGCGTGCGATCTTCATCGTCCACACTCTCAATCTTTGGTGTGAAGCCCGGCTGAGGACGGCGGGGTCTCGCTCGGCGAGTCCCCGCCGTCCTCAGCCGGGCTTCCTTTAATCCCGGAGCGAGCGACCGGTCTGGCGAAGGAAAACGTCGTCGAGGCTCGGGCGAGTCAGCGAGATCGCCCGCAGCTCGATCCCGCCGGCGTCGAGCAGGCGGAGCATCGCCGGAATGGCCTCCTCGCCCCGGTCGACGTAGAGGCGAATCGAGTCGCCTTCCTGCCCGGCCTCGCGGACGAATGGCTGACCGGCGATCAGCTCGAGCCCGGTCCGCGGGTCGCCGGCCACGCTCAGGGTGACGACGTCGCCCGCGATCTGCCGCTTGAGCGCGTCGGGTGTTCCCTCGGCGACGATCCGTCCGTGATCGATGATCGCCAGCCGGTCGCAGAGCGCGTCCGCCTCTTCCAGGTAGTGGGTCGTCAGGAACACGGTCATGCCGCCGGTTCGAAGCCGACGGACCTCGTCCCAGAGGCGGGCCCGGCTCTGGGGATCGAGTCCGGTCGTCGGCTCGTCCAGGAAGAGCAGCGTCGGCCGGTGGATCAACCCGAGACCAATGTCGAGCCGGCGTCGCTGGCCGCCGGAATAGGTGCCACTCGGACGATCGGCGCAGGCCTCGAGGTCGAGGATCGCCAGCAGCTCCGCGGCGCGCTTCTTTGCCGTGTTCGCGTCCAACCCGTAAAGTCGTCCCTGGAACACCAGCTCGGCGCGACCGCTGATCGCGGGATCGGTGCTACCCCGCTGTCCAACGTAGCCGATCCGCTCGCGAACCTGGCGCGGCTCGCGCCGGAGATCGCAGCCCGCGACGGTGGCGTCGCCACCGGTGGGTGGGAGCAGGGTCGACAACATGCGGAGGGTCGTCGTCTTGCCGGCACCGTTCGGGCCGAGGAAGCCGAAGATCTCCCCGTCCTCGACCCGCAGGTCGACCCCGGCCACCGCGTCGACGGTGCCCTGACGCGACGTGAACGTCCGTCGCAGATCCCGCGTCTCAATGATGGCATTCCGCTCGCCGATCGGGTCGTCGTGGCCTGGCATCGATCGTCGCTCCTCTCGCGCGAATTGGTCTTCAGTCATCGCCGGTCCCTCCAGGCTCGACCGGGCCCCGCTCGGCGCCCCAGGCGCGAGGGGACGACCAGCGATCCCCGGTCAGCCGGCCCGCCTTCAGGTCGTCGATCAGCGCCTGGACCCAGTCCAGCTCGGCCTGGCGAAGAGCGCGGGTGAACTCGTGCTCGATGACGTAGAGACGGGGAATCCCTAGCTGTCCCTGGAGCACCCGCAACGCGGCGTCGAGCGCGGCGACGCCGCCCTCGAGGGCGACCACTCGGCCTTCGAGGGCCTGAATCGCGGCCTCGACCGGGAGATAGCCCAGAAAGCTGACCGCCGCGGTGAACACCGGATACTCGGTCCGGGGGGTTTCGAGCAAGTCGCGCAGGCAGGTTTCGAGCTCGTCGCGCCCGTGGTCGGTGATGCGGTAGACCGTGCGCTCGGGCCGCCTGCCCTCGCGACTCGTCTCGGCCGACTCGATCGCTCCTGCGCGAACGAGCTGGTCGACGGCATGGTAGAGCGCCCGGGGCTTGTCGGCCGCGAAGTCCTTGTGCCGCTCGCGAATCAGCCGCTGGATCTCGTACGGGTGGCGGGGCTGCTCGGCGAGCAACGCCAGCACGGTCAGGGCGAGCAGATCTCGCGAGGAACGGACGTGGATCGCCATCGGTCACTCCGCGTTATTGCTAATCGCAATAGTGCGTTGCGCACTATAGCAGATCGACCGCCTTGGGGTCAATACCGCGGACCGCATCCCCCACCCAACCGGCACGTCACGTGCACCCTGGCCGAGGGTCTCCGAAAGGCGGGCCATGTTTCGACGAATCCTGATTCCGGTCGACGGCAGCGCCGTGTCCCAAGACGCGCTGTGCGTCGCGGTCCAACTGGCAGAGGCGCTCCACGCCGCGACGCGCATCATCTACGTCCTCGACCTGGGCCCGCTCTACGAGACCGAGGCCAGCGGGATCGACGTCAGCGAGGTCGAAAAGGTGATGCTCCAGGACGGCAACGACATCCTCGCGCGGGCGACCGAGACCGCGAAGCAGGCCGGGGTGCCCAGCCAGACCGCGCTCGTGCCGGTTTACGACAGCCGCGTTGCCGAGGCGATCGTGGACGACGCGAAACAGTGGCGGGCCGATCTGATCGCCCTGGGAACCCACGGTCGGCACGGCATCAGTCGGCTGATCCTCGGCAGCGTCGCCGAGGCCGTGGCGCGAACCTCGCCGGTTCCCGTCCTGCTCGTGCGCGGATCGGGAAACGATAGCTCCGCCAACTAGCCGTTGCTTCTCCGCCCGGACTTCCCGCCCGGCCCTTCAGCGGCCGAACGTCTGGTATACTTGACTGAATGTCTCTCGTTCGAGACGGCCGTGCACTCGCGCGCTCGAGGCGCGCCAGCGCGCTTTCTCCTCCACCGACAAATCGCCATTAATGATTCTTGGATTCAAATAGTTGAACTCATAATTAAAACTATTGACGTTGTCTTCGACTCTATGTAAGATAGCCTGCACGTCAGGTCGTTGCGCCCTCCGACGGCCGGAGCCGGCTGGAGCGCCCGACGCCTCGGGAGGTTGACATTGCGCACCCTCTTTCGAAAGCTCCCGGCGATGCTCGTCGTCTACGTTCGGCCCCAGTGGCGTCTGGTCGCGGTACTCGCGCTGGCCTTGATGGCCGGCACCGGTCTGCAGCTGGTCAACCCGTGGGTCCTGCGGCGGTTCATCGACGTGGCGACCGGGCCGGCGGCGTCGGCCGGCCTGCTGACCGAGATCGCCCTGCTGTTCATCGGCATCGCCCTGGCGCAGCAGGCGCTGACGGTGGGCGCTACTTACCTGAGCCTGCGCGTCGGCTGGACTGCCACCAACGCGCTCCGCCTCGATCTGGCCCGCCACTGCCTTCTTCTCGACCTGTCGTTTCACAAAGCGCGGACGCCCGGCGAGCTGATCGAGCGAATCGACGGCGACGCGACCGCCCTCGCCAACTTCTTCTCCCTGTTCTCGGTGAAGATCTTCGGTAACGCGCTTCTCCTCGTCGGGGTTCTCGTGGTGATGTGGCTCACCGACTGGCGGGCCGGGCTGATCCTCACGCTGTTCGCGGTTCTGGTCCTCGCCACCCTGAGCCGACTCCACGCCGTCGCCATCCCCCACTGGAAGCGAGCGCGCCAGGCCGCGGCCGAGCTCTACGGGTTCGTCGAGGAGCGGCTCGCCGGCACGATCGACATCCGCGCCAACGGCGCCAGCACCTACGTGCTGCGGCGTCTCACCTGCTTCACGCGCGAGCGCTTCCACGC
>JAJPKB010000272.1 GCA_021323915.1 Chloroflexota bacterium | reverse complement strand
CGGCAGGAGTGGCGGACGTCGATCAACCGGTTCGCCGAGGCGATGACGATCTTCGCGGTCCTTTGCGCCGGCCTCTATCCGCTGATGCACCTGGGCCGCCCCTGGATGTTCTACTACCTGATCCCCTATCCAAGCACGATGCAGATCTGGCCGCAGTTCCGCAGTCCGCTGATCTGGGACTTCTTTGCCGTGTCGACGTATCTCACGGTGTCGATTCTCTTCTGGTACGCCGGGATGGTGCCGGACTTCGCGGCGCTCCGCGACCGCGCGAGCAACCGCGTCGTCAAGGTGATTTTCGGCATCATGTGTTTCGGATGGCGGGGTTCGGCGCGGCACTGGCGCAACTACGAAGACGCGTACGTTCTGCTCGCCGCCCTCTCGACGCCGCTCGTCGTGTCGGTCCACAGTGTCGTCAGCTTCGACTTCGCCGTCGCGATCGTCCCTGGCTGGCACTCGACGATCTTCCCGCCGTACTTCGTCGCGGGCGCGCTCTACGCCGGCTTCGCGATGGTGCTGACGATCGCGATCATCCTTCGACCGGTCTTCAAGATCCAGGGATTAGTCACGCTCCGTCACCTGGAAAACCTGGCGAAGCTGATGCTAGCCAGCGGGCTCGTGGTGATGTACGGGTACCTGATGGAAGGCTTCATGGCCTGGTACGGGAGTAACGAGTTCGAAGCGTACCAGCAGCTGACCCGCATCGTCGGCGTGTACGGCGGCTGGGGCTGGGCGTTGATGCTGACGAACGTCTTGATTCCTCAGCTCCTCTGGTTCAAGAAGTTTCGGACCAACATCTGGTGGCTCTTGATTATCTCGACCTCGATCAACGTTGGCATGTGGATCGAGCGGTTCGTCATCGTCGTGGTCAGCCTGCACCGCGATTACATGCCGTCGGCCTGGGGATTCTACAACCCGACCGTCTGGGACATCGCGATCTACGTCGGCACCCTCGGTTTCTTCACCTTCGCGCTGTTCCTCTTTGTCCGCTTCTTGCCGATGATCCCGGCCTTCGAGATCAACGGGATGCTGTCGCGATTCCGCCACGGGGAGGGCAATCGATGAGCACCGCGGCTTCCACCGGGCCGGGACGAACGTTCGGGGTGATGGCGGAGTTCGACGGACCGGATGCGCTGGTTCGGGCCGCCCTTCAAGCGCGCGAGGCGGGCTACCGGCGAATGGACGCTTACTCGCCCTTCCCGATCGAGGGCCTGGCCGACGCGATCGGGATGCACCGAAGCTGGATCCCCTGGATCGTCCTCGTCTTCGGCTTCATCGGCGGCATCACCGGATACCTGTTCCAGGTGGCAACGATGGGAATCTGGTATCCGATCAACGTCGGCGGCCGCCCATACAACAGCATCCTCTCGTTCGTTCCGGTGACCTTCGAGCTAACGATCCTTTTCGCGTCGCTGTCGGCGGTGGCGTCGCTTTTCATCGTCAACCGCCTGCCTCAGCCATACCATCCGGTCTTCAACGTCGAGCGGTTCAGCCGAGCCACGACGGACCGCTTCTTCCTGGTCATTCAGGCCGACGATCCGCGATTCGACGCCCAACGCACCGGCGAGTTTCTCCGTTGGGCCGGCGCCCGGGAGGTGTTCGATGTGCCGGAGTGAGGCGCGTTCGCACCTGGGCGGGATTATCGCCGTTCTCTTCACGCTCACGCTGCTGATCAGCGCCTGCGCCCAGAAGATGCGCGACGAGCCTAAGCTGAACCCGGATGAGCCGACGACGTTCTTCGCGAGTGGAACCTCCAGCCAGCCGCTCGTCGCGGATACGGTCCCGCGTGGCTACGCGGATACCGACGTCGAGTTCTACACCGGCAAGGACGCCAACGGTAACCTCGTGACCGAGTTTCCGTTTCCGATCACTAAACAAGATCTCCTGAGGGGCCAGGAGCGCTTCAACATCTACTGCTCGGAGTGCCACGGGCGGGTCGGGAACGGCGGTGGTGTCGTTCCCCTGCACGGGTTTCCCGGACCTCCCTCGTATCACCAGGACCGCCTGCGCAACGCGCCAGTCGGCCATTTCTTCGACGTCATAACCAACGGTTTCGGCCGGATGCCGAGCTACGCCAACCAGGTGCCACCGCGCGACCGCTGGGACATCGCGGCGTACATCCGAGCGCTGCAGCTCAGCCAGTACGCGCCGGTCGACCAGCTACCGGCCGAGGACCAGCGGAAGATTCGACAATTGAAGCCCGGGAGCTGACCTCGATGATCGATCGCGCGCAAACTGTTCAGCCGGCGCTCGCGCGGATCCAGCGCATCACGGTAATCGTGACCGTGGTGGGCATAATCCTGGCGCTGGCCGGGCTTGCGGTGAACCCGACTCAGTTCTTCCATTCGTACCTGGTCGCCTTTCTCTATTGCTTCGGGCTGTCGGCGGGTTGCCTCGCGTTCTTGATGATCCATTACCTGGCCGGCGGACGCTGGGGCGCCGCGATCGGCGACGTCTTGCGCTCGGGGGCGTCGCTGTTCTGGCTCGTCGCGATCATGTTCGTGCCGATCGTTTTCGCCGTTCCTCGACTCTATCTCTGGTCGGATCGCGCGGCGATGGCCTCGGACCCCGGGTTCGCCCACAAGGCGCTCTGGATGAGCTTACCGGTCTGGACCGGGCGGGCGATCATCTACTTTGCCATCTGGATTCTGCTGGCGTTCTTTCTCGACCGCTGGTTCCTGCAGTGGGACAAGACCGGTGATCCGAGCGTGCGGCGCTATCTGCGCAACCTCAGCGGTGTTGGCATGGTCTTACTCTTCCTCTCCGGGTCGTTCGCGATGTTCGACTGGGTCATGTCGCTCGAGCCGGAGTGGACCTCGACGATTTACGGCGCCATGGTCCTGCTGGGACATTCG
>JAJPKB010000500.1 GCA_021323915.1 Chloroflexota bacterium | reverse complement strand
GAGCAGCAGAATCGCCGAGATCAGCGTGCCGGCGTGGCCGATTCCGATCCACCAGACGAAGTTGACGATCGCGAATCCCCAGGCGACCGGAATGTCGACGCCCCAGATTCCGATGCCGATCAGCAGGAGCCGCACGATCCCGTACATCAAGAGCGCCACCAGGATCGCGGTGCCGATGAACCCGATCGCCCAGCCGAACGTGACCGGGCGCTTGATGACGATGTCGTCTACCTGCTTCTCGACGGCTTCGTAGGTGTAACCGGGGGCGATGACCAGAAATTCCGACTGCTCGGCCGGGATGGTCGATTGAACTTTTGGATTTGGCGGCATCGCGGTCGGCGTCGCCATCTACTCCACCTTGATCTCGGAATTCGGGTTGCGAATCGCGGCGAGGTAGGAGGTGCGGGGACGGGTGTTGAGCTCGCCGAGCAGGTCGTAGTTGAGCGCGTTCGTCTTCAGCTTCGCGATCTCGCTAGATTCGTCGTTGATGTCGCCGAAGACGATCGCTCGCGTCGGGCAGACCGCCTGGCACGCGGTGACGACCTCGCCATCGCGGATTGGTCGCCTTTCGATTCCGGCGCGAATCTCGGCGTGGCGAATCCGCTGGACGCAATAGGTGCACTTCTCCATCACGCCACGCTCCCGCACCGTGACGTCGGGGTTGTACAGAAGCTCCAGGCTGGGCGTCGTATAGTCGGCGTACTGGTAGAAGTTGAAGCGCCGAACCTTGTACGGGCAGTTGTTCGAGCAGTAACGCGTGCCCACGCACCGGTTGTACACCATGTCGTTGAGGCCCTCGGCGCTGTGGGTCGTCGCGCCCACCGGGCAGACGAGCTCGCACGGCGCGTTCTCACACTGCATGCAGGGAACCGGCATCGAGTAGGAGGTCGGGTTCTCCACCGGCCCCTCGTAGTAGCGGTCGACGCGAATCCAGTGCATGTGCCGACCGCGGTTGACCTGATCCTTTCCGACGACCGGGATGTTGTTCTCGGCCTGGCAGGCGATCGTGCAGGCGTTACAGCCCAGGCACGAGCTCAGATTGATCGACATTCCCCAGCGGTTGCCGTTGTAGGCGAACGGAGGATAGAGCGAGCCGACGGACTTCGGGACCTCCTGCTGGATAAACCGAGGATCCCGTTGGTACTCGGCGAAGGTTCCCGCGCGGACGATGTCGCGGCCTTCCATATTCTGGGTGCTCTGGGTCACGGCCAGGGTGTAGCGTTCGCCGGTCCTCTGAATCTCGAGACCCCCGTCGAACCACGGCGCGCCCGAGGTGCGCAGGGTGTAGGCGTTGTAGCCGATGCCGCTGCCGACCTTGCCGGCCGCGGTCCGGCCATAGCCGAGGTAAGCGGTGACCGAGTTGTCCGGGTGGCCGGCCAGCACCCAGACCGGCGCGCGCAGCGACTTACCACGGTAACGGAGCTCGACGACGTCCTCGTTCCGAAGGCCGAGTCGGGTCGCCATCGCCGGGCTCACCTCGACCGCGTTGTCCCAGGTAAGCGTCGTGAGCGGCTTGGGAAGCTCCTGGAGCCAGCCGTTGTTCGCGAACCGTCCGTCGTAGATCGTCGGATCCGCTCGGAAGATGATCTCGACGCCCAGCGTCGGCGGCGCGGCGGCCGTCGCGGCGGCGTTCGTCGCCTTCAGCGTCACCTCCCTGGGCGCCAGCGTCGAGTTGGCCACGACCCCGTCGTTCAGGGTAACGCGCCACCACTGCTCGAAGTCAGACGTCTTGATCTGCCGCTGCCAGTATCCCTTCACAATATCGTGGGCGGTCGCACCAGATTTACCATTCAAGACGGCGAGCAGCTCTTGCGGAGTCTTGCCGCCGTACAGCGGGTTGATCAGCGGCTGAAGGATCGTGACCGTGCCGTCGAAGGCGCGCGCGTCACCCCACGATTCGATCTCGTGCGCGAGCGGGATGTGCCACGTGCTCAGCTTCGCCGTCTCGTCGACGTGCAGGCCGAGGTGGACACTCAGCGCTACTTTGGACAGGGCCGCCGCGACGTCGACGTCGGCCGGCGCGGTGTAGACCGGATTGCTCCCCAGGATCAGCAGGAGGCCGACCTTGCCCGCGTTCAGATCCTGGACCAGCTCGCGCAGCGAGTCCGTCCGATCAACCGGATTGAACTCCACGGGATCGGTGTACTCTACGGTCCGACCGACGTTGCCGAGAGCCTCGTTGATCTGGTGTGCGAGAACGTGCACCTCCGGTGGCTGCTCGTCCCCGGCGACGACCAGGCTCGTTCCTCGATGGCTCGACAGGTCACCCACCGCCGCGGCGATCCAGGGCGCCGACACACCCGCCGGGGGTGCGCCGCGGACGCCGGCGACGCCAACGCCCGCGGCGATCGCCCGCGCGACCCCGACGACGTCCACCGATCGCACCGGTAATCGGTGATCCGCCACCATGCCGGTGACCGTCGGCGCGCTCTCGACCGCGTAGAGGCGGTTCTGATTCCCGCCATTCGTGGTCAGGGAGCGCCGCTGTGCGAACTCGCGCGCGTATCGGAGACTCCCGGGCAGATCGTTCAGAAGATTCGCGTCGAGGGTGAGGATCACCTGGGCGAACTCCAGGTGGTATCGCGGGTCGACCACGTCGCCGAACGCCTGGCGTGCCCCGGCCCTGACGTTGTCCCGATTGACCGGCTCCCAGACGTGCCACTTCGCCGCCGGAAATTGCCGCAGGAGCGTCTGGAGCTGATCGAAGAGCGAGGGCGAGGTCACCGTCTCGGTCAGCACGCGCAGGCCGTTACCCCGCGCGGACGCCCGCGCCGAGGCCGCGGCCGTCAGCGCGGCAGTCGCCTTCTCCCAGGTGCTCCGCTGTCCCTTGTTGAGGACGGTTTGGGACCGGTCCGGGTCATAGAAGGTCAACATCGCCGCCTGCCCGAAGATGTTGGTCGCGCCGAGACTGGCGGGGTGCTGGGTATTTCCTTCCACCTTGATCGGACGGCCCGCGACGTTTCGGATGAGCACCCCGTTCGCGTAGCCCCGGTGGGTGAGCGCCGTCGCGAAGTACAGTGAGACGGCCGGCGACACCCCGGCGGGTCGCTGAACGTACGGGGCGATCTGCTGGGGTCCTTTGGGCTCGCCCGCGCACGCGGTGAGGCCGGCCAGCGCGAGCGAGGCTCCCATCAGTCTCAAGAACTGCTCGCGGCTGACGCGATCGGCTGCCGTCGGCCCGTTGGCGATTGGACGCCGGACGGCCTTCGATTCGCCGCGCGCCTCGTCCAGGCTGCGCCAGAATCTCAATGGCACAGCTTCACCGGCGACCGGCCGCGCGCCGGGAGCTGCCCGCTCGAGGTCACCCGCGTCTAGATTCGGCTGGGCGGATCCCGCCTTCTTCAAATCCGTCATCGGTGGCACACCGAGCAGCTGAGCTTCGACTGGACGTGATCCGCTTGCATCAGCTGCGCTCCGACGACGGCTTGATTCGCGGGTGGTTGCCACTCCATGTTGAAGATCTGATCCTGGGGACGGATTTGCTGCTCGGGATGGGTGTGGCAGTTGATGCAGAATCCCATTTGGAGGCTCGCCCCCTTCGTCATCGTCGTCTCCTGGTCCACCGCTCCGTGGCAGGACGAGCAACCGATGCCCTTGTTGATGTGCGCGCT
>JAJPKB010000578.1 GCA_021323915.1 Chloroflexota bacterium | reverse complement strand
GGCCGGCGAGACCTGATCAGGGACTCCGCTCGGTGTTGACAGCGGACCCCGAATCACAAATCATGAGCGGCGGCTCGTACGTTTGAGGACCATCCCATCGGATCTCGCAGAAGGAGAAACCTGCCATGACGGACACTCCGAAGTCGGCCAAGCGCACCACCGGCAAGGCGTCCAAGATATTCACCGACGAGGAGCGCGCCGCGATGAGGGAGTATGCCCGGGAGCGGAAGGCGGCCGCGACCAGGGCGGACGGCGAAAGCGACGTCCTCGCGAAGATCGCCGAGATGTCGGAATCGGATCGCGCGATCGCCGAGCGGATCCATGCCATCGTCAGGGCCACCGCGCCAGCCCTCTTGCCGCGAACCTGGTACGGGATGCCCGCGTACGCCAGGGACGGCAACGTCGTCTGCTTCTTCCAATGCGCGCAAAAGTTCAACTCGCGATACGCGACGCTCGGCTTCAGCGACAAGGCGAATCTCGACGAAGGCGCCATGTGGCCGACCAGCTACGCGCTGAAGGAGCTGACCCCGGCCGATGAGGCGAGGATCACCGCGCTCGTGAAGAAAGCGGTGAGCTGAGGACCGAGCGCCGCGCCTGACCGGCCAGCCCACGGACGGCGTGCCGCCCCGGTTTCCCGCTCCGATCTTTGACGGACGTCAGAGCGCGCCGGGCGACTACATCCCGACGGCGCTTCCCAGCATCACCAGCCCGGCCACCTGGGCAAGACCGAGCCCGACCAGCGCCACCGCGGCGACGAGCGCTACCTGACGACCGCCGGGCAGCACCTTCTCGACGAAGACGAGCAGGGAGATGGTCAGGGGCCAGACCAGCCCCAGCGCGCCGGTCACCAGCAGGGTCACCATCAGGACCCAGCAGCAACCGACGCAGTACGCCCCGTGCCGCGCCCCGAGGGCGACCGCTCCCCCGACGCCCTCGCGCCAGTGGGTGAGCAGAAAGCCCAGCGGCGACCGACAGTGGGCGAGGCAGAGGGTCTTGAGCGGACTGAGCTGGTAGAGACCGGCCAGCGCCAGGACGACGCCCGCGCCGCGCGGCGCCAGGGTCGCGAGCGACGGAATGTCTCCGATGGCCGCCCGGCCGCCCAGGTCGATTCCCGCGGCAACCGCGCCGAACACCACCCAGACGAGCAGGTAGCCGACCCCGAAGACCCACGGCGCCTGGGCGATCGCGCCCTGCTCGCGTCGACTCCGGGCGATCCGGGCGACCGCCCCGAGAACCGGCGCGGTCGCCGGCAGCATCATCGCGGCCATCATCGCGATCCAGGTGGCGACGTCGATCGCCGCCATCCCGCCGCCGAATAGTTGACCGCCCATCGCCGCGGTGTCTGCCATCGAACGGTCCATTAGCCAGATCGTCAGCGCCCAGCCGGCCACCGTGAGCGCGCCAAGGCCAAGCGCGATCGCGATCCCCGTCCGACGCGGCAGCGCCGCTTCCGCGAGCATTCGGGCCTACCCGACCGACCATTCGAAGGCCGAGTAGTGGGCGTTCTTGCCGGAGTTGTCCCAGGAGAAGTCGTAGTCGGTGAAAGTCGACCGCGAGGCAGTGCCGAGCGTCAGGGTGTTGTTCTCAGCGAACGGATGGTGGACGTTCCCGATCGTCACCGGACCACCGTCCACGCCCGGGAACGCTTCGATCGCGATGTCGCCGATGCCACCAAGGTGAACGCTACGCTTCAGCCCCTCCTTGCGAAACTCGATCGGAACCTGCTTGACTCCGAGAAACGTGCTGATCGGGATCATCTGACCGATCAGCTGCGGAACGCCGCCCGCTTGACCGGAGACGATCGTTCCGAGCGCCTGGGCCTGAGCCGGCGTCGCCCGGTCGTCGAGATAGAGGGCAGCGGTCGCGTTTCCGCGGGCCATGACGTCGGGAGTCGTGAGCGCGAGCACCCAGCTCAGCCCGTCCAGGCGCACGTCGTCGAAGTTTCCCTCGTCGACGTGAACCGCGAAGACGACTCGACAGTCCCCGTTGGTCGGACGGGCCTGCAATCCCGACGCGGTGCAGGGGCAATGGACGTCACAGTTGCAGTTCTCGAAGTAGTCGCCCTTGATTCGCCACGCCATCGGATCTCCCTCCTCGCCACCGTCGATCAAATTGCCACGCACGATAACACACGATGTTTTGTGTGTCAACACGCGAGGGTAGCAAGCGTGGCAATGGCCAACGCGGGAATCCCAGGGAGCACCGGGGTCAGCCAACCGACCAGTAGATCTCCGTCACCCACTTCGCAGGATCCGGCTCGCCCCCCGGGGGCATGGGGTAGACCTCCCAGGAGGGGGTACCCAGCCGGTCGTTGCGCGCCTTGGCCCACTCCTGAATCGCAGCGTAGGCCGGGCCTAATCCGCTGTACGGCCCGACGTGCACGGTCGTCACCACGCGCCCACCCGGAAGCTCGCGGGGCTTGACCTCGTCGTCGCCGTCGAACGAGGCGGCGACGGGTACTCCCCCTGACAACAGGACTCGGTCCGGTGCGAAGCCATCGTACACCGCGACCGGCGGACCGGCCGGAGCGATCTTCCGGTCGGTGAGAAACCGATACACGCGCGGAAGCAGAACTTTCGTCAAGGTATCGCCGATGGTTTCCGGGGTACAGGTGGCGCTGGCGCTCGCGATCCATCGCGGCTGAATCTCACGGATCTCGATCTGGTACTCCACGCTCTCCTCCTCGCTCGGGTGAACCGGCGACCAGAAACGACGGTGTACTGACATCCCGGAAGGCATTGAATCTCGATACAGTGGAAGCGGGGCGCCACCGGCTGATCGGGAACGGCCTCAATCCTCCGCGGGACCGCTCCAGTCCCAGACCTGGGAAAGCTCGATCTGAAGCTCCGGAAACGGCGGCGCTGAAACGCACTGACTTTCCCGTCCCGCCGCGACCTGCCGATAGACGCCGTTCTCGAGCGCCTCGGCGAGGAACTCTTGACGGTCAGGATCGAGACGCCAGTAGTTCGGGACGCCGAACCGCGCGTAGACCTGCCGCTTCGCGTGACGATCGGTTTGCGCGGTCGAGGGCGACGTCACTTCCACGACCAGGTCGGGCGCGCCGCGGACGAACCGCGGCTCGACGATCGACCGCCGCTCGTTCGAAACGAAAAGCAGGTCCGTCTCGACCACCGTCGTGTCGCTGAGCAGGACGTCGTAGGGCGCGGTGAACACTCGCCCGAGGCGGTGACGACGGACGTAGTTTCCCAGGATGATCGTCAGGTTGGTCACGGCCGTCTGGTGCATCGTGTTCGGGGCAGCGGTCACCTGCAGTTCCCCCTCGAGGATCTCGTAGCGGTTTCGGTCGTTGGGAAGCGCGAACAGGTCCTCGTAGGTCAGGATCACGCGCTCGGGCTCCGATGCCATCGCCACCTCCTACTCGGTGAGGGCGCCTCGTCTCGGGGAAGCTGACCGTCGACGCTCACATTGTAACACCCGAGCGAGTCGCCGTGGCTCGGTCGTGTTACTATGTACTCCGCCCGGCGGGCAAGATCGATGATCGCCGACGGGAAAGCGCTCGCGGCCCCAGCCACCAAGGAGGAACGTGCCCATGACCGGAACCACTCGGCGCCCGCTGGCGCTCGCCGACCTCGCCGCGATTCGGAGTGTTTCCGATCCGCGGATCTCCCCCGACGGCCGACAGGTCGCCTTCGTCGTCGAGGAGATCGACCTCGCGGCGAACCAGACGCGCGAGCAGATCTGGCTGGTCGAGCTGGACGAGGGCGGCGGGCCGTGCCTCCTGACGACCGGCGAGGACCGCGAGACCGAGCCCCGGTGGTCGCCCGACGGCCGAATGCTCGCCTTCGTCTCGAATCACGGTGGCACCCGCCAGATCTGGCTGCGTTCGCTCGAAGGCGGCGAGCCGCGTCAGATTACCAGTCACCCGGCCGGCGCGCGCGAGCCGGCCTGGTCGCCCGACGGGTCCCACCTCGCCTTCGTCGCGCTCGGTCCGGACCGGGCCGGCGATCCGTTCGTCGCCCCGGAGCGCGACGATCGCAAGCGGCTGGTCCGGGTGCGCGAGTATCGGCACAAGCTCGACGGTGTCGGCTTTTTCGGCCCCCTGCGCGGCCACGTCTGGGTCGTCGCGGTCGACGGGGGATTCGCCCGCCAGGTCACCGACGGTCCCTACGACGATCAGTCGCCGGTCTGGTCGCCCGACGGCAGGCGAATCGCCTTCGTCTCCGACCGCTCGCCCGGCCGCGACTGGCACTTCGGCGGCGGCGCGCTCCACGTCGTCGACCTGAGCACCGGTCAGCTTCGCCGCCTTTCGCTCGAAGACGGCCGCGCCGCCCACCCGAGCTGGTCGTCCGACGGAACGCGTCTCGCCTACCCCGGCGCGGTTCAGTCCGAGGACGCGTCGCCGGGTCCGATCCACCTCTGGGTCGTCGACGCCGAAGGAGGCGAGCTCCGCTGCCTCACCGCGGACCGGGACCAAAGCGTCGGCCAGCGTCCCGGCGGCTACCTCGCCTCCTCGCCGCCGGTCTGGACCGACGGCGACTCTTCCCTGCTGTACCTGGCCGGCGACGGCCCATCGACCCACCTCTACCGCTTCGCCGCTCGCGAGCGGGTCGCCCTCACCGGCGGTCGAATGGTCGTCCAGTCTTTTTCGGTCGACCGGGCCGGCCGTCGGGCAGCCCTCCTGGTTACCGATCCGGTCACGCCGGCCGAGATCCGGCTCTGGGACACGGACCGGGGATCGGCGCGGGCTCCCTCATCCCCTACCGCTTCCTCGTCTACCCTCCGGCCCCCTTCGCCAGGGGGAGCCTTCAGTGCGCGGGGGAAGGGTCTTGAGGATGGCATCTCCCTGAAGTCCCCTCTCCCGCGGCTGAAGGCTCCCCCTGGCGAAGGGGGCGAGGAGGGTAGACAAGAGGGGGTAGGGGGTGAGGGAGCCCCGGTGCCCCTCGAAAACCTGGCCACTCCCCACGCATCGGCCCTCAACGCCGCCTTCCTCGACTCGCTCGTCCTCTCCCGGCCCGAGGACATCCGCCTCACCCGCCCCGATGGCACCGAGATCGAGGGCTGGCTGCTCCGACCGCCGGTCGCGACGACCTCGAAGCTCCCGCTGATCCTCGTCGTCCACGGCGGACCCCACAACTACTTCGGCGATGTGTTTAGCTTCGATCACCAGCTGTTCGCGGCGCTGGGCTACGCGGTGCTCTACCTGAACCCGCGCGGCAGCGGCGGCCGGGACGAGCGATTCGCCCGGGCGGTGTGCGGCGACTGGGGAGGCAAGGACTTCGAGGACCTGATGGCGATGCTCGACCACGTCATCGCGCGGGGCGATCCGCCGATCGACGAGCATCGGCTGGGGATCACCGGCTCGAGCTACGGCGGATTCATGACCTGCCAGGCGATCACCCGAACCAACCGGTTCGCCGCGGCGGTAGCCGGCGCGTGCATCTCGAACTTGGTGAGCTTTTTCGGAACGTCGGACATCGGCGCGTCGTGGGGGCTGGCCGAGTTCGGTGGACCGCCGAGCGAGCGGCTGGACTGGTACCTGGAACGCTCGCCGGCGATGCACGCCGACCGCGTTCAGACCCCGCTCCTCCTCTACCACGGCGAGGCCGACCTGCGCTGTCCGATCGAGCAGAGCGAGCAGATGTTCACCGCGCTGCGCCGGCTGGGCAAGACGGTCGAATTTCTCCGGGTGCCGACGGAATCCCACGGCGTTCTGAACGGCGCACCGGCCCACCGGATCGCCGCGCGCGCGGCCATCCTGGAGTGGTTCGAGCGCTTTCTCGGATAGTAGGAAGTGAAATGAGCTACAAAGTGGTCATCCTGGACGGCCCGACCGGCCCGGAGCCGGTCGAAGCGGCCGAGCTTGCCACGGTCGGCGCGACGGTGGCGCGCGCCGCCACCGGTTCCCGCGACGAGCACCTGTCGCTGGTCGCCGACGCCGATGGCATCCTTTGCGACGCGACGGCGATCGACGCCCGGCTGCTCGCCGCGGCGCCCCGGCTGCGCGTCGTCGGCGAGTACGGCATCGGCTACGACAACATCGACGTCGCCGCCGCCACCGCGCGGGGCGTCTGGATCGCGAACGTCCCCGGATTCTGCGCCGAGGAGGTCGCCGACCACGCCATGGCGATGATCCTGGCGGCGAACCGCCGCCTGCTCGCCTTCGACCGCTCGATCCGGGCGGGACGCTGGGATCCGCTCGGGGTTGGCGCCGGCGCCGAGCGCCTGAGTGCCCAGACGCTGGGCGTCGTCGGCTTCGGCAATATCGGTCGGCGGGTCGTCCGCCTCGCCGCCGCCTTCGGGATGCGCGTCCTGGTTTACTCGCCACGGACGACGCCCGAGCAGGCCCGCGAGCACGGCGCCGAGCGGGTCGAGCTGCCAGCGCTTTACGCCGAGAGCGATTACGTCTCCCTCCACCTGCCGGCGACCGCCGAGAGCCGGGGCATGATCGACGCGTCGGTGCTCGATCAGCTCAAGCCGACCGCCTGGCTGATCAACACCGGGCGCGGCAGTCTGGTCGACGAGGCGGCGCTGCTCGACGCGCTGCGGAGCGGTCGGCTGGCCGGGGCGGCGCTGGACGTTCGGAGCGCCGAGCCGCCCGCCGAGCCGGATCCGTTCCGCGACCTCCCGAACGTGATCCTCACCCCGCACGCCGCCTACTACTCCGAGCGCTCGCTGCTCGAGCTTCGCCAGCGCGCCGCCCGCAACGTCGCCGCGGTTTTGGCCGGCGGCAAGCCGGCGAATCCGGTGAACGCGGTGTAAGGAGGGGGAAATCGATGCGAACACAAACCGCGAGCAATCTCTACCAGCGCGCCCGCGCGGTCCTGCCCGGCGGCGTGACCGCCAACGCCCGCACCAATCCGGCCCTCGGCGAGCCGTTCTACGTGTCCCGGAGCGAAGGCCCGTTTGTCTACGACCTCGACGGTCGGCGCGTGATCGACCTGTGTATGTCCAACGGCGCCACCCTCCTCGGCCACGGCCATCCAGCGGTCGTCGCCGCGGTGCGCCGGGCGGCCGACCTTGGCTTTGCCTGCGCCTACGACGGCGAGGCGCAGGTCGCCCTCGCCGAGCGCCTGGTCGAGCAGATCCCCTGCTTCGAGCTGGTGCGCTTCACTACCTCCGGCACCGAAGCGACTTTCTACGTCGTCCGGATCGCCCGCGCCTACACCGGGCGGACGAAGGTGCTCAAGTTCGAGGGGCAGTTTCACGGCTTCAACGATCCGCTTGCGTTCAGCTTCTGGCCCTTGCCCGAGGAAGGCGGCCCGGCCGACGCGCCGATCGCCCGGCCCGAGACGGCCGGTCTGCCCGCCAACGCCGAACGGGACGTCGTCGTCGCTCCGTTCAACGACTCCGCCGCTTTTCGACGGGCGCTCGACCGGGTCGGCGACGAGCTGGCCGCGGTGATCATGGAGCCGATCAGCTACGATGTCGGCGCGATCCTCCCCGATCCGGCCTTTCTCAAGCTGGTCCGCGACGAGACCGCCCGCCGTGGCATCGTCCTGATCTTCGACGAGGTCCTCTCCGGCTACCGCACCGGCCCCGACTGCGCCCAGGGCTACCTCGGGGTGACGCCGGACCTCTCCACCCTCGGCAAGGCGATCGGCGGGGGCGTGCCGCTTTCGGTCTTCGGCGGGCGCCGCGAGCTGATGTCGGTCGTGTCGCCGCTCGGTTCGGCGATCCACACCGGCACCTACAACGCCCACCTGATCCCGATCCTCGCCGCCCACGCCTTCCTCGACACGATCGGGCGGGACGGCTTCTACGATCACCTGCTCGGGATTCACCAGCGGCTCTACGCCGGCTTGCGCCAGGCCTTCGCCGAGGCCGGGCTGCCGGTCCGGCTCCAGGGAGTCGGGGCGCGCTTCGGGATGTACTTCGGCCTCGATCCCGCGGTCGAGGTCACCCGCTACCGCCAGGCGGCCCGCTTCGATCGGGAGATGATGAACCGGTTCTGCCGCGAGATGCACGTGCGGGGCGTCTACGTGAATCCGGCCTGGCACCACGGCCTCTCGGCGATGCACGGCGATTCCGAGGTCGACCGGATCGTCGAGGCCGCGGCCGAAAGCGCCCAAGCGATCTCTGCCGCTAACGGATGAGTGATGCCGATTCCGGTTGAAGACTGGACGATTGGCCGACGCGGTCATTCCGAGCGCGGCGAGCGAGGAACCTCTGGCCCGGGACACCGAGAGTCAGAGGCCCCTCGCTTCGGCTCGGGGTGACAATCCGGCGCTCACCGCGGGAGAGGAAACCGAACGCTCGCCAATTGATCATCCTGCATCCTGCCTACGCGCTCGAGCGACTCTCCGCGTCTCCGTGTCTCCCGTCGCTCAAAACACGTTCTGGATCCGGTCGTCCGCCGCCTGGGGAATCGCGATCCGGATCACCTGCTCTTCGCGGTCGCGCAGGTACAGGTACAGCTGCGCCGCGAACTCGACCGCCGGCAGGGGATAGGTCGGATTGACGCAGAGGTAGCCGCGGTACGGCCAGGGGATCTGGCGCGCGGCCTCCGGGTTGTCCCAGATCAGCTGGACCCGGCGGCCGACTCGCAATCGGTAGGTGAGTCCGCGCACGTGGCGCGATCGGACGTCCAGGTAGCCCTGTCGGCGCAGCTCGTTCCAGAGCGTCTCTCCCAGGGTGAGTCGCGCGACCTCGGCGCCCCGCGCCACCGCCCGGGCCACCGACTCCGGACCCCAGGCGCGCCGATTCGGCCAGCGCTGCCAGGGACTGAACAACCAGGGCCGCTCGACGCGTCGGTCGTCGTCGCCATCCGGCTCGACGATCGGCGTCGCGTAGTCTCCCCGCAGAAAGCGGAGAATCGCCTGGACGATCCAATCCATCCGACGACCAGCCCCCGTACATCCGTCGGAGAACGCGAGCTTGGCCGCGGCTGACGTCCGCCGGCTCGCTCGCCCGTCGTCACGATGTGAGTATCATATCTCGCCGGGCGAAGATGTCAAGCTTATGTGAAGAAGCCGTCGATCTCGCTCTGGCTTGATCGAGCGAGCTAGCTCCCCGACAGGCTCAACCGGGGAATCACCTCGTCCTGGAAGAGCTCGAGGCCGCGCGTGCTCGGGAAGTCACGGAAGTTGATCATGACGTGCCGGACGCCCAGATCGATGAAGTCCTGAAGCTCGGCGGCGACCTCTTCCGGCGAGCCGCCGACGATGTAGTTACGCTCGCCCCGCTGGACCTGGCTCGGATCCTTCGAGACGCTGACGATGTGGTAGGCGGTCAGGGTCAGCGTCGACGGATCGCGGCCGACCTTATCCAGGTGGCCCTTGAGCACGTCCACCTTGCGACGGTATTCGGCGATCGGCCGGAATCCGACATTCCACCAGTCGGCGTGCTTCGCCACGACCCGCATCGTCAGCTGCTCTCCGCCGCCGCCGATGAGCACCGGCGGCATCGGATTCGGCCGCGGCGTGCAGATCGCATTCTCGATCGAGTAATACTTGCCGTGGTAGGTCGCCGGGGTCTCGGTCCACATCTTCCGAGCGATCATCACCGCATCCTCGAGCTGGCCGATCCGAACCGCCGGCGCCGGGTACGGGTAGCCGTAGGCGCGGTACTCGTCTTCCTTCCAACCCGCGCCGATCCCGTAGATCAAGCGTCCGCCGCTCATCCACTGGAGCGCCGCCGCCATCTTCGCCAGCATGGCCGGGTTGCGGTAGGACTGTCCCATCACGATCGTTCCCAGGCGCAGCGACGGAAACTCGGCGCCGTAGGTACAGAGCGCCGTCCAGCACTCCAGCAGCGGCTGCTCGCCGAATTGGAAGTGGTCTTCCAGCCAGAGAGTCGTGAAGGGAGGTCGAAGCGACGCGAGGAAGCGGCGGTTGTCGTCGATCAGGGAGTCGGCGCCGCCAACCGGCGCACCAAGCTTGACGACGAATCCAAAATCGGTGGATTGTCCCATGAACCTGCGTTCTCCTGATTCCAGCTTTCGCTCGCGGCGCGCGACGGAGTCGGTCTCGACGGCATTCCAGTCGGTCGCCAAAGCGCCTCATACTCTACCCGAAGTTGAAGATTTCGCCAACTTTCGCGGTCGACCCGCGCCAGGGAGTCATTTTACTTCCGCATGGTCAACAGTTAACCGAAGGTTAATCTTTCGGGCCAAGAATGATTCTTGTAGGGTGTCGATCAGCCACCCTCCGATCACTTGGCACGCGCGAGGTGAACCTGACGTGAGTGTAGTTGAGCTACTCCAGACGAGCGCCGCCGTGGACGGCGTCCCGCCGTCGAGCCCGCCGGTTGTCGAGCCGGACGAGGCGCCGGTGCTCGGTCCGTTGCCCTCCTCGGTGTCCGGTTCGATGGCCATCGGCCAGAGCATCGGGACGGCGATCGAAGCCCTCCTGGCGAACAAGCTCCGCGCGACGCTGACCATGCTCGGCATCATCATCGGCGTCGGCGCGGTCATCATCATGATCGGCCTCGGTCAGGGAGCCCAGCAGTCGGTCCAGCAGCGCCTGGCCGGCCTGGGCACGAATCTCCTGGTCGTCACTCCCGGCTCGGCGAACGTCGGAGGCGTCCGGACCGGCAGCGGCGCCTTACCCACGCTGAATGCCGCCGACGCCCAGGCGATCCAGAACGAGATTCCCGGCATCACCGCGCTCAGCCCGGACGTCGAAGTGGGTGGCGTGCAGGTCGTGGCCGGCGACCAGAACTGGAACACCAGCGTTCAGGGTGATTCGCCGGCGATCTTCACGATTCAGAACTGGCAGATCGCCAGCGGATCGGCCTTCGACGACGCCGACGAGACGTCGGGGGCGCTCGTCGCCGACATCGGGCAGACCGTCGCCCAGAACCTCTTCGGCAGCGCGGATCCGGTCGGTCAAACGATTCTGATTCGGGGCGTGCCGTTCAAGGTGAAGGGCGTGCTCGCGAGCAAGGGAAGCAACGGCTTTCGCGATCAGGACGACGTCATCCTGATTCCGTTCACGACGGCGCAGATTCGACTCTTCAACCGCTCCTACGTCAACAACATCTACGTCCAGGTGGCCCAGACCAGCCAGATAAACGCAATTCAGCAGCAGATCACGACCCTGCTCGAGACCCGGCACCGGATCCAACCGGGCCAGCCCGACGATTTCCGGGTGCGGAACAACGATCAGGTCATCAACACCGCCCAGCAGGCCACCGATACCCTGACTTTCCTTCTCGCCGGCGTCGCGGCGGTGTCGTTGATCGTCGGGGGGATCGGCATCATGAACATCATGCTGGTGTCGGTCACCGAGCGCACTCGCGAGATCGGCGTTCGAATGGCGATCGGCGCGCGGACCGGTAATATCCTGAGCCAGTTTCTGATCGAGGCGATCGCGATCAGCTTCGCCGGCGGCCTGATCGGGATTCTGCTCGGCGTGGGCGGCTCCCTCGGGATGAGCGCGCTGGCCGGCTGGAACGCGGTCGTCAGCGTTCAGGCGATCGCCCTCTCATTCGGGTTCGCGGCGCTCGTCGGCGTGTTCTTCGGCTACTATCCGGCCCGCAAGGCCTCGCAGCTCGATCCGATCCAAGCGCTACGGTACGAGTGAGCGTCCCTCACCACCTGTACGCCACGGCGCGGCCGGTGCATAATACGTCCTGATCCATCCTCTGCTGAAAGGTCGGAAAGCCATGATGATGAATCAGGACGACGTGCTCGTCGGCGACGCCGAGCGGAACCAGTCGATGACGATCCTCCGGGACGCCTGCGTCGCGGGAAGGCTCACCCTCGACGAGTTCTCCGAGCGGGTGAGCGCCGTCTTCACCGCGCGAACCCGGCGCGAGCTCGGCGAGCTGACCCGCGATCTTCCGGCGGTCCCGGGGGCCAGCCGCCGCGAGCCGACCGCCTGGACGGTCTGCATCATGAGCGACACCAAACGAAACGACCGCTGGCGGGTCGAGGGTAAGACCCGCGCCCTCGTCGTCATGGGCAGCTGCACTCTCGACCTGCGCCGGGCGAGCCTGTCGGGCGACGAGGTCGAGATCGACGCCCACGTCGTGATGGGCAGCGTGAAGATCATCGTCCCGCGAGGCGCCGAGGTCGAGCTCGGCGGCCTGACGATTATGGGCAACAAGAAGTGCAAGTTCGATCCGCAGCCGGGCGCGCCGGGCGCGCCGTTCGTTCGCATCGGCGGCTTCGTCCTGATGGGCAGCGTCGACATCCTGGCACTCTCGTAGTTCGCCAGGGGGGAGGGGCCTTGCCCCCTCGAAGAGAGATTGACCGAGCACGAGGCAGGAGCATCGATGCTGATCGAGGAGAAAGTCCGCGAGTTCCTGGAGCAACCCCGGATGTGCGTGATGGCGACGATCAACCGCGACGGGTCTCCCCAGCTGACCGCGATGTGGTACGACCTGGACGGCGACGTGGTCATCCTCAACACCCAGCGCGGGCTGCTCAAGGAGCGGAACCTCCGGCGCGATCCCCGGATGGCGATCTGCGTCGAGGACGGCCCGCGCTACGTGACCCTCAGCGGTCGCGCCGAGATCGTCGAGGACCGGGCGATCCAGGAGCGCGAAGTCAACCGCATGGCGATTCGCTACGTGGGATTGCGCCTGGGCCCGGTCCGCTGGCAGGTCATCGCCGGCTCCGACCGCCTGGGAATCCACCTGCAGGTCGACCGGGTCGTGGCCCGGGGATTCGACTGATTCGGAGGGCAGCCCGATGGACCACCGTCACCGCTTCGTCTTCGCCGGACCCGGCTCCTGGCCGCTCGAGCAGGCGATCCAGTGGGCGGTCGAGCGCGACTTCACCCGGGTCGACTTCAACGCCGATACGTCGCCCAACTACCCCGGCACCTTCACGCCGTCGCGGATCGGCCGCGTTCGCGAGCTCGCCGAGCGACACGGCGTCGCCCTCGGCATCCACACTCTCTCGGCGATCAACATGGCGGAGATATCACCGGTCATGCACCGGGCGATCGACGACTACCTCCGGGAGAACTTCGACCTCGCGCGAGCCCTCGGCTGCGGCTACCTGATCTGCCACGGCGGCTACCACTTCTCATCGGACAAGGAGGAGCGGCTGTCCACCGCGATCGACCGGATGCGGCGCGCGGCGGTCTGGGCCGAGGAGCGCGGAATCGACATCTATTTCGAAAACCACAACAAAGAGCCCGACAACGCGGAGATTCACTACCTGCCTCGCGACGTGGCGGAGACCCGCCGCTTCTTCGCCGCCGTCGAATCGCCCCGCTTCAAGTGGGCGTTCAACGTTGGCCACGCCCACCTCGTGCCGGACGGCTTCGACGGCTTCCTCGACGCGTTCGGCGCCGCGAAGATTGGACAGGTCCGCCTGAACGACACCCACGGCCGCTACGAAGAGCACCTGATGCCCGGCCAGGGCATCGTCGACTTCCGCCGGGTCTTCCGTCGGCTGGCCGAGCTTGGCTACCAGGGCCCCTACACCCTTGACTTCGGCGGACCGGAAGACCGTGCGGCCTGGCGCGACACGTTCGCCGGCTGGCTGGCCGACGTGGCGTGAGGTATGAAGTCGAGGTCCTGCCGGGCCTCGAGGAGCTCGCCGAGCGCGAGATCCGGCGTCGCCTTCCCGAGGCGAACGTGCCGGGCCGTCCCGCCGAGGGGCGGATCCTGATTCGGTACGATCGTGACCCACGCCGGCTCAACGCGCTGCGAACGGTCGTCGCCGTCTACCGTCTCGAGTGGTTCGACGTCCCCCGGCCCCGTGGCCTGCTCGGCCACCAGAACCTGCAACGGATCGTCGGCGTCACGCGCGACGTGCTGGGAATGTACCCGTCTGGTCGCTTCCGCACCCTCCACCTGAGCGCGGCCGGCGCCGAGTCGGCGGTTTTCGCGCGGCTCAAGACGGCGCTGGCGGCCGATCTCGGCCTGACGGTGGTCGAGGGACCGGGCGACCTGCTGGTCGTCGTTCGTCGACCGCTCGATCGATCGGCCGGGTGGGACGTCCTGGTGCGACTGAGTCCGCGCCCGCTCTCGGCGCGCAGTTGGCGCGTCTGCGATCTGCCCGGCGCGCTCAACGCCACCGTCGCGAGGGTCATGGTCGAGCTGGCCGATCCCCGGCCGACCGAGCGCTTCCTGAACGTCGCCTGCGGGTCCGGCACCCTGCTGATCGAGCGGCTCGGCGTCGGATCGGCGCGGCTCGCCCTCGGCGTCGACCTGAGCCCGGTTGCGCTGCGGTGCGCCGCCGAGAATCTGCGGGCGAGCGGACACGAATCGGTGGTCGCGCTGGTTCGCGCCGACGCGTCCCGGCTTCCTTTCCCCGACGCGAGCTTCGATACGATCGCCGCCGATCTTCCGTACGGCATGCTCGTGGGCAGCCAGCGCGAGAACGCGCGGCTGTATCCGGCGATCCTTGCCGAGGCGGCGCGGGTGGCGGACGACCGGGGGCGGTTCGTCGCGATCACCGCCAGTCGCCGCCCGTTCGAGGCGGCGCTCGCGGCCACGCATCCCCGCTGGGAGCTGACCGGCGCGTTTCCGGTCCTAATCTCCTTCCGGAGCGGCTACCTCCGCCCGACCGTCTACGTCCTGCGGCGCTGAGCGTAGGGCAATTGCTTCCCCACAAGCAGGTGTCGCCCGTCCGCGATAACGGGCGGGTGAGACGCGCCACCACCGGTGGCGGCCGGCCCCGGCTCCCCGATCGGCGCTGCTGCCTGCTACAATGCCTTTGAGATGATCAAGGTACCAAGCGTCCACGTCGCGAATCGGCAAGCTCGCCCCCGGCGGCAGGTCCGGCTGGTGGCCGACCTCGGGCTGGCGCTCCTGCCGGCGCTGCTCGTCGAGACGCTGACCGGCGTGATTCTCTTTCTCTTTGCCCACGGCCTCACCCCGAAAGGGTCGGCCTGGGCCGCCGCCGTCTTCGAATTCCTCGCCGCCCACGACCTGCTGGTCGTCCAGGACATCTCGTTCCAAACCGACGTTCACGTCTGGGCCGGGTACCTGACGACCTGGACCCTTGCCCTCAAGGCGTGGCAGTCCTGGCCCACCCTGACTGGCTGGTTTCCGCGGCGCTTCTCACCCTCGCGACTCCGGGCCGAAAAGGCCGCCGCCTGGGCCCTGCTGGTCCTCGGTCCCGCCAGCTACCTCAGCGGCGTCGCCGTCGCCCTCCGCTGGTTTCCCCTTCAGGACCGACTCGCCCTGAACGTCCACCTCTGGGTGAGCGTGGCGCTGGTGGCGCCGCTCGCCTGGCACGTCTGGCGCTACTTCCCGGAAGGGATTCGGGTGCTGTCAGTCCAGCTGCGCCGCTCGGGTCCTGGTGCTCGGGCTGGCGGTAGGGCAGCTCGAATCGCGGGTACTTGACTCTCGGGCGCACGTACGCTATATTGGAAGCACGACGCCGAACCGCGAGGAACGGTAAGTTCGTAAGCCTGATCTGAGGAGGCTTCATGCGAGTGCATGGTAAGAAACCTCGATCATTTTTCGGAGTCTGGCAAGTCGATGGGTAGCGCCCCGCGTGCGGGCGTGGGGCGAAAGCTGACCTCAGGCTAAGCCCAGTTCCGACTGGTCAAGGCAAACCGAGTCAGCATGGCTCGTGGAACCAGAGGATCGCGGGGTATGCCCCCGCTGGGTAGATGTCCTGATCAAGATGCGAAAGCGAGCGAGGCCCCGGAGGACCCTCCTCCGGGGCCTCGCTTTGCGTTGCTGGTATTCCTGGCGACGTTTGGAGACACGAGCCCGATGACCGATCCCCGGCGAACGCGCGACCCGCTGCGACTGACCTTCCTGGGCACCGGTACCTCCCACGGCGTTCCAGTGATCGGCTGCGCCTGCGCCGTCTGCCGATCGACCGATCCGCGTAACCGACGCTACCGACCCTCGGTGCTGGTCCAGCGGCGCGGACAGACCATCCTCGTCGACACCCCGCCCGAGCTGCGACTCCAGCTCCTGCGCGCCGAGGTCACCCGCCTCGACGCGATCCTCTACACCCACACCCACGCCGATCACCTCTTCGGCCTCGACGACGTTCGGGTCTTCTCCGGTCACACCGCTTCTGGCTTGCCGGTGTTTGGCTCGCGCCAGACACTCGAAAACCTGCGCCGCCAGTTTTATTACGTCTTTATCGAAACGCCGGCCGCCGGCGGCAAGCCGAGGCTCGACCTGCACGCGATCGAGCCGCTCGATCGGCCGTTCGTGGTGGCAGGCCTCGACGTCCAGCCGGTGCCGGTCCTCCACGGGACGACGCCGGTCCTGGGCTTTCGGTTCGGCAACCTGGCGTACGTCACCGATACCAATCAAATCCCCCCCGCGTCGCTCGAGCTGCTCCGGGAGCTCGACGTGCTGGTCCTCGACGCGCTGCGCGACCGTCCGCACCCGACCCACTTCAGTCTGAGCGAGGCGCTGGAGGTCGTCGCCGAGCTCGGCCCCCGCCGGACCTATTTCACGCATATCTGCCACGACCTGGACCACGCCGCGACCAATCGACGGCTGCCTCCGGGCGTCGAGCTCGCCTACGACGGCCTGATCGTCGACGTCCCCTGATCCGACGACCGCCCGGGTCCCTGCCCCTTTTCCAGGCCCGAGCGAACGCGTGCGGCGCGTGCCCCGATGACGGGCCGGAGACAAGCTTCACCTCTCCACTCCCAACCCCGCCCTCGACGCCCTTATCAGATGCCCTCGAAAGCAAACGCGCGATTGAGTCAGCCAGCAGTTTAACGCGCATCTCCCTCTCCCAGAGGGAGAGGGGACTGGGCGCTCGCCCGCTGATCGCGCTAGCTGATTGCATTAGGTCAGCCAATCGCAGTCGGGACTGCCACATAGCAATCTGGTGCTTTATCGGATTGATGTGATAATTCAATTTATTGATCTCATAATCAATACTATTGACAGCTGGATCGAAAATATGTAGGATAGGCACGGTCGAGGGGATAGTCTCGGAAACGAGGCTCGCGTCACTCGACCGCGATCGGCGGTCCGCGCAACCGGCCGACGCGATACCGGAGGGGGGGAACGACGGAATGCCAGACGTGTTAGGACGGTGCCCTTTCTGCGGCGAGGAGCTGGTGGTTCGTCGCCTGGAGTGCCCGGGCTGCCATACGACGATGGAGGGATCCTTCGCGCTCGGGCGCTTCCAGCGACTCTCGCTCGAGCAGCTCGCCTTCCTCGAAGTGTTCATCAAGAATCGCGGCATCATCCGCGAGGTCGAGAAAGAGCTCGGCAAGTCCTATCCGACGATTCGCGGCTGGCTCGACGACCTGATTCGCACCCTCGGTTACGACGTGGCCGAGGAGTCCACCCTGGCCGAGCCGGCCGACGAGTCCGACCGCCGGCGCGAGGCACTGGAGCGCCTCAAGAGCGGCGAGATCACCGCGGAGCAAGCTCTCAAGCTGCTGAAGCGGCAGGGAGACCGACTATGACGCTCGAAAGCGAACGCGTTGAGATCCTGAAAATGGTCGAGGCCAAGCAGATCAGTCCGGAAGAGGGTGCGCGGCTGCTCGGCGCGCTGGCGAGCGAGCGGCGGGTGGTCGAGCCGATCCGAAGCCGAGCCGAGGGGTCGGCGGCGAATGGCCGCTGGCTCCGCATTCACGTTCAGGAGCCCGGACGCCAATCCGTCAACCTCACTTTGCCGCTCGCCGCGATCCCGGCGGTGCTCCGCGTCGCCCGACGCTGGGTGCCGGAGGAGCACCGCGATGCCCTGGACGTCGTCGCCACGGCGATGAGCGGCGATTTCCGCGGCGAGCTGCTGCGTGTCGAAGAACCCGGTCGTCAGACCGTACACATTTGGATCGAGTGATTTTCGGTCGAGTGAAAGGAGCAACGAGCATGCCTACCCAGGCCTCCGCCTCTCGGAGCGCGTCCGAGCCTGACGAGTCGGCGACCGCGACGATCGTGGATCAGACGTTCTCGGTCGGGGACCAGTGCCGGCTCGTGGTCGAGAATCCACGTGGGCGGATTGCTGTAACCGGCTGGGACCGGCCCGAGGTGCGGCTTCAGGCGGTGAAGCTCGCCGAGGGCTCGAGTCTGGCGCGCTTCAACGCGACCCGGGTCGACCTGAGCCAGGACGGGAGCGCGATCTTCGCGCGGACCCTGCTGGACGGTACCGCGCCACTGCGGGACCACGGAATCTGGGACGACTTCGCGGCGGACGCCTTCCGAGCGTTCGCCGATCTGCTGCGCAACACCGCGATGCCCGCCGAAGTGTGCTACAGGGTTCAGGTACCCCGCCACGCCGACCTCGAGCTGCGCTCGGTCACCGGCCGGATCGAGGTCGAGGGGGTTCGCGGCACGCTTCGCCTCTGGAACGTGAGCGGAAGCGAGCGACTGGAGCGGGTCCAGGGAGATCTGATGCTGTCGACGGTGAGTGGGGCCATCGACGCCCGCCAGGCCGAGGGATACTTCCACGCCCGCGCGGTGAGCGGCAGCATCCGCGCCGCCGGCCGCCTCGACGCGGTGGGGGCGAGCACCGTCTCCGGCTCGATGGAGCTTGCCACGCCGCTCGCGCCCTCCGGCAGCTACGATTTCCGCTCGGTGAGCGGAAGCATCACCCTCCGCCTTGCCCCGGACGCCTCGGCGACGGTCGCCGCCCACGGGGTCAGCATGTCGGTGACGAGTGATCTGCCCTGCCAGGTCGTCCAGGACGTTCGACGGCCCGGTTCCCGCCGCTGGCAGGGACGGCTGAACGGCGGGGCGGCCACGATTCAGATCCGAACCGTCAGCGGGCATCTCTACCTCACCCATCCCGTCGAGCCGGCCGAGACTCCGGCTGAATCGGCCCCGGCGCAGCAGGCGATAACCGCGGAGGACGGCGCGACCGGCGCCGCGCCGGAATCGCCGTCCGAAGAAGCCGCCGAATCGCCGACGCACGGCGAGCCGACGCCGACCGGCGAGGCGGCCGCCGAGGCCGAGAGCGAGCAACTCCGGATCCTCCGCGCGCTCGAACGCGGGGAGATCGCGGTCGATCAGGCGCTCCAGCAGCTCGAAGAACAACGGAACAAGGGTCATTGACCAACGGAAAGTGAGCGCGACACGATGAGTGAGAGAGATATCGACCTGGAAGGCGTCCGAGCGATCGAGATCGACGTGGACGGCGACGCGGTAGTGGCCGGTTGGGAGGAAAGCACCGCTCGACTGACCGGCGACGAGGACTCCGTCGCGGCCTCGTCGATTGAGAACGTCGAGGGCGTGGTGCGGCTGCGCGTTCGTGGTGACGCGCGTCTTCAGGCGCCGCGAAACGTCGCGGTGCGGATCAGCTCGGCGAACGGCGACCTCCGGATCGGCGGATTCGACGCCGGGGTGAGCCTCGACCGGGCGAGCGGCGATACCCAGGTGCGAGACATTCGCGGCGCGGCGCGGCTCGGCGCGCTGACCGGCGACGTCCAGGCTCGCGCCGTGCACGGCGGACTGACCTGCGAGACGGTGTCCGGGGACCTCAACGTCGAGGGAATCGAAGGAGACGTCGTCGTGGGCTCGGTCTCCGGCGACGCCCGGCTGGGGCGCGTCACCGGCGCGGTGACCTTCACCGGCGCGGTCGCGGGCGACGTCGCCGTCGCGTCGGTGGGTGGCGACGCCCGGCTGCCCTCGGTGCAGGGCGACCTTTCGATCGCCGGCTGCCGCGCGGTGGAAGCGGGGGCGGTCGGCGGCGATCTGCGTCTCGAGGACGCCCGGGAGGCCGCGACGATCGAAGAGGTGGGCGGAGACGCGGCGGTCGACGAATGCCGCGGGCTCGTCACGATCAAGCGGGTCGGCGGCGACCTGCGGGGCCGCGACCTGTCCGGAGGTCTCTCGGCGACGGCGATCGGGGGCGACCTTCGCCTCCACACCGCGTTCGCGGCCGGAGCCACCTACGACGCCCGCTGCGAGGGCACGGCCAGTCTTACCCTCGTCGGCTATCCCGATATGTTGTCGGCCTCGTTCGTCCTCCACAGCGATCAGGGGCGGATTCACTGCGAGATCCCGCTGGCCGAGGCTGCTCGCGAGCCGCTCGAGCTCCGCGGTCAGGTCGGAGCGGGCGAGGCAACCGTTCGAATCTCGAGCGGCGGGCGAATTCGGCTCGCCGCCCGGAACCAGGCGCCGGGATTCGAGGGAATGATGGATGACGTTCTGGGCAGCATCGAAGCCGGCATGCACGACGTCTTCGGCGCGTTCGAGGGACGCCGCTCGGACCGCTTCGAGCGGCGGATGCGGGCGATGAACGAGCGCTTTGCCCGGGCGAGCGAGGAGGTCGGCCGGCGGATGGCCGAGAAGTTCGAGGCGCGGGCGCAGGAGTTCGCCCGACGGGCCGAGGAGATGGCGCAGCGCGCCGCCGAGGCGGCGGCCGAGCAGGCGTCCCGCCGGGCGGAGCGGCCCTGGGTCTGGCGCGGCGGTCCCGGGCGCGGCTGGGGCGGAGGATGGGGAGGACGGGGCGCACCCCAGCCGCCTCCGCCGCCGACGCCACCGCCCGCGCCGCCAAAGCCGCGGGCGTCCGAGGAGGAGCGCCTGACGGTGCTGCGCATGCTCGCCGAGGGGAAGATCACCGCCGAGCAAGCGGCGCGGCTCCTCGAAGCCCTGGGAAGTTGACGATTCTTCGCCAGCGCGACTTCGCCCTGCTCTGGACCGGCGGCCTGGTCTCCAGTCTCGGCGACTGGTTTCTGTTCATCGCCCTGCCGTTTTACATCTACGACCTGACCGGCTCGGCGCTGGCCACCGGCGGCATGTTCGTCGCCGAATCGCTGCCGACGATTCTCGTCGGGTCGCTCGCCGGGGTCTTCGTCGACCGCTGGAACCGCCGGCGCACGATGATCGTTTCGGACGTCGGGCGCGGCGTCTTGCTGCTCGTCCTCCTGGCGCCGGGCTCCGCCGACCGGGTCTGGCTGATCTTCGCGGTCGTCTTCGTCCAATCGTCGATCGGCCAGTTCTTCGGACCGGCGAAGAGCGCCCTGATTCCACGTATCGTCGCCGAGTCCGACCTCGTCGCCGCCAACTCGCTCACCTCGTTGAGCGGGCAAGTCGTCCAGCTGGTCGGTCCGATTCTCGGCGGGGCGGTCCTGGGTCTGTTCGGCCTGGCCGCCGTCGTCTCCGCCGACGCGGCGTC
>JAJPKB010000006.1 GCA_021323915.1 Chloroflexota bacterium | reverse complement strand
GTTCTCCCGCGCGGGGCCGTGGAGCGGGTCGACCGCGAGGGCCTTCCGGTACGAGTGGTAGGCCGCGTGGCACTGGACCCGGCACTCCAGCAGGACTCCCATCAGGGTGTGAGCTTCGGCGGAGTTGGGGTCGGTGTCCAGTGCCCGCTCGAGCAGGTCCGCCGCTCGCTCGAACTCGCGGCGATTCAAGGCGACCTTGACCGTCGTGAGATCGAGGACTGGTCTGTCCGCGACGGTCACCGTCGGGCGCCCGGCGGCGCCCATCACGGTTCCGGGGCGGGTGGGTTCATGCCTCGCGATGACCTCGGAGACAACCCGGCGCATGGTCTCCGGCGTCAGGGGTTTGGACAGGAAGTCGATGGCCCCGAGCTTCATCGCCTCCACGGCGTCCGGAACGCTGCCGTGGGCGGTGACGATCACCACCGGGGTGTCGTCGCCGGCCTCGCGGAGATTCCGGAGCGTCTCCATCCCGTCGAGCAGCGGCATCCGGACGTCGAGGAGGATCAGGTCGACGGGCGATCCGCGCAGGGAGTCCAGGGCCACCTCTCCATCCTCCGCCTCAACGACCTCATAGCCGTCCGTCTCGAGGGTCATCCGGGACATCAGGCGGATGTGGGGCTCGTCGTCCACGACCAGGACCCGCGGTACGCGACTCCGGGGAGGGGCTTCGCTTCCGGACGGGCGACGGCCGGGTATCGGCCGCGATGAATCGGAGCGCCGTAGCGAGTCCGTCCCGGGCCGTCCCTCTCGCATCGCGGGCTCGCCGGAGTGGTCCAGTTCGACGCGACCGAGGTCGAGGCCTTCGCTGGGACACTCGAGAGTCGGATCTGACCTGGCCATGTTCCACCTCGGTTCGGAGAGCGGAGGCACTCGACCCTGGGAGCCGTCGCCCCCTCCGGCGGCATCGGCGACGGACATGGTCCGGCGTCCAACCGATCGAACGGCGAACCATCACGATCGACGGGCCGAGCCTCTTCGACTCCATGGCTCGGGGATGCACGACGTGTGCCGATGCCGGCCGACGATTCGCAACCCATGGATGAGCCACGGTTTCAGTCCGCGATGCTCTCGAGGCCGGTGACGGGGTGCGATTCCCGCCGTGCAAGTCGCACGAAGGCCCTCTCAGATTGCAAGGGCCAGAGCCCGGAGACCGGACGTTGAGGCTCGAGAGGTGCTCGTGTCGATCTTGAGGGGCATGCGACGGATCGCCCGGCGCGGTATGCTCGGCGACGGGCCCGGCCGGGCCGGAAACCACACGGCGGCCGCGGGCGCGGGCCGCGCGGGTCCGGCAATAGGCCGGGCAGCCAAGGAGACCGCGTCGCGGGACCTCGCTGAATCCCGGTCGGCGCCCGACAATTCCGGAGGGGGTCGATGGGTCGCACCCTGAGTCTGTCCATCCAGAATGCCGGCACGAGATTGCGGATCGTGTTGCTGGAGCCCTGGGGGCGGGAGTTCCTCCTGCGGTCGGAGGAGAAGCTGGAGGTCACCGCATGGGCCGGGTCGGCCGGGGCGGGACTCCGCATGGTGGAGACGGACAATCGGACCCTCGTCTTCGTCGAAGGCTGTTCCGGCGTCCGCGTGATCAAGGAAGGTGTGGCCCACGACCTGGACAGGAAGGCGACGGTCGGAGCGGTCGCGCCGCAGACCGGACCGACTCGCCGGCCGCGGGACCCGATGTGGGATCGGGACCTCGACGGCTAGTGATCGTCCGCCCGCCCCGGACGCTGGACGACGGGACGCCCGCCCTGGCCACGGCGGCAGCCCCGGGCTGCGCCGCGCATCAATGAGGTCGGCCGATTGGTCGACCGCTGAAAAAATCGGACTGCCTCTTGACAATACCTACACTTGTCGGTAATGTTGCCGACGGTTGTAGGCATTCCAACTGGGGGAGGGTCCAGAACCATCATGTCCCCGGCCGATCCCAACGAGTTGCCCTCCCTTTCGCCGGGGCAGCTCGAAATCATGGACGTCATCTGGCAACAAGGCGAGGCGACCGTGGCCGAGGTTTGGAAGGCACTGTCCGCGCGTCGGAAGGTCGCGCGAAATACCGTGCTGACCATGTTGACACGCCTCGAGGAAAAAGGCTGGCTGGCGCGCAAGGCCGACGCGCACGCCCACGTCTACCGCGCGACCGTCGCGCGTGAGACCACGCTCGGCACGATGCTCGATCAACTTGTCGAGACCGCGTTCGGCGGCTCGACCGCGGGCTTGGTCATGACGCTCTTGCAGAGCCGAAGGATCTCGAAGGACGAAACCGCCAGGCTGAGGGCGTTGATCGACCAGGCTGAAGCCCGCTCCAAGGGGCGCGGCGATCGGAGGGCTGGATCATGACACGACTGCTCTCACTCACCCTGAGTGACCACTCTCTTTGGCGCCTCGGCTCGATCTTAGTCGCCATCACCGCGACGATTGTGCTCGGCACGCTCATCGCACGGATCCTGTCGAACCACGATGCGGCCTCTCGGCATGCCACTTACTTGGTTGTTCTGGCTTCTGTCCTCATCCTTCCCGTCGTTATCGCCGCGCTTGACCACTTCGGGCTGAACTGGTCGCTTCGCGTGCTCGCCGACGACGAGCCTAATCCCGCGGTGACCGCTCCCGGCGCGAGCGCGCCGGCCGCCGCACTCAACAGCGACTCGCTCAACATCGACCTCAAACCCGGAACACGATCGACGCCGGAGCCCCTGGCCATCGAAGCGACGAATTCAGTCGCGGCCCCGTCACCGACATCCACGTTCGCGTGGCGAAAAGTCATCACCGCGACCGTCGTTACTTGGGGTGTTGGCACGCTGCTATTGTTCGCTCGCTTGTTCTTCGGATTGATCAGACTCGCCGGCTTCCGTGCCAGGTGCCCGGCGATGACGGATCAGCAAACGATCGAGCTTCTCTCCGAAGTCGCTTCCAGGCTCGGCATGGCAACCACACCGCGCCTACTGTCCCGCGAGGGGATCGACGTTCCGATGGCCCTCGGCTTCTGGCGTCCAGCGATCGTGATGCCGGCACGGCTGGAAAGCATCGACGGGCTTCGCGAAATCTTGATTCACGAAGCCGCCCACTTGGTGCGCCGGGATCCACTGGTCGGCCTGCTGCAACGCGTCGCGGGCGCGCTCTTTTGGCCTCATCCGCTGATCTTTTATCTCAATCACTCCCTTTCTCGCGCATGCGAGGAAGTGTGCGACAACTACGTGCTTCAGTTCGGCGACCGCTTTCGCTACAGCCGCGTGTTGGTGGCCCTCGGGGGCGCCTTCGAGCAGGGCCCGAGCTCGCTGGCGGCGGTCGCCCTCATGTCGTCGCGCTGGGATTTGACCGACCGTATCACCGGACTTCTCGACGATCGGAGGAAGGTCATGCTCCGTGCTCGTCCACTCAGCAAGTTCGCCGCGGCGATGTTCTTGCCGGCAATCGGCTTGACCCTGGGTTTGCTCCGGTCCGCGTCGGCCACCGCGCCCGCGGACATCGTTGTCGCAGCGGGTCAATCGGTTCAGGAGGCGATCGACAAAGCACCGGAGGGTGCCACGATCATGCTCGCGGCGGGGGCGTTCAAGGAGAATATAACGATCACGAAATCACTCACGCTGCAAGGCGTGGGGTGGGAGAAGACAACGATCGGACCCGACTCGACCCCGCCATTGACCCATCAGAAGAAGGAGGAATTCTTTGCCGCTCTTGAGGCCACCAGTGATCGGCAAGAACGCGCGAAGATCGCCGTCGCCTTCGCCAACCGTCTGCCACCGCCGGCTTTGACCGTAAGGAACGCCAAGGGTGTAGTGCTGCGCGGAATCAGGTTTCGTGGTCCGGCGACTGGTGATTTCCCGGGCGTCCTTTCGGGCGAAACGCTTGTCTCGTTCGTGAATGCCACAGGATCGATGCGTGATTGCGCGATCGTAGGTCCATTCATGAACGGCGTCACGATTCTCGACGGCTCGGAGGTGCAGATCGAGAATTCGCTCGTGGCCGCGCTTTGGGGCACGGGCGTCGCCGCAGGGCCAGGGACGAAGCTGCGGATGTGCGACAGCGACGTTCGCAACTGCTATCACCGTTGCGTCACACTCGTCACCGACGAAGCGACCGTCGAGCGTTGCAGGATCAGCGGGTCGGCGTGGCATGGTATCCGATATGACAATTGCTCGCCGAAGATTCTGAACAACCATATCTTCGGGAACGCGCGGAGCGGAATCTATGCGTCCGGGCGGACGTCGGCGACCGTCGCCGG
>JAJPKB010000354.1 GCA_021323915.1 Chloroflexota bacterium | reverse complement strand
TGAGGAGGTAGCGGTCAGCCGCTTCAGCGTCGATTATTATAAGCTAGTTGATGAAATTACTCAATATTTCCACGGCAAATTTCTTCGCTCAGACGGTCAGCTGACTTTTCAAACCCTCCGGCTTCGGACTACACTGTACGCGCGACGCCCCGACGTGATCCGTCACGGCGAGATCGAGCGGGAGGAACCGACCATGGGTGCTCTGGATGGAAAGGTGGCGCTGGTGACCGGCGCCGGGCGTGGCGCCGGGCGCGCCATCGCGCTGCGGTTGGCGCGTGAGGGGGCGGCGGTCACGCTTCTCGCGCGCAGCGCGGACCGGCTGGAGATTGTCGCGCGGGAGATCGAGGCGGCGGGAGGGCGCGCCCTGGTCGCCGCCGCCGACGTTGCCGACGCCGCGGCGGTCGAGAAAGCGGTGGCCGCGACCGAGGCGAGCTTCGGCGGACTCGACGCGCTGATCAACAACGCCGGCGTCAGCCTGGCTGGCCCCTCCGCCGGCTACCCGCTGGAAAACTGGCGCCGGGTCCTCGACACCAATCTCACCGGCGCTTTCGTCTGCTCCCGAGCGGCGTACGACGCCCTGAAGCGGCGCGGCGGCGGCAACGTCGTCGCGATTGCCTCCGGGGCCGGTCGACAGGGCTACCCGCGCATGGCAGCCTACTGCGCGTCGAAGTTCGGCCTGATCGGGCTCATGCAGGCGCTCGCCGCCGAGTGGGGGCCGGACCAGATCAAAGTCTCGACCATCCTGCCCGGCAGCATCCTGACCGACTTCGGCGATCGCTCCGCCGCCGACCGCGCCCGAAGCGGCGCGAAGTACATCGCGCCGGACGACATCGCCGACGCGGTCGTCTTTCTCCTCACCCAGCCACGCCGCGCCTGGACCCAGGATCTGAATCTCTGGCCGTTCTGACGGATTGATTATTGACAAGCTAATCGAGCCTCACCTATAATCCGCTCACCTCGACTGCCTGTTTGAGAAGGCTGGCATCTTCTCGGTAGTACCTGGAACGCGGCCACCTCCTTTCTTGGCCGCGGGTATGGCGCCCCGACTCACGCGGACCAACTGGATATCCATGCCGCGACGTGCTGGGAGGTACGGGTGACACGCTACCCTTTTCAACCGACAAATCGTCCTAACTGGCGCCTGATCTCTCGTCGGTCATGCCTCAAACGGCTCACCGGAGCCGGGGTCGCCGCGCTTGCGCTGGCCGGAGGCCTGGCAACGCCGGCTTTCGCCGATCAGCCGATCGCCTATACGGTCCAGGCCGGCGATACCCTCTTTGCGATTGGGCAGCAGTTCGGCGTTCCTGCGACAACCATCGCCAATCTAAACGGACTAACCGATCCCAATCAGCTGGCCGTAGGGCAGACCCTCACGATCGACGTGCCGGGCTCAAATGGAAATCCGACGACGGCGAGCGCCCCGTCCGGTGCCCATTACCCGGCCTTCGCGATCGATGCCAACGGTGACGTGATCAGGACGCTTTCTCCGTTTCCTCCCGCGCCACCGCCACCGGTGTCGACGATCCTCCAGGCGCCGTATCACAGCCAGTTCGACGGAAGCGTCTGGGCCGAAACCAACTGTGGCCCGACGACCCTTTCCATGGCGCTCGGCGCGCTGGGCATCAACGTCGACCAGCTCAAGCTGCGGAACCTGGCCAACCAGCAGATGGGCATGGCGGATCCCAACAACGGAACGACCTGGGAGGCACTGGCGTACGCCGCCCGGACGAGCGGGGTGAAGGTCGACGGACTGTACAACGGCCAGAGCTACCGTACCTGGACGATCGCCGATCTCAAGAACGAGCTCGGTCAGGGGCGTCCGGTCGTTCTGCTCGTGCGCTACTGGGATCTTCCCGATCACGTTGGTAGCTCGTTCGCCGGCGATCACTACGTCGTCGGCCTGGGCCTTGACCAGAACGGCAACCTCGTCTACAACGATCCCGCTTTTCACGGTGACGGCTCCGACCGAGTGATCAGTCAGTCGGCACTCAACAAAGCCTGGACGAACACGTCAGTCGGCCTCGTTCGTACCGCGATGGCGCTCTACAAATAGGGGTTATCCGCTTCAGCGCGACGTTCGCACCGCGATTCCCGCCGGCTCGGCGGAGATGACGACCGTGCCGTCTTGATCGGTGCGGTAAACCTGGCGGTTCGCCAGGAGATCCAGTGTCCCCGGGGTTGGGCGCGCGAACCGGCTGGCCGCGCCGGCCGGTAGAATGACGATGCTGGGGTTGACCCTCGCGAAGAATCCGGGGTCCAAACCCCAGCGAGGCGCTTGCCCGACCAGCTTCAGGACCTGGGCCGGGGCCGGGACGCCCGACGTGGCCAGGATCGCCTGATCGGCCGGCTCGGCGCTCGCCCAGACCACGGTCATGTGCCCCAGCGTCAGCCTCAGCGATAGGCCGGGCGGAAGCGCCGCCGCGCGCCCCTGCCGCGGCACGCCCTCCAGCGCGTAGACGTCGATCTCATCCTGGTCGCCCACCCCGACGTGGATCCCGGTTCGTCCGTGAATGACCTCGAGCTGCCGCGTGCTCGCCGTCTGGCGCCAGTGTTTTTCGGTGGTCGCCGAGACGCCAGCCGACGGTACGATCACCTTTCGGAACGGGAGCCGCCCGGCCAAGTCGTCGAGGTCGCCCAGCGCCTGGTCGTCGCCGGCGGTCAGCACGGCGAGCGGGATCGCTCGGTCCCAGAAGGGAAGGGTTGGTCCAACGGCGCGTGCCGCCGCGACCGCGCTCGCGTCGTCCTGGAGAAAGACCCGGCCGCCGTCGGACAGCTCGACCAGGGCGGAATCGCCGGTGCCCACGTCGAGAAAGCTGATCCGATCGACGGACCGCGAACGAGAAAGCATGAACGCACCGCCGAGCGCGAGCGGCAGAGCGACCGCCGGAAGCAGCACGCCGACGGGAACCATCGCGGTGGCGCGACGCCAGAGCGCGGCAACCGGCAGGCCCGGGCCGGTCAGTGGGTTGGGCCGCGCCAGGAGGGCCAGGGCAAGGCACAG
>JAJPKB010000045.1 GCA_021323915.1 Chloroflexota bacterium | reverse complement strand
TGGCGATGATGACGTTGCCGTTGAAGCTGAACAGTGATTCGTCGAACCGGTAGCGCTGGCGCGCCTCGCGGGAGATGTGGAATTCCATGCGGACCCCTTCGTCCGACCTCCTTCGTGGAGCGTCAGAGACGAGTATACCGTGCCGGGTTCCGGCAGTCCATCAACAACCGTGAGAACGACCGCCAATTGGGCCGACCAGATTCCGCGACGACGCGGTGTCCCGGGTCAGCTCAGGTCCTCGACTGCCCGCAGCAGGCCCATCAGGTAGCCGGTCGAGTAGGCGCGGCCGCGCGGCGCCCAGCCGGTGTCGTCGACCAGATGCGGCACGTGGTCGTCGATCATAAAGCCGGTGTAGCCAACCTCGTTGAGGGCGCGCATGACCGTCGTCAAGCCGAGGTTGCCCTCGCCGATGAAGCACTCGGCGAAGTGATCGCCGGTGCCCTGGACGTCGCGGAAGTGGACGTAACCGATCTGGCCGCGCGGACCGAAGTGGCGGATGCCCCGGAGGACGTTCTCCTGGCCGCCCATCTCCGACCAGCAGCCGACGCAGAAGAGCAGGCTCCAACTCGGGCTGTTCACGATCCGGGAGGCGCGCTCGAAGCCCTCGAAGCTGCTGAAGATGCGGGCGACGCCTCCGATGGCCGGGCCGGGCGGATCGTCCGGGTGCAGCGCCAGCCGAACCCCGGCCTCCTCGGCCACCGGAATCACCGCCTTGATGAAGTACTCGTAGTTCGCCCAGAGCTCCTCGGCCGAGTAAACGCGGCCGTGGCTGAGCGGGAGATCGCGGGCGCGGTCCAGGTCGAAGGTCGTGACCACGGCCCCGCCGCGGCCCGGCTTCGTGCCGGTGCGGTAGAGCTGGTTCGGCCGCCAGTTGTAGCCGAGGATTGGAATGCCGGCCCGTCCCAGGTTGCGGATGGTCGCCTGGTAGTTCTCGATCTGCTCGTCGCGGCCGGGCAGCCCGAGGCGCACCTTGTCGAAGAAGCCGGCCGGCGTGTTCTGGATCGACTCGATCCGGAGGTCGTGGCCCTCGACCCATTCCCGGAGGCGAGCCAGGTCCGCGTACTCCCAGCGCCGGTCGCCCGGCAGCCGCGCCGGCGTCGCGAGCACGACCCCGGAGCAGCCGAGCTGCTTGGCAAACGTCAACTGATCGTCGGTCGCGTTGCCCGGAAGCCCGATCGCGACCCGCATCTGGTCTGGCATAGGTGGCCCCTTGTTGTTCTCGCGGTTTAATGGGGATCATAGCCAAACCAGCGCTTGGTCACAACCCTTTAGAGCAGTCAGCCAGGACGATCCGCGGGCAGGCACCCAATCCCCTCTACCGCTGGGAGAGGAAGAAGTGCGCCTGGCCGTCGGGTGAATCCCTCGTCCGTTTGCTGTAGGCAGACGTCTGACATGGTCGGCGGTGCAACCTACTCGAGCCCGTGGACCAGGCCAGCCCCCTCCAGACGTTGACGCACCATCCGAAGCTTCCGTTCGATCTCCGCCGGGTCGTGGCGGAGCCAGCCGCGCGGGCTTTTTCGCATGTCCTCCCAGGTGCCTTCGACATCCTTCCAGGAGACCGCGCCCGATTGAACCAGAAGCTCGATATCCGCGAGATCTCGCTCCGCGCCGCGCGCTGCCTTACTGATCACCGTGCTCGGCAGGTCGTAGTAGTAGACGCTTACTTTGCCGTGGGTCCGGACGTAAGGCGACCGGGATAGCACATTCACGGGAACGGGGATAAAGTCGGCGGGACTCGCCGGTTCGGCGTTGATCTGTAGCTCGTTCTTCAGCACCCGGATCAGGCGCTCGAACTCTTCGAGCGCGTGGGGTTCGTCCGCGTCGACAACGTAGTCGATATCGATGGTCGCGGTTCTGAGGCCCATGTCGACGACGACGGATCCTCCGACAAGATAGAGCCGAATCGGGAACTTCAAGCGACGGCCGAGCGTTCGAAGAAAACGGTCGATTCGCTTCCGCTCAGCGTACTCGCGCACGTCGTTGTCCCCACTTTGGATCGGTCAGCTCGGCAAGGAAGAGATCCATCAGCGAGGTGTAGCCAGCCCAGGCGTCGTAGCCGTAGGCCATTTCTTCTCGATTACTGAGCGCCAACAAGGTGGACCGTCCCATGTCTTCCTCCAGTGAAGGTAAGCCGAGTTCGCTGAAATAGGCTTGACGAATCGCGGGCCGGAGGCCCAAGTCGGTCGATAGACGGGTCCACCACATTCGTTGGAGCGCGCACGCCGCGACGTACCGGTGCATCGCCCGGATTCGCTGGTCGCCCTGAAGCCGATCGATCGCTTGTTGCGCGGCCAGGTCCAGATCTGGATGGGTGAGCAACAGGATGACGATCGCTTCTTGCAGACGCACCGCCGTCGATTCCGCGAGCCGGACGAATAGTTCCTCGCCCGCGGGGACCGGTCCTTTCACCCGTGCGCCCGGCGCGACGTGACGGACGCCATAGCGGTTGAGCGCGGTCGTCAGCACGTCCCACTCGTCCGCATCCGTGGTGAGCGGCGCCATCGTTGCCACGGTATTCTCCTCGTACTACATTATATCCCCGGGGCTGCCAGCCGCCGGGTGACATTGGAAGGCGCGAACCGGGCACGCGCCGCCCGCGATGCTTTCGCGCCTTCGTCGTCCAGACTACCCGCTGAAGCTCACGCTGAAGCCGCTTCCGCTGGGATCCAGCTTCGAGGGCTGGGCGATGACCGAGCCCTGGTTGTCGATCATGCTGATCGGCCGAGCGCCGGACTGGGCGATGTCCACCGTCTTGCCGTTCTCAACGGCCGAGCCGGCGGTGAACTGGACGGTGCCGAAGTTCTCCAGCGGCAGCACGCGGCGTCCGCCGCTCGGCGCTTCCTCGACCCACTCCGCCGACGAGAGCGACGACGAGTACTGCTCGGTCTGCTGGTAGCTCTTGCCGGTCGTGTTGTTCTTGAGGGTGACGAGCCACTGGTCGTTCCCCTGGTCCGCGATCGACACGGTGACCGAGTCGCCCGGGCTCACGGCGAGCGGGACGGTCCGCGAGGACCGGGGCAGCAGCTCGATCCAGGCGTCGTAGCGAACGTGCCCGGTCCCGTTGACCGTTTCTTCGGTGCCGGCCTGGATCAGGTCGCGGTAGCGAACGCCGCCGATGCCGACCCAGGTCGCGCCGCTGGCCCAGTTTCCGTCGGTGGTCGGCTTGGGCACCGTCCAGGTGCCCGACACCGCGGTGAACGTTCCACCGGTCGCGGCGTAGCCCGACCAGTTATGGGATTGCCCCTCGCGGGCCGGCACGACCGCCCGTGGCGGCGATGGCGACTGACCGGGCGAGCCCGGCACCGGATTTCCGCCCGGTTGGTCGAGCTCGGAGTCCGGATGCGCGTCGTCCTGGACCTTCCATGCGCCATTTTGCTGGACGAGCGTGTACACGTTGCGCTCGCGGTCCTGCTGGACCGTTCCGTCGCGGAAGACCGTCTCCCAGGTCTCGAACGTGGTCGCCTGGGCCGAGGTCGCGCCCTGGACGGTGAGCGGCCCCCACTCCAGCTTCAGCAGCTTGATCGACGTCACTCCGCCATCGAGGAGGTCGCGGTTGGTCTGGACGAGCTTCGCGAAATAGTCCGGAGTCGCGGTATCGCGCATCAGCGAGACGTCCTGGCTGGCGAAAGCGCGCGCCTGCTCGTCGTTGGCCTTTTGAATCACCGATCGGATCGCCTGCTGGGCGGAGGTGCTGGCAACCGCCCTGGGTACCGGCGTGGACGACGCCGAGGTGGACGTTGCCGGCGCCGACACCGCGGGCGTTGGGCTCGCCGAAATCGTGGGTTCGGTGGCGGGCTCCGCCGTCGGCGTCGCCGGAGTTGCCGTCGAGATGGACGACGCCGACGACCCGGCCGGAGACGTGGTTGGCGACTCCGTCACTCGAGCCGCCGGATGCCTTGCCGTGACCGCCTGCGCGCCAGCCTGGGCGAGGCTACGCAGTTGAGAGGCAGAGCAACCTCCCAGCGTGAACGCCAGGAAGATAAGAAGAATCACCGGAATCTTGAAGATCTGCATCTGCACACCTCCCTTCCTTAGAGACTACCAGCCTGCGATAAGAGAAGGATGAGAAGAGGGTTAAACGTGTATGTGCAATCTATTACGTGTTTGCTAAATCCGGGCCAGGCGCCGGGCTGCCGTCAGGGTAGCGACCTGGTCAGCTCTTCGATCACCACGCGCAGGGTCCGGCTGGTATCTCGAGACTCCGGGCGCTCGTGTCCGAGCGGCGTCTCGCCGATGCGCCAGTAAAGGTTGGACGCGGCCAGGTGATAGCCCGAGGAGAGCCCTAGCTGGCCGAGCGTGGCGGCGATCTCCTCCATCTCGCTGACCCAGCGGCGTGACTTCGGCGGCATCGCCGGAACCGATCGCTCCAGCCAGGCCAGCACCGCCGGCTGGCTATCCTGGAACTCGGTCAGGAGGGGATCGAGCAAATCGAGGCGCGCGGCGGCAAGCAGCAGTTCCGCCCCGAGGGCGCTCAGCCCTTTGGTCAGCGCCCCGTAACACATCTTGAAGCCCGACGCCTGACCGATTTCGGCGCCGAGCGGACGCACGTCGAAGCCGTCGTCTCGGAAGGCGAGAAACTCCTCGAGGTACGGACCGGACGCGTAGAAGCGCGGTCCGCGTTCGAGGGTCGGCGGACCGCCGACGATGCCCACGTCGACGACGTGGCCGCCGGCCCGCGAGACGATGGCGCCGATTTCGCGAACGGTGCGCGGCGCCAGCGCGTTGCAGTCCACGTACGTCAGCGGGCGGTCGCGAGCGGCCAAACGGTCCGCCACCTCGCTCGCCACGACCGGCGCGCTGGCTGATGATAGCACCGACAGGATCACGTCGGCTTCCCGGACGATCCGGTCCAGGCTCCCCACGTCGTCGATACCGGCCGCCCGGGCGAGGCCGGCCGTGCGCTCGCTCCGGCCCGCGAGGCTGGTGATCACCCGCCGCCCGCGATTGGCCAGTACCCTCCCGATCGCGTGGCCCATCTCGCCCGGGCTAAGGATCGCGATCGTCTTCGTTCCCGCCATCGATTCCTCCCGGCCGCTTGAAGTTATGACCAGTGTACCGCGCTCTCGCCCACGCGGGAAGCCGGAGGCACGAAGCGAGTCGGCGGCAGCGTCTCGACGGGCCGGCGCGGAAGTTGCCCGGCGTTCGATCGTGCAGGAATGGCCACCTTCGCGCGGGGCGCCCGGGCTTCCCTCACCCCCTTCCCCCTCTTGTCTACCCTCCTCGCCCCCTTCGCCAGGGGGAGCCTTCAGTGCGCGGGAGAGGGGTCTTCAGGGAGATGCCATCCTCAAGACCCTTCCCCCGCGACTGGGGGAAGGGGTAGGGGATGAGGGACATCCCGGGCCACGACGAACGGACCGGACACCTTGAACTCGATTCTCATCGCCGCGATCTATGGACTCGTCGGGGGACTGGTCGGGAACCTGCTGGCCGGCGTCGTCGCGCTCACCACCGGTCGACAGGCCCGGTCGCGAGCGATCGGCGTCGCCCTTGGTGGCTCCGGAGGCTTCATCCTGGGCGCTGCCTTCTTCGATCTGATCGACGAGGCGCGGGCGCTCGCCCGTGCCGACGTCGTCGTCGGACTGGGCGTCGCGGCTGGCCTGCT
>JAJPKB010000355.1 GCA_021323915.1 Chloroflexota bacterium | reverse complement strand
GATTCACCCGCCGAATCGCGTGCTGGCCGGTCAGGCCCACCGCGGGACCGAAATCTTGATCCTCCCAGCAGGCCCCGGCTTCCCCCAGCGCGCCGCCCGGCACCGGGTGCACCGTATCGTCGCCGTAGCTCGCATCGCTCCGCCTTCCGACGACCGGAGACAGGCGCGGCGGGCTGACGTCGGAGATCTCGCCGTCCCCGATCGCGCCGTCGCCGCGTCCCAGCGTCCCCGCGTCCGCGAGCGCATACCCGCTCGGGTCGATCGCGTCGGGCTGGCTGTAGCCCGGCTGTTCCTGGTCAGGCGTGTGAACACCTCGAGGTCGGGGACCGACCCGCCGCTCAAGCTTCTCCGAAATGGACACCGGTCACCTCCTACAAATTCTCAAACATTGACGATCGGCTCGGGAGCGACCAGACCGCCGCCCGGATACGGCGGAGGTACCGGCTCCTTCGCGCGGGGGTCGGTTGGATCCAGCGTCCCGCGCGGCGAGGTCGCGCCGATGGCCCGCTCGCGTTGCCCGCCCGGCCGGGGCTGGGCGTCGGCGGTGTCGGGCAGGTTGACCGTTTCGCCGAGGTAGTGCTGATAGACCGCGGCCGCGTCGGCTGTGGTGAGCCAGCCGCTCTGAACCGCGACCTGGAGCGAGGAACCCAGGGCGGCAATGCCCTGCGCCGTCTCCAACGCCGCCGAGGTGTCCAGCTCGGGAAAGTCGGCGACGACATCGGAGAGCGCCACCTGGGTCAGCCCGCGCCGGTGAAGCGCCTCGACGGCCATGGTGCGCATGGCCCAACCGAAGAAGAGCTGACGCTGCCGGTAATGGCGGTAGGTCGGCTCGCTCATCTCCGCGGCCGTCCCCCGGGCGGTGTGCTCCGCCTCGGCGAGCCAGTAGAGGGGAATGCCCGCGCCCGCCGCGATCATCAGACGCAGGGCAAGGCCGTCGTCGGCGACCGTGCTGGCGTCGATCTTCGGCTGGACCGCTTCCCAGGTCTCGTTCTCGTTCGAGACGATCACCGACCCGGGCTGGGGCGGCTCGGCAAGCTCGGCCTGCCGCTGGACGATTCCCCGGCGGTCGGCGCCCTTGAGGGTGATGTGCCAGAGGTAGGCGGTCCGGTACTTGTTCAGCCGAACCCGATCGGTGAGCCAGTCGCGATACCGACGCAGCCACGGGAGCAAGGGAGCGAGGTCCGACTGCCCACGGACCACGCCGGCCGGTCGGTTCACCGCGAAGTGCCACATCTCACCTTTGTCCCACCACCGGCCCTCCGCCTGCAGGGCCGAGGGCATCCGCATCAGGGTATCCGGCGTCATCGGCTGGGCCGTCTGGTGGAACCGCAGCTCGTCCCAGAGGTCGTCGGGATTGGTCTCGATCCGGTCGACCAGCGAGGCCGGAACCAGCCGAAGGTAGCTCGTCCCGTCGAACGGGTTGGTGTGCATGGTCGGGAAGATCTCGCCGTCGAGCGCCAGAGCAGTCAGGAAGTCGAACTGCCGGACGCTCAGGTTGTTGAGCGGGTGGTGCCAGAAGATGTCGAGCTCGGCCTGAACCGTCGGATCATCCGAGCGCAGGACCATGCCGTCGCCGAGGACGTGATCGACCTGGAGCTGGACGAGCCGAAAGGCCAGCGGGTTGGTCCGAAAGGCCTCGGTCGCATTATTGAGATTCTCGATAATCTGTGCCCAGGTCAGCTCGCGCATGCCGCCGGAGATCAGCGACCGCCAGCCGCGATCCTCGTCGGTCAGGCTCGAGGAACTGGCCAGGGTCGACGAACCCGCCTCCTGGACGGCCCCCGGGACGCCACCCGGGTCGGCAGACCGGAACCGCGAAGGCGCGAAGATCGCGAAGCGGGATCCAGGGGACGAGGCAGAAACCCGTCCCCTCCCGTCGTCCTTCGCGCGGGGCGCCCTTTGGGCCTCGTCTTCGCGGTGACCGTCCTCGGCCCCAGTACCGAGAAGCAACAGCAAACGCCGCGCTGGATTCACGAGTAACCTCCCAGCCGCTCACGACGGCGATCGTAGGGGTCGATCGAGGGAATCACCGCCGCGGCCGCCGGCGGAGTCACCGCCTTGCCGGCCTCGACGAGCAAGCCGAGCGCGCTCAGGTAATCGTCGTGGCCCCGCGACGCCGGAACGCCCCAGGCCATCAGCCGGTTACTGCGCGCGGAGCACCGGCATTCGTCGACCTGGTGCCAGAACTCCCGGCCCTCCCGGTCGTCGTCCCCATGTCCGTACCACTTCACTCGGCCGCCGCTCACCGCCGCCAGCAGATCATAGCCGAGGTTGGACTTGCTCGCCGAGGTAAAAACGAACGGCACGACCAGATCCGGCGGAAACGCCGCGACCAGGAAGTCGGCCAGCCCCCGGCCGATTCCGGTGGCGTCGACGACGAGCCGTCGAACGCGCCAGATGCTCCGGCAAAGGTCCAGCAGCGTCTGGTACTGCGTTCGCAGGCTCAGTCCGCGCCAGGCGTACGCCTGCTCGACGTGCAGCGTTGGCTCCCGAGCGTACTCGTCGACCTCGCGCCATTCCAGCCGGGCGACGAGCAGCACGGTCGAGTCGGCGTCCCTTTCGCGGGGCGCGCTGGGGGCGGCGCCGCGGTCGCGGCCTTCCTGGTCCAAACCGCCGGCCACGTCGACCGCGGCGACGTAGGTCGCATCGGGTAGCGGCGCGTCCCGTCGAGGATGCGGCCCCGCGAGCTGAGCGCGCTGGGCCGGCGAGAAAAAGCCGGTCTCACCAGCGATCGTCTTCAGCTCGTACTGAGTCTTGTACAGGGGGTGATCCGCGCCCAGCCGCGCCCTTTCACCCTCGACGTAGTACCCGTAGGCCGGGTTGTGCTGGGCGACCACGTCCCAGGGGTAGGCGAAGTGGCGGCGACGGCCATCGCGCTTTTCCGCGGCGAGGTTTGCCTCGATCTGTCGCTGCAGCAGCGTCGTCTCGTCCCACGCCGTGCCCCAGTAGACCCGGCTAGCGTTCGTGCTGGCGGCCATCGGGGCGAAGTCCTTATCGTGCTTGGCGATCGCCACGTCCTGAGCCTCGTCGATCTCCAGCAGAAGGCTGGCCGTCGCGCCGACCACCTGAGCGTCCGGGCCGGCCGAGAAGAACAGCGCCCGGGCCCGGCCAAGACGGACGATGTAGCCGTGCTCGTGGGTCCACCGGCCAACGGTAACCGGATTGTCGAGGAGGGTCCCCAGCCGCAGCATGCTGTTGACCGTCTGCGGCTTGAACGTCGGGGCGGCCTTGACGATCGTCTCGGCCCGACGCTGGAAGCGGGCGAGCAAAAAGCTCTCCAGATGGGCCGAGAGCTCGTTCTTTCCGGCCTGGCGGCTCATCATCACCGTGATCGCGTCGCCCCGCCGGTCGCCGATCGAAGCGAGAATCGCCGCGGCCGGCTCGGCCTGGTAGGGCCGCAGCGGCCGACCCAGCACCGAGCGCGACCAGACCTCGATTCGGCTCAGCGCCGCCCGAAGCGCGCGGTCTTCGACCGTCACTTGACGATCGCCCGGAAGGTCTCGATCAGCAGGGCGCTGCCAACCGCGACGAGAATTCCGTTCACTTTCAGCTCGATCCGCTCGACGTCCCGGGTGAGGTCCTCGAGTCCCCGCCGGGTGACCTGCTCGTAGGCCGAGACGCCCGCGAGGTCGCTCGGCGACCGCCGTTCGCGCCAGCCGACGAGCCGTCGGAGCCGAGCGCCCAGCCGCGAGGCGCCGCGCCGGCCGTCACCCGGTCCGGTCTCGCCCTCGGTCCGCCGGACCGCCGAGTCGTTGCCGGGTCGGTCCGACCGCGCCACCCGTTCGCCATCGCGCCGCGTCATCCGCCCACCTCGTTGCCGATCTCTTCGAGCACCCGCGCGAGCGCCTCGTCGAGGCTCTTCGCCGCGTTCCCCCGGATGACGTGCCGCACCCGAAGCATCTGGGCAAGCCGTCCCATCGAGCGGCTGAGCGTCTCCAGGTCGACGCCCTCGGCGACGCCCCGGCGAATCAGCACCCGCAGCAGCTCGACTTCCTGGTCCAGGTCGTTGCCCTCGGCTGCGTCCTCCAGCGCGGCGCGCTCCTCGCGGGTGAACAGCCCGTGATACAATCGTCGGACCTCGCTTCGGGCGCGCGAGGTCGACCGCGTCCCGCGCGTGGAATCGTCGTGCTTCTCGTCGTTTGCCATCGGCGTTCATCCCAATTCCAGGTCAGCTCGAGTACTATCCCAGACGCTGGGGCGTTCACAAATCTTGAATGTATGTTCTACTTATTACCGGCAGAAACTCGATCGAAATTCAACGCGCGGCGCGTGAGTGGGTACAACACAGAAACGTCGGGCATCTTCCCGGAGCGCGGGCGTCTCGCCCGCCTGCGTCCGATGGCCCCGAGCGGGCGAGAGGCCCGCGCTCCCTGGCTGCTTGCCGTCCTACGATTCTGCGGTGTACCCCGCGTGAGTGCTATAATCAGCCCCGAATCCGGAGGCTCACGGTCTCCACCGGGATATCCCAGACGCTGGGGCGTTCACACTGATCCCAGACGCTGGGGCGTTCACACGCCCGTCCCGGGAGGGCATCCCGTTTCCGGACGGGCAACAACGAGGAGGACTGTGCCCGATGAGGCGCCAGACGGCTCTTCACGCGCTCTCGATCGCCGCGCTGCTCGCCGGCTTCGTCGTGAGCGCCTGCGCGAGTTTTTCCAGCAAGGTGCCGACGCCGACCCCGATCCCGACCCCGTCGCACGGCAACCGTCAGCTCTACACCGTCACCCGGGGCACGATCGACGAACAGGTGAAGGCCCTCGGCCGGGTCGCCGCCGAGCAACAGGCGATCATGTACTACCGTTATCCCGGTCGGCTCTACCACCTCTACGTCGACACGAACCAGACGGTCAAGAAAGGCCAGCTGCTCGCCGCGATGGACGTGTCCAACCTGACCCAGCAGGTGAAGGTCGCCCAGGTTCAGGCTCAGATCGCCCAGCTCCAGGTCGACCAGGCGATGGGCAAGGAGATCACCGGCCAGCCGTCGACCGCGGTTCTCTCCGCGGAGAGCGCGGTCGCCCAGGCGGACGCCAACTACTCCCAGGCCCAGGACGCGCTCGACCAGCTCCTGCTCGGATCCACCAGGGCCGATCTCGACGCGGCGCGGGCGAAGCTCAGCTCCGCCCAGCAGCAGCTCCTGAAGGATAAGTCGGCGCTGACGCTGCTTACGACGCCGCCGACCCAGGACCAGCTCACGATCCTCCGCACCGCCGTGGACAAGGCCCAGGCGGCGCTCCAGCAGGCCCAGGCCGCCTACGACCGCGTCAAGTTCGAGCCGAACGTCGGCGCGCTGCCCCAGTCGGCGGCCCTCCAGGCGGCGACGATCGACTACCAGTCGGCGAAGGCGGCCTACAATCAGGCCACCACCCCGCCCAAGCCGGAGGACGTCGCCAACCTGAAGCAGGCGGTGACGTCGGACCAGAAGGCGGTTGACGCGGCCCAGGCCCAGCTCGATCTGCTGGTGAAGGGCCCGACCCAGCAGGACGTCGATTCGGCGCGCCAGGACGTGAAGAGCGCCCAGGCGGCCCTCGACACCGCCCGCGCGAACCTCGTTCAGGCGCAGGGTCAGGCGGCCGGCACCAGCCTGGACGTCCAGGTAGCCGAGAAGCAGGCCGAGATCGCGAAGCTGCAGCTCGGCACGCTCCAGAAGCAGCTCGACGAGGCCCAGATCCGTGCCCCGTTTGACGGCGTGATCACCGAGACCGACGCGAAGGACGGCGACGACCTCGCCGCCTACACGCCGATCCTGAGCATCTCCAACCCGGCCAAGCTGGTGATCGGGGTCGAGCTCCAGCCCACCGACCTCACCCAGGTCGCGCTCGGCATGCCGGCCACGATCGTGCTCAGCGCCTATCCCACCGCGAAGCTCCAGGGCAAGATCGTCAAGATGCCGTCGATCACGACCGGCGACGAGCAGAACCTGCCGGCGAACCTGCGCACGGTGAACGTGAGCTTCCCGAATCCGCCCGGCGTCGTCAACCTGGGCGATCTCGCCAACGTGACGATCGACGTCCAGCGCAAGGACGGCGTTCTGATCCTGCCGACGGTGGCGATTCTCAGCTCGGGCGGTAAGACTTACGTCCACGTCCTGCGCAAGGACGGCACGACGACCGAGGTCTACATCCAGACCGGGATCAGCGACGACACCAACACCGAGATCACCCAGGGGCTGGCCGAGGGCGACGTGGTCCTCCAGCCATCGACGATTCCGCCCACCCCGGTCGTTTCGAGCGGTCCGGGTGGCTAGGGGCCTGCCAGGACGGGGGTTTGGGGGTGTCCCCCGCGAATTCGCTTTTCCGGGGTGGGGTTGGAGGAGTCGCGGCCTTCCGAAGAAAGATTGGCACAGCACGAGGGCCTGGCCAAAAGTGGGACAGCGATGAGTGACGCGATCGTGATCGGCGGCGGGGTGATGGGATTGGCGACGGCGCGCGAGCTGCGCCGTCGTGGGCGCTCGGTCACCCTGCTCGAGCGCGCCCAGCCCGGCCGGGCTGCCTCCTGGGCGTCGGCCGGCATCGTCAGCGATCCGATTGGCTCCGGCGACGAGCCGGACTTCCTCCTCGAGCAGCTCAGCCGCCGCCTCTGGCCCGACTTTGCCGAGGAGCTCCACGAGGAGTCCGGGCTCGATCCCGAGCTGCGCGAGACCGGCTGCCTGATCCCGGCGTTCGACGCCGGCGCGGCCCGCGACCTCGAGCGGGTCGTGCGCGCCCGGCTGATCCCCGGAGGCAAGCTGCTGCGCGGCGCCGAGCTGCGCGAGGCCGAGCCGGCCCTCGGCCCGGCGGTCGTGGCCGGTTGCTGGCGACCGGGCGGAAACGTCGAGAACCGCAGGGTGTGCAAGGCGCTCGAGATCTCGGCTCGCCGGGCCGGGGTCGAGATCGTGACCGGCGCCGAGGTCCGCGGCCTGATCGTCGAGGGCGACCGCGTGGTGGGCGCGCGCCTCGTCGACGGCAGTCGCCTCGCTGAGCACGTGATCGTCGCCGCCGGCGCCTGGTCGTCGCAGATCGAGGGCTGCAGGCCGGTGGTCCCGGTCGTTCCCCAGCGCGGCCAGATTCTCGCCGTCGACCGGGGCGCAGTGAGTCTGCGCCAGGTGATCCTGACCCCGAACGACCCCTACCTGGTGCCGCGCGCCGACGGGCGGATCGTCGTCGGCGCCACCCGCGAGCTGGCCGGCTGGGACCCGGCGCCGACCGCCGGCGGGATCGCCCACCTGCTCGCGCGGGCGATCGAGGTCGTTCCCGCGCTGGCGAGCTGCTCGATCGACCAGATCTGGACCGGCTTCCGGCCGCTCAGCCCGGATGGCGTGCCGATCGTCGGCCCCGGCGCCCTCGAAGGCCTCTGGTTCGTCACCGGCCACGGCCCTTCCGGCATCGGTCCGCTCCCCGGCACGATCGCCCTCCTCGCCGCCCTCCTCTTCGACGAGGACCCGCCGATCCCGCCGGAGCCGTTCAGCCCGCTGCGCTTCGCCTGAACCGGGACCCGTTCACCGCGAAGGCGCGAAGGACGCGCGAAGAGCGCGGAGAGCGTCAGGAGTTTCCGACGCCGGCCTCCGCGCGTCGGCAAGCCTTACCATCGCTCGCCTGCAGCGGTATCCTCATTGTAGATACCAAAGGCACCGAGGTGAATGGTGAGAGCACGGATCCACAGATGGGGCAACAGCCTCGCCCTTCGTATTCCCAAAGCATTTGCCGAGCAGGCGGGCCTCCAGGACACGGACCTCGTGGACGTATCGCTGGTCGACGGGAAGCTCCTCGTGCAGCGAATCGCCCGGCCAGCGCCGTCGCTGGACGAGCTCCTGGCAGCGATGACGCCCGAGAACCTGCACGACGAGGTATCATCCGGACCCGCGGCGGGGCGCGAGGCATGGTAAGCGGGACCCGCCCGGCGCCGGGCCGTGGCGACGTG
>JAJPKB010000488.1 GCA_021323915.1 Chloroflexota bacterium | reverse complement strand
CGCGGAGTCGTAGGAAGGCAAGCAGCCTGGGAGCGCGGGCGTCTCGCTCACCTGTGTCCGATGGCCCCGAGCGGGCGAGACGCCCGCGCTCCGGGAAGATATCCTACGTTTCTGCGCTATACCCGGCTGATGGCGGGAAAGAGATGACCGGGGACTCTCCGTGTTAGCATCAGAAACAAAACGCGTTCAGGTCGCTCGCCTGAGCCCGCGGCTGCGCGAGGCCGGGCTCGGCTTGCTGCTGGCGCTGCCGCCGTTCGCGGTCCTGGTCGCCCTGATCGTCTATCCGGCCGTCGAGGCCATCCTCTTCTCGCTCGGTCAGGTCCCGATGGACAACCCCGCGTTCAGCACCGGCATGCACCTGGTCGTCAGCAAGTCGCTGACGCTCGAGGTCTATCGTCAGTTGTTCAGCAGCAGCTACTTCCTGAGCGACCTCGAGATCACCCTCGCCGTCACCGCCCTGGCGGTGGTCTTCGTCCTCGTCGTCAGCTACGTGCTCGCGCTCTACGTCCGGTTCGGAAGCGGTCCGCTCCCGGCGGTCGTTCGCTCGCTCTACCTCGTTCCGATGTTCATTCCGGTGGTCATCGCGTCGTACGCGCTGATCACCTTCTACGTCGACCACGGCATCCTCCAGGCGGTGCTATCGCACCTGGGAATCGGCTACGCGTCGCCGATCTACCATCAGACCGGCATCGTGATCGGCGAGGTATGGACGAGCATTCCCTTCGCGGTGCTGCTGCTTGGCTCGGGCCTGGATGCCTTGCCCCAGGAGATGGTCGAGGCGGCGCAGGACGTGGGGGCCGGGTTCCTGTCGATCCTCTGGCGAATCGTGATTCCGTTGAACGTCGTGCCGGCGATGATCGTCGCCACCTTCACCTTCATCGGCGTGCTGGGAAGCTTCACCGTTCCCTATCTGCTCGGGCCGAACGCGCCGCAGATGCTCGGCGTGGCGATGCAGTCCTATTTCGCGAGCTACCAGCAGCCCCAGCCGGCCGTCGCGATGGCGGTGATCACCTTCATTCTCGCCGCCGCGGCGGGCGCGGTGTACGTCTGGGCAACGGCGCGCTCCGGAAAGGCCGCTTGAGGTGAAGCTGACCTGGTTTTTCGACGTCCCGGAGCTCCGTCGCGCGCTCGGGGTGATCCTGGTCCTGGCGCTGGGCGCGTTCCTGCTTTTGCCGCTCCTCACGCTGATCCTCTGGGCATTCGCCGACACCTGGCGGTATCCCGGCGTTATTCCCCAGTCGTACTCGCTGCGCTGGTGGACCTGGGTGTTTCAGAACGGCGACGTCAACAAGGCGATTCTGTACAGCGTCACGACCGCGCCGGTGGTCACGCTGCTTTCGGCCGCGATCTGCCTGCCGGCGGCGTACAGCTTCTCCCGGCTCCGGTTTCCGGGTCGAAGCTTTTTCTTCATTTCTTTACTGGCGGCGAACGCCTTCCCAAAGTTCGGCCTCTATATCTCGATCGCGACGATCTTTTTCGAGCTGAACCTGATCAACACCTTCTGGGGTGTCGTCTTCATCCAGCTGATCAACACGCTGGTGGTGATGGTCTGGATTCCGGCCGCCGGCTTCGACAGCGTCCCGCGCGAGCTCGAGGAGGCGGCGCGCGACGCGGGCGCCGGGCCACTGAGGGTCTTCTGGCGCGTCACCCTGCCGATCGCGATGCCGGGGATCATCGTCGCCGCGATTCTCGCCTTTCTCGCCGCCTTCGACGAATCGCAGGGCACGCTGATCGTCGGCAGCCCCCGGATCACGACGATGCCGATCCTCATGTATACTCTGGTCGCGAATTATCCGGAACCGGTCGGCGCGGTGTTCTCGATTCTGCTTTCCATCCCGTCGCTGGTGCTGCTGCTCCTGGCGCGGCGCTACCTGGTGGCCGGATACCTTGCCGCAGGATTCCGAGGGAGATAGATCGCGTGGCTCGCCTGATGCTCGATCATCTCGTGAAAAAGTACGCCGCCGGGTACGCGGTGCGCGACGTCTCGCTGGACGTGGCCGACGGGGAGATGGTGTGCCTGCTCGGCCCGTCCGGCTGCGGCAAGACGACGACGCTCCGGATCATCGCCGGCTTCATCGTCCCCGACGACGGCGACGTGTCGATCGACGGGAAGAGCATTCTTCGGCTCCCACCGGAGCGCCGGCCGACCGGGATGGTTTTTCAGCGCTACACTCTCTGGCCGCACATGGACGTCTGGCACAACGTCGCGTTCGGCCTGGAGCTGCGGGGACGGCCGCGCAAGGAGATCGATCAGGCGGTCCAGGGCGCGCTCGATCTGGTCGGGCTTCCCGGCTCCGACAAGCGCTATCCGTCTCAACTTTCCGGCGGTCAGCAGCAACGGGTCGCCCTGGCCCGGGCGCTCGTCCTCGAGCCGCGCATCCTCCTCCTCGACGAGCCTTTTTCCAATCTCGACGCCCAGCTCCGGGTGCGGATGCGCGACGAGCTGACCGCGATCCAGCGGCGCGTCGGCATCACCTCGGTCTTCGTGACCCACGATCAGGAAGAGGCGCTCTCGATCGCCGACCGGATCGCGGTGATGCGGGCCGGGCAGATCGAACAGGTCGCGACGCCCAGCGACCTCTACGCGCGGCCGGCGACTCGCTTCGTAGCGTCGTTCATCGGCACGATGAACTGGTTCGACGCCAGCGTCGACGCCGAGGGCGCCGCGACGGCAACCGGCTTCCGCTTTCCTCTGCCGCCCGGCGCGCGACTGGCTTCTGGCGAGGAAGTCTCGATCGGGGTTCGCCCGGAGGATCTGCTCGTCGAAAGCCCCGAGCGAGGCGGCATCGCGGCCGACGTCACCCAGGTAACCGATCTCGGCCATTACCGCCGAATCGGGGCCGAGGCGCCCGGTCTCGGCAAGGTCGTGGCGTTCGCGGATAAGTCGCGGGACGTGCGCCCGGGGCCCCGCGGACTCCGCCCGAGACGGGCGCTCTTTTATCGGGGAGACCAGCTCGTCGGCCTGGTCGACCTCGCTGAGACGCCGAGTCCGGCCTGAGGGAAAGCGGTCAGCCGAACGAAGTCGCCCGGAGGAGCGGGGTATGCGCCGCTCCTCCGAACGCCAGCCAGGTTGTGTTCTTATCCGGAGAGGGTGTCTGACAGGGCCGTAGGGCAGGAGACAAGCTCCCCCACCCCGCCACGCAACCACCCCCTGCCCTACGGCTTTGGTCGGTGCGACCGCCTCCATGTTCAGGCGCCCTCGGCAGCGGTTCCGATTGCCGTTGACTGGCCTGCCTGACGAGCGCTACCGGCTGATCGGATATCTACTCCTTGCGATCCGGAATTGCTTCAGTCGCCGTCGTTGTCGTTGTCGTTGTCGGTGTTATCGCCCTGATTGTTTCCGCCGTGTTGGCGCGTCGCCTGCACCCGCGCCAGGAAGTCGAGGCCGGACGGGCCGCCGGCGTTGTAGACCGAAAAGGTCAGAGTGTTGGTGCCGCTGTTGAAGAACGAGGCATTGTTGCTGGAGAACGACGAGGCGCTGGTGAACCCACCACCGGAGAAGATGTTGTTGTTATTGAGCAAGATGTTAACCGAGTCGTCGGCCAGCACGTTGCCCGAGATCGACGGGTTCTGGAAGTTGTTCGGCAGGTTGAACTGGACCGTGTAGACGTAAGTGGCTCCGGCGGCCAGGCCGGTCGTGCAGTCGGCCTGCAGCGAGATCCACTCGGAGCGGCCGATCGGAATCGCCCAGGGAGGCGTGGGCGTGCTGGAGCAGATCACCGCCTGCTGGCTGCTGCCGCCCGGCGGGACAACCGTGACGTGCGGATCTGCCTGTCCATCCGGCCCGATGCCGCTGGCGAGCCCAATATTGATAAAGCGGTTGTGACGGCCCCGCCCGGGAAATCCAAACGGTCCAAACGGTCCGAAAACTCCCGGCCCGAACTGGTTGCCCCAGCTAACCGGTCCATGGCCGTTCCAACCGTGGTGACCGTTGTCTGCCCAGGCCGGCACCGTCAGGACGATCATCAGCACGATGGCGAGAAACAACGACCAGATTTTCTTCATGGCGAACTCCACGATTCGGTTTTGTCGCGGCGATGCGACCCGCGCTTTCACCTGCTGAAACGCAACAGCCGGGCTGACGTTACAGGGGGCGTTCGGAAACGAAATTCAGCCCGGGGCAGGCAGGCGAATGACGGTGCCGACGCTGTTGGCCACGAACGCATCGGGCATCGTCGTGGCGATGGCGTGAATCGCCCGCCAGCCGGTGCAGTGGGTCGGCACGATGACGCCCGGGGCGAACGCCTCGAGCGCTGCCACCGTCGCCGGAATGTGCGGCTCGAAGGTCTTTCCGTTGAGGTGAAAGCCGCCGATCACCGCGTGGACGCGCGAGACGCCGGTGATGGCCCGGGCGTGACCGATCGTGTTGATAATGCCGGCGTGGCCGCAGCCGGTGATGACGACGAGGCCCTTGTCCTTCAGGTTCACGATCAGACCCTGGTCGTCGTGGACGACCGGATCGTGCTCCCAGACGCCGTGGCGCTTCGCCCACTGGGTCGGCATGCCGATCTCGAAGTCGGTCGTCCGGGGAACTTCGCCGGTGACCAGGACCATGCCGTCGAGCAGCATCGACGGCCCGATCTCCTCGATGACCTCGACGTTCCCGCGCCGAAAGTCCGAGAGCAGGGGCGTCGGAATCTCGACCTCGGTCCCGTTCGGCAGCACCAGCTTGCGCTCCAGATACGCGTCGGGGTGCACGACGAGCGGCAGGCCGCGCTTGCCGAGTCGATCGATCAGCCCGGCCAGGCCCATCGCGTGATCCCAGTGGCCGTGACTCAGGACGATCGCCTGAATGTCCCGCGCCTGCACCTGGAGGACGTCCAGGTTGTGGAGAATGCCGGTCGGGCTGACGCCGGTGTCGAACAGGACGGTGCCCCGGCGCTCGCCCCGCGTCACCTCGATGAGCAGAGAAAGGCCGTGCTCGGCGACCGGCAGTCCGGCGTTGATGAGCCGAGTCGACAACGGGAGTCGCCGGGCGACGTCGCTACCGGCCATACCGACGTCGATCGAGTTGTCGACAATCGTGGTGATCGTCATCTCGTCGACCTCGGGAAGCGCGATGACTGGCGGTGTCACGGGCCCTCCTTCACTTACCGCGATGGTGTGCCCGCCGCGGCGGAGAGGGTATCGAATAGGCCAGCGTGGCTGCCCCTTTGCTCGCCCAAAGCGACCACCCTTTGCTCGGCGTCGGACCGGCTACAGGAACTCAGTATCGTACTTCCGGCCAACCTCGACAACCGTCTCCGGAGAAACCACGCCTCCCGGCGCCGCCGCGCGCCGCGCCGCCAGCTCCTCAAAGAACCGCTCGAAGCCGGGCGGAGATAGGACAAACACCGCCTTCGCTGGCGCGTCGGCCGAATTCCGAAAGGTGTGCCGCGTTCCTCGCGGCACCAGGACGAAGGATCCAGCCGGCGCCCGGACCTCGCGATCTTCGAGGACGAGGGTGAGCTCGCCTTCGACGACGTAGAACGCCTCGTTGGCGAGGTGGTGAATGTGCGGGCGCGCTCCCGGGCCGGGCGCGACGTCCATCTCGACGAAGGAATAGGCGCCTTCTACCTCATCCCCGCCCAGCTTGACGATGATGGGCGTGCCGCCGGAGCCGGCGAGGCGTTTCCCCTCGTTCGGCCCGCGCACGATCACACGCTCGCCACGCTCGTCCACGTCCCGGTTCCCCACTGAATTCCTCCGCGATGTCGACTTCCGAGTTATCTGTCAGTTGAAGTGCTTGACCGTCGGCCAGATCTCCCCGATCGGCCGCTTGGGCTGGCGCGCGACGAAAATGGGCTGCTGGTTCTCCTCCGGCATGCAGTTCTCGCAGGCGGTATCGCCGGCCGGTGTCACGTCGGCAAAGCCGGAGTCCAGGTCGGTCCGAGCCACGCCCACGGTGATGACCGCCTGACCGGTGCAGCCGCGCGGTCCCCAGAGAAAGTAGTTGTTGTGACCGCTGATCGCCGGGGGCAGGCCGTAGCGCGGGCCGAAGAAGTCGATCGCCGCGGCCTCGCCGTAATTGCCGGTGAAAACGCACGCGGCGGCGCGCTCGCCCGGCGGAAGACCATCGTACACCCGGGCGACCTGCGCGACCATGGTTTCCCAGCCGAACCGGTCGGCGAGCCACTGGGGTAACACCGCGGTCTGATGCCGCTCGTCCTGAACCCCGGCGTCACCGCCCAGGAATCCGTAGATCTGGCCGAAGGTGGCTGGCGGCAGCAAAGGGAGCGCGACCGGCGCGACGGCCACGCCGCCAAGGACCAGCAGCCCGACGTACACCGGACGGATCCAGCCCCAGCTTTGACGGACGGTGACGCGCTCGACGGTCACTGCCCCGGCCGCCAGCAGCATCGGGTAGGCCGGCGCCAGAAAGTAGAACTTGGCGCCGCTGACCGTGAAAAGGACGTAGAGGATGATCCAGGTCCAGCCAAGGTGGCGAAACGGCGCCCCCGGCTTGGAAAACAGGAGGAACCAGAGTCCGACCAGCCAGAGCGGCAGGGTGACCGGGTTCATCGTGATGATCTGCTGGAGCAGGAAAGTCACCGGTGAGATGCCGACCAGCTTGCCCCCGTAGTGGCTCCAGAACTCGAGGGTTGGCCAGCCGTTCGCCAGGTTCCACGACAGGTACGGCAAGAGGAAGAGGAACGCCAGCGCGCCGCCTAGCCAGCACCAGCGCGACGCCAGCAGCACGCGCCTGGAGGTGAGCAGGAGTCCGACGACGACGGCGAATCCGAAGAACAGCATGGTGACCTTCGTCGTCAGGCCGACGCCGCACACCAGGCCAAAAAGCAGCCAGAGACGCGGCTGCCTCTGCTTTGTCAGCCGGATCAGCAAGTAAGCCGCGAGCGTCCACCAGAGCTCGTCGAACACGTCCATCGAAAAGATCGAGCCAACGCCGAGATAGGTGACGACGACCAGGCTCGCGAGGGCAGAGAGCCCCTGGGCGAAGCGACCGCCGCCGAGCTCGCGCGCTGTCAGGCCGGTCAGCGCGACCAACAGCGCGCCGGCCACCGCCGGAAACAGGTGCAGCGCGATCAGCGAGTCGCCGAGGGTGACGTGGACGAGCGCCGCCAGGAAGGCGATGAACGCGGGAAAGTCGACGTAGCCGGCCGCCAGGTGTCGACCGGCCGCCATGTAGTAAAGCTCGTCGCGAAAATAGCCGTAGCTGTCGCTGACCAGCATGTGAAGGGCGAATTTGACCAGCGCCAGGAACGCCAGCAGGACGTTCGCGCTGACGAGGGCCAGGGGCGCCCGAACCGAGATCGACTCGGTCGGGTCAACCGTGACCGGGGCTCGACGCATGATTCCAGTCCTTTCGTCATCGCCCGCCTCGGGCAGAGAGTTTGGCGTCGGTCAGGCCGGGGTGCCGCCATCCCGACCAGCGCAAGCTATCCCAGATGGGTACGGATCGCGCTCACCAGCGCGTGCTGAGCGTCGTCGGTGCTGAGCTCCCAGACCATCATACCGCCGAGGCGCTGTGACTTGACGTAATCGGCCTTGGCGGCCAGCGACTCCGGGTCGTCGTAGGTGATCATGATTCCGGCCGTCGGATCGTACAGCCAGGGAGCCTTCGCTTCGTCGTGCCAGAATCGGCCGTACCGACCGACGTAATTCTGCGCGAGATCCCGATAGGCGAAGATGCCCGGATCGCGCGTCCCCGGGGGCACGCCCTTCGCGGGCTGGAAAAGCCCGTGGTTGACGCTCGGCACGCCCTTCCAGCCGCTGCCGTACAGCGGTGCGCCGAGGACAATCTTGGCGGGCGGCACCCCGGCGAGCAGGTAGGCCTGAACCGCCGCGTTCGCGTTGTAAGCCAGGCGCTGGGGGAGCGGGGCCGGATCGTCCGAAGCGCTGAACAGCGGGGCCGCGAAGTCGGTGACGGTGCTCCAGGTGCCGTGAAAGTCATAGGCCATTAGACCGAGCCAGTCGAGATACTGGTGGATCTGTCCGAGCTCGAGAACCGCGTAGCGAGCCGGCCCGGCCGGCGCCGCGATGGTCAGCAGGTAGCGGGTCCGATCGGCCGCGCCCGCCGCGTCCAACTGCCGGCGCAGCTCGGCGAGCAGCCTGGTGAAGCCCTGACTCTCGGCGCTCGACGGGTATTCCCAGTCCACGTCGATGCCGTCGAAGCCCCCCTGCTTCATCAGGGAAACCGCGGACGCCGCGAATCGCTGGAGGGCGGCATCGCTTTTCACCACCACCGAGAAGTGATTCGCGTTTCCCGCGCCGCCGACCGACAGCGACGTGCGCAGGTGAGGATAACGCGCCTTTAGCTGGCGAAGGGCCGGCAGATTGGTCCGGTCGACGCGCGGGCTCATCGGAGCGCACGCGCCCTTGGCCGTAACCAGCGCAAAGGCATAGTTGAGGTGGTCGAGCTGATCGGCTGGCACGTCCGACACGTGGTAGCCACGATCGATCGACCACCCCGCGAAATAGGCGACGAGGCGTCGCGGCGTCGGAGCCGGCGACCCCGAAGGCGCGCCGGCCGTTTGCCGGGCCGTCGTCGGCCGGACGGGCGATGGCGTGGGCGCGGCCGAGGCGGCCGGACGCGTCGGCACCGCGACCGTCGGGCGCCGCGCGGGCGTGGATCGAGTGTCTGACGTCACCTCCGGCGGCGCGCCCGGAGCGCAAGCCGCCAGCAGGCACAGCCCCGCCAGGCCAAGCCCATCGGCCAGGGCGGTTCGCCGCGAGCGGGCGTTCGGGTTGCGTTCGATCTTAGATCCTCACTGCAGGGTTTAATCTGACGCGACAATTCGCGGCATTATGTTGAAACTGGACCACGTGTCTCGTCCGATCGGGATCCGGAAGGGGCAGACCCCCGTGTCTGCCCCGGAACCTGTTGCGCTGGGCACCGGGATCGCGGGCAGGCACGGGGGCCTGCCCCCGGGGAGTGTTCAGGTTTGGGACCGGGCCGGGCTCCCTCATCCCCTACCTGATCCCAGACGCTGGGGCGTTCACACGCCCACCCCAGTGCGCGGGGGAAGGGTCTTAGGGAGATGCTATCCTCAAGACCCCTCTCCCGCGCACTGGGAGAGGGGGCAGGGAGTGAGGGAGCCCAACCCCTCCAGTGAGATCTACTCTCTCCGGTTACAGCGCTTCGAAGACGCCGGCCGCGCCCATGCCGGCCCCGATGCACATCGTGACGACGCCGTAGCGTCCCCCGCGGCGACGCAGCTCGTGGAGAAGCTGGACGGTCAGCTTGGCGCCAGTGCAGCCCAGCGGATGGCCGAGCGCCACCGCGCCCCCGTTCACGTTCACCTTATCCTGGTCGAGGCCGAGCTCCCGGCAGACGGCGAGCGCCTGGGCGGCGAAGGCTTCGTTCAGCTCGATCAGATCGATGTCCGAAAGCGAAAGCCCGGCGAACTTGAGCGCCCGCGGCACCGCCGCGACCGGACCGATGCCCATGATCTCGGGCCGCACCCCGGCCACCGCGAAGCTGACGAACCGCGCCAGCGGCTTCAACCCGATCGACCGAGCGGTCTCGCCCTCCATGAGAACCACCGCCGCCGCGCCGTCGCTGGTCTGCGAGGAGTTTCCGGCGGTCACCGTGCCGTTGGCGTGAAAGACCGGCTTCAATCGGGCCAGTGCTTCAAGCGAGGTATCGCGGCGCGGCCCCTCGTCGACGGCGAACCTGCTGGTCGAGCGGACCGGGCCACCTGGGCCGGGCTTGACCTGCTCGATCTCGATCGGAACGGTCTCCGCGGCGAACCGGTCGGCATCCAGCGCGGCGACCGCCCGCTGGTGGCTTCGGAGGGCGAACGCGTCGGCGTCTTCGCGGGCGACGTGGAACTCGCGGGCGAGGGTTTCGGCGGTCAGTCCCATGCTCATGTAGACCGCGGGATAGTTGTCCGCGAGCCAGGGGTTCGGCGCGAAGTCGTTGCCGGACATCGGCACCATGCTCATCGACTCGGTGCCACCGGCGATCAGGACCGAGCCCATCCCGCACATGATCTGCTGCGCGGCGAGGGCGATCGCCTGAAGTCCGGAGGAGCAGAAGCGGTTGACCGTCTGGGCCGGAACCTGGTAGCCGAGACCGGCCCGCAAAGTGGCGATCCGAGCGACGTTCATTCCCTGCTCGGCCTCGGGCATGGCGCAGCCCAGAATCACGTCCTCGACCTGCTTCGGATCCAGCCCGGGGGTGCGGTCTACCGCGGCGCGGATCGCGGTCGCGGCCAGCTCGTCGGGTCGAACGGTCCGCAGGCTCCCCCGAGGCGCCTTGCCGACCGGCGTGCGAACGGCGGTGACGACAACAGCTTCTTTCATGTTTCCCTTCTTTCGCGCGGTAGCGAGGTCCCACCGCGCCGAGCTGACTCCCGCGGCTAGCAGACAACCGACCGACCCTACCTACATTTGGCCGAGGGCGCGACCAAGGAATTAACCTCCGGTCTTAGTTCCGAAGCATCTTTCCGGTGGAAAGAAAGTGACGAATCCGCTCCTGGGTCTTTGGGTGCTGGCAAAGCTGGACGAACGTGTCCCGCTCGAGGTTGAGCAGGTACTGCTCGTCCACCCAGGTCGGCTCGGACAGCTCGCCACCACAGATGACGCTGGCGACCCGGTTCGCCAGCTCGGCATCGTATGCCGACGCGTAGCCGGCCTCCTGGTACAGGAAGACGTCGACCTTCAGGGCGGCCAGCGCGTCGCGACCGGCCGCGTAGACGCTGGCCTCGCGGGCCGGCGGCCGGTATCCCGCGTCGGCCAGGGCGATCGCCTCGCGCTTGGCGACGGCGAGCAGGTGGTCAGGGTTCATCACGATCCGGTCTTGCGCGGTGAGGAAACCCCATTCGCGCGCCTCGGCGGCGCTCCCGCTCGACTTGCCCTGGGCGATCAGCTTGAAGACCTGCTCCAGGGCGCTCCGCGGCCCAGGGCGACGCGTCGAGGCGACCGGGCTGATGACCCGGCGCACCAGCTCCTTGCACCCGCCGGCCGCCGGAATCAGTCCCACCCCGACCTCGACCTGACCGACGTAGGTCTCGGCGGCGGCCACGATTCGATCGGCCGCCATCGCGAGCTCGGCCCCGCCGCCCAGCGTCCAGCCGAACGGCGCGGCGACCACCGGCGCCGGGCTGAACCGCAGGGCCATAAACGCGTCCTGGACGCCACGGATCGTCCGATCGATGGCGTCCCAGCGGCCGCCGTCGATCAGCGCGGCGAAGTTCGCCAGGTTCGCGCCGGCGCTGAAGTTGGCGCCCGCGCCGGTCAGCACCAGACCGCGAAAGTCCCGCCGGGCCCGGTCGAGCGCGCGGTGGATCATCTCGACGATCGCATCGTCGAGGGTGTTCATCTTGGTGTGAAGCTCGAGCGCGGCGATGCCGTCGCCGAGGTCGACGAGGGACGCGCCGGCGTTCTCGATCGCGACGCCTGTCGCGGATTTGAGCGTGGGTAGATCGAGCTCGAACGGCGACGCCTCGTTCTCGGCAGCCATGGCGCCGGCGACGCTCCAGTAGGTCGATCCCTGGTAGAATCCCGTCCGACCGGTGGCCCGCATGCGTTCGACCCAGGGCGCGACGCCGCGCGGATCGCTCGCTTCGATCAGCTTTTGCCCCTCGGCCAGCCCCAGCGCGTCCCAGATCTCGAACGGCCCGAGCTGGTGGTTGAAGCCCCAGCGCATCGCGCGGTCGACCGACTGGACGTCGTCGGCGATCTCCGGAAGGCGGCGGCTCGCGTAGCCGAGGAAATTGGCCAGGATCGCCCGGGTGAACTGGCCGGCCCGGTCGTCGAGCGCGACGAGCCGGCGCAGGCGGGTCGGGAGATCTCGCTCCTGCTGGATCGCCGCCACCGACTCTAGATTCGGCGGCGCTGGCGGCCGGTGCTCGAGGCGCTCGAGGTCCAGCGCCCAGAAAGAGCGGCCGCTGGAATCTCGAACCTCCTTGTAGAACCCGACGCGGGACTTGTTGCCGAGCCAGCCCCGCTCGATCATCGGCTTCACCAGTCCGGTCATCGGGGGCGATTTCAATAGCTCGCGGCTTTCGTCGTTCGGGATGTTCGGGTAAAGGTTGTCGCCCACCAGCGACATCACGTCCAGGCCGATCAGATCGAGCAGCCGGAACGTGCCGGTGCGGGGCCGGCCGATCAACGGGCCGGTCAATAGATCGATCTCCTCGACGGTGTAGCCGTGCTCGACGGCGTAGGCCAGCGCGAAGACGATGTCGAAGGTGAACAGTCGGTTGCCGATGAAATTCGGCGTATCCTTACAGATGACGACGCCCTTGCCCAGCTCGCGCTCGCCGATCTCTCGGACCGTCGCGGTGATCTCGGGCAGGGTATCGGCGGTCGGGGTGACCTCGAGGAGCTTCATCTGGCGCGGCGGATTGAAAAAGTGGGTGCCCAGGAAATGGGCGCGGAAGTCACTCGACCGACCCGCGGCGAGCTGACCGATCGGCAGGCCGGAGGTGTTGCTGCTGACGATCGTGCCCGGTCGGCGCACCCGGTCGATCCGCTCGAACAACGGGCGCTTCACGTCGAGGCGCTCGGTGATCGCCTCGACGATCCAGTCGACCTCGGAAAGCCGGCCAAGGTCGTCCTCGACGTTGCCCGGGGTGATCAGCCGCGCGGTGTCGGCGGTGAAAAGCGCGGGCGGATGGGCGTTCTTCACCCGCTCGAGTCCGGCCAGGGCGAGGCGATTCCGAACGCTCGGCTGGGCGAGATTCAGCCCGCGGGCCGCTTCCGCGGCGGTCGGCTCGGTGGGAACCGCGTCCAGCAGCAGGACCTGACGCCCGGCGTTGGCGAGGTGGGCCGCGATGGCGGCGCCCATGGTACCGGCCCCGATCACGGCCACGCGGTTGATCTGCCTCATCGATCCCTCCCGATGCGGTGTCGCCGGGGAGCTTTCAGAAGAGTGGCAGACGTGAGAGATGCGCCCGGGCACTTCTTCACGCCGTGACCCTTTCCGTTCTCCGCCTAAACTATTTTAGCATTCGACCGACGTAGAACTCCCGCATCCGCGCGTTTGCGTCAGCGGTCGTGCGAAGCCGCTCCTCCAGGTTATCCAGGCGGGAGCCGGGAATCGCGACCAGCGGACACTCGTCCGGGATTCGGGTGAAGGTGCGCATGCCGATGCACCCGAGCGACATCGTGGTCCGGCCACCGGCGACCGCGGCGGGAAGCGCCGCGCAAGTGGGGCGCCCGAACAGACCTCCGGCGAGGTCGCTCCCCCAGCGCGTCGCCCCGGTCGTTTCCTGGAGCACCATCGCCTGGGCGGGCGTCGTCCAGATCAGCACGGCGTCCGGTTCTAGCGGGAAGTCGGCCAGCGGTCCGTAGACGATCCCGGCGGCCGGCGATGCGAACCTGGCGATGTGCGCCACCTCGGCCTCGTCCAGATACGAGCCCTTGCACATGTCCCCGACCAGCCCCATCAGCCCCTGGACTTTCGCGGGCGGCAGCTCGAATCCCATCACCATCGCCCCGACCGGGCAGCCGAAGTGGTCGTCGGCGCTGGCGTAGAAGACCCGCTGCTCGGCGAGACGCCAGAAGGAACAGGCGGACGGGACCGGCTCGCCGGCGGAGGCCACGCCCTCGGGCGGACTCGCCACGCGCGCCATGGCGACGGGCGGGTAAGGAAGATTCAATCGATGCCGCAAGCTGTCGGCGAGTGACCGGTAGGCCATCGAGCCCATACTCCCCACCAGAGATTCGGGTTATCCTTCGATCTCGAACGATGCGGGGGCCAGCGGCGATCGGTCGACGTCCGGAGCGTTCCGCGTTCGAAGCTCAGACAGGATACCCCAGGCGTGGGCTCACCGCAAGCGAACCGGCGCGTCCGGGACTACCGCGGAGTCGTAGGCAGGCACCCAACCGGGAGCGCGGGCGCCTCGCCCGCCTGCGTCCGGTTTCCCCCGGGCGAGACGCCCGCGCTCCAAGACGAGGCCTGCCGCTCCCGCGTGATGCCCCACGCGCCTTCGGGCTCCCCGTGGCGAACGATGCCCGGTGCCACCCCAGGTAAGGCTCTTGGGAGGAATAGTCCTTCTGGCGCCGGCGCCGCGAAGCTGTTATCGTGAGCGTCGACCGCGGCCGCCGGTCAGGCCAGCGTCTCAGTCGTCGAGGATCCGTACATTTCCGGTCGGTTGAGCGACTACGATACATGAGCACCGGAAAGTTCTCGACGCCGACTCGGCGACGCCGTCCTCTCGGGAGAGGTTAGTGCCCAAGCAAGAGCTCGCCGCGTGGATCGATCGCGCGCGAGAACTCGATTCTGACGCCTGGGACCACCTGTATCAGTTTGCCTTTCCCCAGGTGTACCGGTACGTCTCGTCTCGAATGTCCTCCTCCGCCGACGTGGAAGACATAACCGAAGACGTGTTCGCCGGAGCGCTTCAATCGGTGGGAAGCCTGCGGGCGCACGACGAGGCAGGCCTGCTCGCCTGGCTTTTTCAGATCGCTCGGAACAAGATCGCCGACCACCTGCGGCGTCAGTACCGCCGGCCGACCGAGCCGCTGGATCCGGACCTCGAGATCGGCGACGACGCGCCGACGCCGGAAGAATTGGCGCTGCGCCGAGACGAGGACCGGGCGCTCCGGGAGGCCCTGACCGAGCTAAGCCCGGAGCAGCGGGAGGTGATCGTGATGAAGTTCGCGATGGGGTACGACAACGCGCGCGCGGCGGCGGTCCTGGGCAAGAGCATCGGCGCGATCAATCAGCTCCAGCACCGCGCGATCCAGTCGCTCGGCCGTATTCTCGACCGGGTCAATGCCTGAGCGCCGGTGATTCATTCGAGGCAAACCGATGAGCCAGTCAATCGAAGAGGTCCTGGAACAATGCCGACAGCGCCTGGCGCGTGGCGAAACGATCGATAGCTGCCTGGCAGCCTATCCGACGCACGCCGCCGAGCTGACGCGGCTGCTGCCGATCGTGACCCGCGCCCAGGCGTTGGCGACGGATCCGAATCCCGCGTTTTCCGCGCGAGCGCGGCAGCGCTTCGCCAGCCGCGTCGCGACCGCGCGGGCCGATCGCCAGCGCGCGGCGTGGTCACGAGGGCCGCTCGGCTTCCTCCAGAACCTGCTGGTGCCGCTGGCGGTGGTGCTGGTGCTGCTGCTCTCGGGATTCGGATTGGTCGAGGCGTCTCAGAACACGCTTCCGGACAGCCCGTTGTACACTGTCAAGCAGGCCCAGGAAAACGTCGCCCAGGTGTTCACCCGCGGCGCGGACGGCAAGGCCGCCTACCATCTGCGGACGGCAAACCGGCGTTTGCAGGAGCTACAAACCGCGGAGCAGCTGCGCAAGGGGCCGGCGGTGCTCTTGACGCTGGCGGTGGGGATGGTCCAGGCGTCGAACGCGGCGACCGTGCAGATCGCCCAGACCTCGGGCCCGAGCCACGATCAGCTCGTCGCGTCCGCGCGTCCGCTTTTCGATCGCGAGCGGCGGACCCTCGAGCGTTACTCGCGAAGCCGCGTCCCGGCGGTGGCCGCCGAGGCCAACCGGCTGATCGGCCAGCTCAACGCGGATGACAGATCGCTGGGACGGTGACGTGTCCCCGGCTGGCCGGATGCCCCGGCGTTTGCTATCCTCGTTACCGTCATGAGATGACCGAGGCCCGGCCGCGTCCGGCACCGGCCGATGGAAGGAGACAACGTGGAAAAGCTCGATTCACGAACCGTGATTCCCCTCTGGCCCGACGGGGCGCCCGGCAGCGAGGACTGGTCCTGGCCGGAGCAGGAATTCTTCATGTCGCGGTACAACAGCAAGTTCATCCGCAACGTGACCCGGCCGACCTTGACCGCTTACCTGCCGGACCCGGCCCGAGCGACCGGCACGGCGGTCGTCGTCTGCCCGGGCGGGGCGTTTCTCTTCCTGGCGATCGCCCACGAGGGCACCCAGGTCGCGAGCTGGCTCGTCGAGCGTGGCATCGCCGCGTTTCTGCTGAAGTACCGGGTCGCCCACACCCCGGAGGACCCGGCCGAATTCGAGGAGTTCCGCCAGAACCGGCAGGCCCGTCGCGAGAGCATGCGCGACGTCATCGCCCAGGCCCGCGAGTTCGGGATCGCCGATGCCCGGCGCGCGATGACGATCGTTCGCGAGCGCGCGGCCGAGTGGAACGTGGACCGGCAGCGGATCGGCATCATCGGATTCTCGGCCGGCGGCGCGATCACCAGCGGCATCGCCCTGAGCCACGACGAGGCGAGCCGTCCCGCCTTCGCCGCGCCGATCTACGGCGCCCCGTGGGAAGACGTCGGCGTACCGTCCGACGCGCCGCCGCTCTTCCTCGCCTTCGCCAGCGACGACGACATGGCAGTCCGCAACGGCCTGCCGCTCTACACGAAGTGGCGCGAGGCCGGCCATCCGGTCGAGCTGCACGTCTTCGCCCAGGGCGGCCATGGCTTCGGCATGCTCAAGAACAACCTGCCGTCCGACCACTGGATCGATCTGTTCGGCAACTGGCTCGGCTCCCAGGGGCTGCTCGAGCGACGCGGCTAAGCCGGCTGTCCGGCGGGGCCAACGCCCGTTCCCGCACGCCTTCGTCGTGTGGGCGAAGCACCGTGCGGGAGTGGGCCATCCGATCGACTCCTGCTATCCTTGACGCATCGACGCGGCACGTTGGAGGGGGAATTGTCGGAGGAGCGTCGCCCGGAGAGCGCACCATACAAAGGCTCAGCGCACGACTTCGGGTATCTCGCGCTCGCGCGAGGGGTCGCGGAAGCCGCGGCCCAATCCACGGATCTCGATGGCTGCTTGCGCCTGCTTCGCGCCGGTCTCGTTCGCATCGGCTTCTCGCGGGCTGGCATCTGGCTGATCGACTCGGAGACGCCTGGCTTCGTGCGCGGAACCTGGGGAACCGGGTGGCACGGGGAAGAGGTGGATGAGCACGCCCTGCGAGTGCCGGTCGGGAGATTTGTCGCGTCGGACCGAGTCACGGTAGGGGAGAAGGTGGTCGTGTTCCACGTCGAGGTCCCTTCGGATTTGCACGCCCGGCCTCATCAGGCGCTCATCCTCGCGGATGGTCCCCCAAATTGCGCCTCGGTTGCGCTGCGGGGCGATAACAGTCTCCTCGGGCTCATCTCGGTCGACATGCTTCCCGGCAAGGGGAGCATTCATCCACACAGTGCGGCCATGCTCGAATTGCTGGCCGACATCGCTGCCACGGCGATCGCCCGGGCGCGCCTGGTTACGAGCTTACAGATGACCAATCAGGCGCTGGCCGTCGAGGTCGCCGAGCGTCAGCAGGCCGAGCACAAGGTCGTTCAGCGGGAACGGCGCCATCGCTTGCTGATCGAAAGCACCCACGACGTGTACGCCGTCATCAATCGCGACGGCACGTTCCAGGATATCAGTCCATCGGCCGAGCGTACTTTCGGCTATTCGGGCGATGAGATGATTGGCCATCCCTTCATCGAGTTCGTCCATCCCGAGGACATAGCCAGCGCCCAAGCGAATTTCGCGCACTTTGTTCCGCTGACCGGTCAGCGCTTCTCAGGCGAGTGGCGCTCTCGGACCAAGAGTCGGGGATGGCGAACTTTTGAAGTTGTCGGAGCGAATTACCTCGATGACCCCGCGGTGAACGGGATCATCGTGACCTGCCGAGATGTGACGGAGCGTCGAGAGTTAGAAGAGCAGCTTCGCCAGGCCCAGAAACTGGAAGCGATCGG
>JAJPKB010000552.1 GCA_021323915.1 Chloroflexota bacterium | reverse complement strand
GTCCCCCCGTTGAACGGGAACGGATCCAGCGCGACGTCGATCTGTCGGTAGGCTTGTTGATGCTCGTCGTAGGGCGTTCGCCCGAGGAGCGTCAGGCGCTCGGGAGCCACGTCCAGCTCCGCGAACATCGCTTCCCACCTTTGGCAAATGGCGGGCTCGGTGAATGCGACGTCCTTGAGGCACAGGCGTGCGCCCGGAATTTCGTGAAGAATCCGGGCCCAGAGGGCGCGCACCTCGTGGTTCACCTTCGCGAGCTTGTTGAAGCATCCAAAGGTAACGTAGCCGTTCATCGATGACGGAAGTGGTCCCACGTCGATGGTCGTCTGGGGCGCGTAGCACAGGTACGAATCGGGCAGTCTCACGACCCGCTCACTGAAGAATCGTTCGTCCCCTGGCGGGCAGACGTGATGATCGAGGAGAATGTAGTCAATGGACGAAAGGCCGGTCGTATCAAAGTAGCCGATCCAGGTTACCTGCACCGGCGCCGGACGACGGGCGAACATCAACAGACGGTGCCAGCCGGTGTGCCCCGAGAGGTCGACAAGAATGTCGATTCCATCCCGGCGGATCGCCTCGGCCACCGACTTGTCGTCGATCCCGGCCAGGAGCCGCGCGTGGTCGGCGGCCTGGGTAAGCCTCTTGGTGAGGTCGTCAGCGCTGCGATGGGCAGAGTAGCAGAAGATCTCGAACTGCTCCTTGTCGTGCGAGTGCAACACCGCCTCGAGGAAGTAGCCGACCGGATGCCGATGAAAATCACCCGACACGTAGCCCACCCGGAGGCGACGGTTGGGATCTGGCGGGTTGGTGTGAGGACGAAAATCTGCACTGAGCGGGGCGGCAAACCGGACATCCCACGCCCTCGCCTCGGCGTACAGCGTCTCACGATCGCACGACGGCAGATAGTGCGACACGAATAGGATGTTAGAGTGCGTTTCGGCGCAGTCCGGGTCCAACGCGCGGGCCTCGCGGAACCCGACGATGGCCTCGTCGACTCGCCCCTGATTCAATCGATTCCCTGCCAGGCAGGCTTGGGCCGCGGAATCATCCGGCGCGAGGGTGACGGCGCGCTCAAGACACTCCTCCGCCGCGACGTACTGAAACTGATCCTCCAGGGCCAGGCCCAGCTGCAAATAGGCAGGCGCGCTATCCGGAGTGAGCTCGAGGGCTCGGCGCAGGCAGGCGTCCGCGCGCGTCGGCTCACCGCGCTCTCGAAGCGCCGCTCCGAGATTGACGTATGCCTTGATGAAAGTCGGATCGAGCTCGATCGCGCGCTCGAAGCTCGCGATCGCCCCGTCGAGCTTCCCCTGGGCCCGGAGCGCCTTGCCCAGGGTCCGATGGAACTCTGCCGTGTCAGGCTGGACCTTGATCGCGCGACGGGCGAATGCCTCCGCGATGACGGGATTTCCGGAGGCCCGCGTGATCCGACTGAGCAGGTCGAGAGTATCGGCATCGCTGGGATTGGCGCTGAGTAACCGTCGGCAGATCGCCTCGGCATCGGCGAAGCGACCGGCGTGGTAAAAATTCCCGGCTTCTTCGCGGGCGACGACCGGAGAGGTCGCGCTTACCGTGGTATCGATGTCGTCTACTACCATTCCGGTGCTGTCCTCGTCCAAACCCAGCCCTTTCGGGCCACTCTCGTCAGCCGGCCAGGGAGGGTAAGGCGTTCCGGGTTTCTGGAGTTTCTTCGGTACCCGCGAATTGCAGGTCGTGCAATTCCCGGTACAGGCCGCGGCGCGCGAGCAACGTGTCGTGCCTGCCCTGCTCGACGATACGCCCGCCCTCGAGGACGACGATCTTGTCCGCGCGCTGGACGGTCGCCAGTCGGTGCGCGATGATAAACGTCGTTCGTCCGCGCATCAGATTCTGGAGCGCCGACTGAAGCAGCGACTCGGAACGGGCATCCAGCGCCGACGTCGGCTCATCAAGGATGAGTATGCGCGGGTCGCGTAACAGCGCGCGCGCGATAGCAATCCGCTGTTTTTGACCCTCGGAGAGTTGGACTCCTCGCTGTCCGACCCAGGTGTCAAGCTGACTCGGAAGGCCCTCAATGAACTCCCAGGCGTTTGCCAGTCGTGCCGCTCTAATGATGTCCGCATCGCTCGCGTCGGAACGACCAAACGCGATGTTTTCTCGAATCGTAGCGGAGAAGAGAAACGTGTCCTGGAAGACGATCCCGATCTGCCGACGCAGCGAAGCGAGCTTCAGGTCACGCAGGTCGACGCCGTCCAACCGGACACGTCCGAGAGTTGGATCGTAAAAGCGAGAGATCAGGCTGACCAGGGTCGTCTTCCCGGCGCCGCTCGGGCCAACCAGGGCGACCACTTCGCCGGGCTCGACGTTCAAGGAGAGATCATGGAGAATCGTGTGTCCGGTCTGATAGGCGAAGGAAACGTCGTCAAAAGTCACGGCCCCTCGAACGGTGAGCAGCTCACGTGCGTCTTCACGGTCGACGATCGGGGCGCGCTCGTCGAAGAACGAATAGACGCGTTCGGAGCTCGCGAGCGCCATCTGGATGTCACGGGACAGGCCGACAAGCTGCTTCGCGGCCATAAAAGTCTGATCGAATATAACCCGCATTGCCATCAAGGTGCCCAGGGTGGTCTTGCCATTCAACACCAGGTAGCCACCGTAGCCGAGGATCGCCAGGAACACGGCGAACGAAAACACGCTCTGGCCAACACCAAAGGCCGAATTCGCCAGCGTGATTCGCATGCGAAGTTGAAGGAGCTCTCGAAGACCGGTCGCAAACTGGTTGGTACGCAGTGCCTCGCGCCCAAAGGCGACGATCTCCCGCAAACCGGAGAGGTTCTCCTCGAGCTGCTCGGTCAACTGTTCCGCCTTGTCTTGCGCGCGTCGCGCAAGTGATCGGAGTGGGCGGGTGAGCACGAAGGAGATGCCGCCAGCGACGAGAGGGGCGAGCGTGGTGACAATGGCGAGCTGCCAGTTGAGCTGAAACATGACGCCGCCGCCGAGTAATACACCGACAACGCACGACGTGCCGGCGACCACCGTGGCGCTGAAAAGTCCGGTCATGCGCGAGACATCGTTGTGGTAGAGGGCCAACAGTCGACCGGTGTGATCGCGGTGCCAGTAAGCGAGAGACAGGTCCGCCGCGTGGGCAAGGAGACGCTGTCGGAACTGCTGAATGACCAGCTCTCCTTGATACGCTCCCAGCGTCGAGCGAGCCGTGCTCGCGACGATCGAGAATCCCCAGAGGCCGGCGTAGATTCCAAGCAACCCCAGCAGCTTGTCCGGTCGGTGGGCAAGAAATACGCCGTCGATGAGCTGCTTTTCGACGAGCGGCAGACCGACGACCAGGGGCGGAATCGTCGCGGTCAGTAAGACGAGGGTAATCCAAACCCGTCGCGGTCCAGCGGTATCGACCACTGATCGGATAAGCAATCCCACGGAAACTCCCGGCGGGAAATCGTTCCCCGCCATGGCGCGACGTACGTGAATCTCGTGGGGGGCGCCAATCGGCACCTTCGCACTGCTGATCCGCGCCCCCACCTGATGGTCGGCGTCGCCGTATTGGCAACGTCACGGCTAGCCAACGGTTTAAGAGCTAGAGCAAGACGTCCGACTGAACACGGACGTGGTACCGTTGGTTGAGCCAGTGAACGTCTGAGTTCCGCAGTTGTTGTTGACGATATTGGTTCCGACGAAATCGGGAAGGGTCCCGCCCGTGCCCAGCGTGATCTCGTCCAACCTTCCGTACTCGACGAGACGCAGGCCAGCGTATGTTCGCTTCATTCCTCTTCACCTCCTTTTCCGGGCCAAATTTGGTCAGCCGGGCCACCTCTGCCCCGGGACGCCCGGCGGAACGAGACGTTAGACCGTGCGAAAGCCTCGTCCAATGGACGTTCGCCTCGACTCCCAATGGTAAGTGAGTAAACAATCATGAGTAACTTGTCAACCCGCGGTGACTGATGCCGCCGCCGAACGTACCGTAACGAGCTGTTGTCTGGGCTGACGAAGTGACCGAAGCCAGGTTTCGAGCCACATGATCCGATGGATGTACAGGAAGTCCCAACCCCATAAGCCAAACTTCAGGTCGTTCAGGCGCTTCCAGAACTTCGCGCCGTCGACGTAGCCCTGTTGAGCCACTTCAGCCTGAGTGCCGGGACCGAATGCCGCTTCGTACACCGACCACTCTCGCTGGATCTCTTGATCAAACATCGCGGCGAAGTGGGTGGGCTTCAAGCGGGTCCGAATGCTCTCCGGTAAGATCCCGCGCATCGACTCCCGGACGATTCGCTTCGCCGCCGCGTAATGCTCGTCCGACGAGGGATGCGGTCGGAACTTGAGCTCTGGTGGGATCGAGAGAAGAAACTCGTGCAGGCGCCGGTCGGCGAAGGGACGAAAGTTTTGAATCGGCCAACCGGCGTAATTGTGGCCGACTTCCGGAGGAAAGAGTGCCCGATAATCAGCCTCGCGCGAGGAGCTCGAGAACCGGCGACCTCGCTCCTCCAGCAGCCGCAGCTCTAACTCGCGACGACTCACCACCTCTTTGACTCGATCGTCCAACCAGTAAGGAATACCGCCGAACGGGTCGCGTCGATGAGATCGCCGAGCGTACCACGAACGAATCTGCCGATTGACGCCAACCGGCAGCAGTGGGAGCAAGCCGTGAAGCACGAGGATCTTCCGCCATGATTCGCCGAACCACTGGCGATACAGCTGTAGAAATCGCGGCAGCTCGCGCAGGCGCAACTGACGAATCAAGGAATCAAAGGCCAGCGCGGAGCCGAAGATTGCCGCATCGCCGACGTCTCCCGACAGAAGGACGCGAATTCCGCTCGAGTACGCGGCTTCGACGACCGGTGCGGTCTCCGAGCTTGCTTTGGTTGGCCCGCCCAGGAAGCCGGTCGGCGTGAGGTTAAGTGACTGAACCCGATTTGATGCCGGCAACAATTTCGAATTCAGCCCGTATTTTGCCTGGACATCGCCGATAAGGTCTCTTTCGTCACACTCCAGGCCCTCAAAAACGATGCTGAAGGTCGTGAATCCCCGGTCCTCTGCTCGGCCCTGACGGTAAAGCTCCTGTGCGACACACGCCACCGTGGAGGAATCGAGGCCTCCGCTCAGAAATGCTCCGATCGGATAGATGCTGCGCAGGCGGGCTTGGACCGCTTCGAACAGTATTTCGCGAAAGCGCTCGAAGTAATCCTGCTCATCGCGATAGCGCAACTGCTTAGAATTGAGCTGCCAAAACGGGCGGACGGCGATCGTGTCGCGAGTGGCGACGAGAGCGTGGCCGGCCGGAACGGCGAATATCCCCGCGAAGAAGGTATTAGCTTGATCTCGGCGGTTGTGGAAAACATTCGTCGGGGTCAGGAAGTCGCGGATCGCGTCCTCGTTCGGGGCAATCGGAACCGACGAATCCTGGAAGAGTTGATGAATCTCGGATGCCGCGGCAAAGACGCGCGAGTCGCAACGATAGTACAACGTTCGTTGTCCACTCGTGTCGCGCGCGGCAATCATTCGCTCGTTCCGGCTATCCCAGGCAACGAACGCGAAGTCGCCGATAAAGTCGGAAATTACATCGAGTCCCCGGGCTTCCAAGCAACCCAGCATGACCTCGGCGTCACTTGCCGAACCCCGAGGCGGATCCGATAATCGCGCCAGCAGCTCACGGCGGTTATCCAGGCGTACGTCTCCCACGAGCGCCCAGCCAGACCGAGGACTCGAAACCGGCTGCCGATCGGCGACGTCTTCCTCGGTGATCGTTAGCTTCGCGTAGCCAAGAGCTGCCCTTCCAAAGCTTTTGGACAACTGCCCGTCGGCGCCACGATAGGGTACCGCCTCCAGCATTTTCGCCACGTCGCGCTCCCCCACGGGGCCGTTGTCGCGTCGAAAGATGGCAGCCAGTCCACTCATGCGATCCCCACGTCCCTCAGGATGCTGTCGCACACGGCGTCGACGTATTCGAACCCATCAGGGTACGCCAGCATCCGCACTGAAACCTGGCGGACGAGCCTGGCGTACAGCGGAAGGAAGCGGGCCACTTCGCGGGGAAGGAACAGAGCGCCGTACGATGTCTGGGCAAGCAGCACGTTGATCGCCGGTTGAGCGGCGATGTCGGTGATCGATATTTCATTCGGTTGGCGAGATTCCGGCGTGTACCGGCTCAGGAGATAGACCGCCCGAACCGGAACTGCCTCGTCGACGAAGTCCTGGGCTTCATCCAGGGGAACGACCTTCTTCCGTCCCCAGGTAAGACAATCTGATTCGGTCCGAAGGACCGATGCATGTTGTGCCGTGTCGTCGAGGATCTTCATCATCGGCACGCTTGGCCCACCCAGGACCCGACCATGCACGAGGCGTAAAGGTAGATTGTCATCGGTCGCGAGCGGAAAGCCGCGCCGCAGCAAGGATGCAGCGATCGTCGATTTTCCCTGGCCGGAGGGACCGACGAACACCAGGGCTCCCGCGGATGTGCCCACGGCGCTGGCATGAAGCGTTGGAACCCCCTGCATTTGCAGGAGGAACACCGATACTTCGCTAATCAAGGCAAGGGCCAGAAAGTTCTCATCGCACGGCTCATCCGCGTAGACGTCGACGTTCGTTCCGTCGTGAGATATGCGAAACAAGGCGGCAGAGGGATTCCGTATCCAGATACTATCTTCGCTTTGGAACCGAGCGGCGATCGTGTTGCCATGATCGGGGCACCGCAACCGCGCGGCCTCCACCATTGTCGACGTCACCTCGGTTGAGCCCCGAGCCTGACGGAATCGCCAGTCGAACGAGGCAAACTCGGCCGTGCGGCGACGGATTGGCAGAGGAATATCGCTTTGAACCGACTGCCCGTAGAGGCTATAAGCCTTCGCCGACGCACCATTTGGCGGCGCTAGCCCAAAATCAGGGTACCGATTCGGCACTGGTGCCCTACTCTCTACCCTCTGGCCCCCTTCCCCGGCGGGAACCTTCCCCGCTCCAGAAGGGGAGGATTTGGGGAAGACTCCCAAATCCTCTCTTTGTCGAGGTGCTACGTTATCGGCTTCCGTAACGGCTTCGTTTCCACGACCGAAACTCACCGGACTACTCGCAACGTTGAGAATGTTCCCCCGTTACCCCTCCTGGGTCGTCTCGATGAGTCCGCGTTCCTCTAGCGTAGTCAAGAAGTCGTGGATGTCTTCGCGTAACTGGTCTGCGCCAACCTCGTAGGTGTCGTGAAGGGAGGCAACCATTTGCTCCTCGGTGGCGCCATCGCTTATCAGTTGCCAAACTAGAAATTCGGCTTCGCCTAATCCAAAATACAGCCCGGTCTCTAC
>JAJPKB010000293.1 GCA_021323915.1 Chloroflexota bacterium | reverse complement strand
CTTCGCGGATGTGGTAGCCACTGATCGAGATCGGGTTCCATTTGGGCAGGTGACGGGTCGCGAACTCGATCGTGTCGGTCACCAGCCGCAGCGACGGACCGGGCGGAAAGATGTACTCCTTCTGAGCGATGTACTCTTTTAGAATATCGTTCTGGAGCGTGCCGCCGAGCTTGCTCATCGGTATACCGCGCTTTTCGGCGACGACCAGGTACATGGCCCAGATGACCGCGGCCGGGCCGTTGATCGTCATCGAGGTCGTCACCTGATCCAGCGGGATTCCGTCGAAGAGAAGCTCCATGTCGACGAGCGTGGAGATGCCCACGCCGCAGTGACCGAACTCGCCGGCGAAGCTGGGGTGGTCGGTGTCGTAGCCGTAGAGCGTCGGGAGATCGAACGCGACCGAGAGACCGGTCTGACCCTGTTCGAGCAGAAACTTGAAGCGCCGGTTCGTCTCCTCGGCTGAGCCGAAGCCGGCGAACATCCGCATCGTCCAGAGTCGTCCGCGGTACATCGTCGGGTAGACGCCCCGGGTGAACGGAGGCTGCCCGGGAAACCCGAGCTCGTCGACGTACGACCGACCGACGCGATCGAGCGGGGTGTAGAGGCGCTCGATGGGAATCTCGGAAAGATTCGTGACCTCGGCTTTACGCTCCGGTCGTCGTTCGATCGTCGGACGGAGAATCTCCTCTTCCCAGCGCTGGCGAGCTGACTCGACGTCCTCCCGCCGGCGCGGCGTCGGCTGAGCCGCCGATCGCCCGCCGGGCTTCGGGCTCCTGCTCCGTTGGTGTACCGCCATTGGTCCAACTTTCCGCCGCGCCCCGTCGCGCGGTCGATTTTCCCTCGCGTGCTCGGTCAATCTATCTTCGAGGGGTCAACACCCCTCCAACCCCGCCCCGGGTAGAGAGAATTCGTAGGGGATGCCCCACGCCCCCGCCTTGACGGACCATTAGCCCTGCTGATAGAGCTCGATCATCACGCCGTTCGTCGACTTCGGATGGACGAATGCCAGCAGCTCGCCGTGAACGCCGACGCGGGGATGCTCGTCGACCAGATCGTATCCCGCGCGGGCAAGCGCCCCGAGCATCGCCGGCAGGTCCGGCACGCTGAAGCAGACGTGGTGCATCCCTTCGCCGCGCTTCTCCAGGAAGCGGCCGACCGGCGAGTCGCCGGGCAACGGCTCGAGGATCTCAATCCGGGTGTTCGCCCCGTTCAGGAAGGTGATCTTGAGGTTCTCGCCACTGGCGATCGTCGTCGCCTCGGCCCGCAGTCCGAGCACGTCCACGTACAGACGCAGCGCATCGGCGGTATCGCGGACCGCGATGGCCACGTGGTCGATGGGGAGTCCGTCGAGCAAGGCGCCTCCGAGAATCAGATCTCAGGAATCCGGAGCTTGGGCTTACTTCTCAAAGAAATTATACCGCCTATCCGGCGGGCACCCCAAACGCCGTCAGGTTTCCGCTCTGGTCCGAGATGAAAAGGCGGCCGTCGACGATGATCGGGCTTTCCCAGTGGACGTCGGCGATGGCTCCGTTCGGGGCGGAGTGGGCGCTCGACCAGAGCAGCCGCCCGGTCGCCGGATCGCGAGCCTCGACCGTACCCTTGCGAGCGACGTAGAGCACGCCGTTGGCGACGATCGGCGAGGTTCCGCCCGCGCTCTCCTGCCAGCGCGCGACCAGCCGGCTCCGCCCGCTGGCGTCGGTCGTGAGGGTGTAGCCGGCCATCCCGCAATTCGTTGTGACCAGCAGCCAGGTCTGTCCATCGGGAGCCGTCCAGACCGCCGGCGCGGTGAAGACGTCGCACCGTCCCGGCGCGTCGATAATTTGTAGCTCGCCCCCGAGCTGACCGGCCCGGCCCTTCCCGCTGAGGTTCCGTCGATCGAGGAGTCGCAGCTCGCCATCCTTGCCGCCCTGAACCGCCAGCAACGGCGTCTTGCTCCGAACTTGCTCCGGCAGCAGCGCCGGCGCGGTGCTCCCGAGGTCGACGTCCTGGTCGTTCAGCTCGGCCTGGTTCGTCGGGGTATAGCTATCGACGAGCGAATGCCCGTCTCCGCTCAGCTCGACGACGCTGTCGCCCCAGTTCGTGGTGCCGTTCCAGGGGCCGTTTCCGGTGGTGAAGAACACGTTGCCGGTCGTCGGATCGACGACCGCGCCCGCCCGCGCCCAGACGCCCGACTGAACCGCGTCGCAATAGTTCTTCTGATCGGGCTGATCCACCAGCAGGCTTCGGACGTCGCTGCAAAGGCTATTGAAGACGGTCGTTCCGCCGGTCGCCAGATCGACGACCACCAGGTGGCCATCGTAGTGGCCCTGATCGCCGATGTAACCACTGGTCGTGACGTAGAGTCGATCATTCGCCAGGTTGAGCGCTGAGCTTTCCTTCTCGACCGACGTCAGCCGAGTCACTTGAGCCGGCCAGCCATTTCCCTTCACCTCCTGCCCGTTGGAGGTGTCGTACTTGTGGACGTAGCCGTCGAGGCCGTACGAATAGATCCACTTTCCCGACGGGTCGAGGGCCGGCGAGGAGTTGGTGATCTTCGGCCCGGACGTCCACTTCGACCAGATCAGAGAACCGGTTCGCGCGTCGAACGCGGCGGTGCCGCCACCGCGCAGCGTCAGATAGAGCCGATCGTCACGGTAGACCGGGGTCGAATCAGCGACGTCGGGCAGCGCCTGACGCCAGAGGACGCGAAGCTTGCCGACGTCGTCCGGTCCGATCAGGTGCTCCGTGGTGTTGTTCCCGGAACGACCGGAATCGACGTCGAAAACCGGCCAGATGGCGGATTCCGGGGTCCGCATCGGGGCCGCGGTCGGCGCTGGCGTGGGAATCCGCGTGGCGGGAACCGTGGTGGGCGACGCGGCGGCCGACGGTGAAGCGGCAACGACCGCGGCGACGCTCGGCGAGGGGGTAGCCAGAGCAGACGCCGCCAGGACCGGCGGCGCGGAGGATGGCGTCACGG
>JAJPKB010000302.1 GCA_021323915.1 Chloroflexota bacterium | reverse complement strand
CGCGGCGCCATCGTCGACGCCGTAACCGGCGCGATCTGGGCTCACCAGATCCCCGGAGTCGTCGCCGAGCCACGGCGTTTAACGTCTTCGCCGTTCGTCCTCGCGGTCCGAACCGGCGACCAAAAGCTCCTGCGGGCCATCGACCAGCAGATCAATCTCCTCCGTTCGCATGGCGACGTCTCCCGCCTGGAGCAGGAGTGGTTCAAGGGATGACGCGCTTCGACGTTCTGACGATCTTCCCGGAAATGTTCCAGGGACCGTTCGGGATCAGCGTGCTCAAGCGGGCGACGGACGCGGGGCTGTTGACCATTCGCGTCCACGACATTCGCGCCTACGCCACCGACCGACACCACACGACCGATGACTATCCGTTTGGCGGCGGCGCGGGAATGGTGATGAAGGCGCGTCCCATCTTCGACGCCGTGGAGACCGTTATCGGCGAGGCCCGGCGTGAAGGATGGGCCGGCCCGCCCACCGTGATCATGCTCACGCCGGTCGGGCGGCTATTCAACCAGGGGGTCGCGGAAGACCTCGCCCGGCGGGATCACCTCGTGCTGGTGTGCGGCCACTACGAGGGCGTCGACGAGCGCGTTCATGAGCACCTGGTGACCGACGAAATCTCGATCGGCGACTTCATCCTGACCGGCGGGGAGCTACCGGCCATGGTCGTGGTAGACGCAGTGGCTCGTCTCATCCCCGGCGTCCTCGGCGCCGCCGAATCGCTGAAAGAGGAGTCGATCAGCAGCGGCTTGCTCGAATATCCCCAGTATACCCGCCCGGCCACCTTCCGTGGCTGGACCGTGCCGAGCGTGCTTCTGTCGGGCGATCATCAGGCCATCGCGCGCTGGCGCCGCGCCATGGCGGTGAGACGGACTTTCGAGCGCCGCCCCGACCTCCTCGAGCGAGCCCCGCTCACCCCGAGCGATGCGGACACGCTCGCCTCGCTCGTCGGTCGCGAGGACCTACCCGAATGAAACGATCGGCCAACTCCATCGTATACTTATACGTAAACGAAGAACGTTCCGGAGGGTGTCGCGGATGATCCGCCCGGTGCTGCTCTGGTTGAGCAACAGCCTCATCGTGGTCGGCGTGGTCCTCCTGCTCGGAACCGGCGCGGTGTACGGTTACAGCACCTACGAGCAGGCCCGGGCGAACCGTGAAGCAGCCAGCCTCAAGCCAGCTATCACCGGCGCCTGGACCCCGTCGCCAGTACCCACCGCGACGCCAACGTCGGCGCCGGTCGCGGTGGCTGCCACGACCGAGCTAAGCACCGCGACCCCCTCGGTGCGCGAGCAGCCCACCCGGGCAATCGCGACCGCGACCCCAACCCCGGCGCCGGTGATTTATCCGGCCGAGCGAATCGTCGCACCCAGCATTCACCTCGATGCGGTGGTGAAGGAAGCGCCGGTCGTGAACGGCCAGTGGGAAATTCCCAAGTTCGCCGCCGGTCACCTGGAAGGAACTGCCCAGCCCCTCCAGGGCAACAACGTCGTCCTGGCGGGCCACGTCGAGAGCATCTCGAGCGGCGACGTGTTCGCGAACATCGCGAGCTTGAAGCGTGGTGACACGGTTCGAATCTACACCAAGGCGGCGGTCGTCACTTACACCGTCGACACCGTCCAAAACGTCGCCAACGACGACACGAATGTCCTCCAGCCGACCCCGCGTGAGGTCTTGACCCTCATCACCTGCGCCGGCGCCTGGCTTCCCCTGCAGCACGATTACACTCAGCGGACCGTGGTGATCGCGAGCCGCACCGCGTAATCCGCCGCACATTCGGCCGTACAGGAGACTTCGTTGGCAACCACCGCGAGTCGGAAGATCGTCAAATTACAGATCTGGGTCGAGTATCTCTTCGGGGATGCCGACCGGAAGAAGGGCGCGCGGGTGAAGCGTCCGATCCACGGCGTGACCGACCTGCTCGCGCTCCCGGCGAGCATTCCCGCCGAGTCCCCGGATCTCACCGATGGCGTGCCGCACAGCCTCTGCGTGGAGGCGACCTACGAGGGTGGCCACACCACCTACTGCGAGATCGGCCAGCTTGGCGGGGCGTTTGGCGGCCTTTCGCTCGCCCTGGACGAGATGCTCTCCGACACGATTGGTCCCTGACCGCGACGCCGTGTTATAATTCCGTTGAATTTTTGCCGCTAGTCTCTGGCACCCACTGGTGGACGGTCTGCCTCTTTTGTCCAACGGTGGCTTGATTGGTAAGGCACCGGGAGCACGAGACTCCGATCCCGACTGAGGTCGCGTCTCGTTTCGCTCGCGGTCCGATTCGAGCCATGCACGTGTAGGAAACGGGGATATCTGCATGAAGAGTCTTTGGCGGCGAATCCAGACGCTGCCTCGTCGGGTCTGGTTCGTCGCGGCGTTCGTCTTTTTCATCACCTGCCTTAGCCTCGCGGTTCTCGTCAGCCGCGATACGCCGCCAGCGCCGGCAACCGTGCCGATCAGCCAACTCCTCGACATGGCCGACCACCATCAGATCAGCAAAGTGGTCATCGTGAGCAACACGCTGTACGCCACCGGCACTGATGGTCAACAATACCAGACGACCAAGGAGGAGCAGCAGACCGTCACCGAGCAGCTTCGCCTCGATGGCGTGGTCGTGACCGTCGCCGATGGCGCGGGCCGCTCGGTCGGTCTGAGCTCGCTCGCCGCCTTCGTGCCGTTGATGTTCATCCTGGCCGTTATCTGGTTCATGATGCGGCGCGGCGGACCGAACAATCAGGTCATGTCCTTCGGACGCAGCGGCGCGCGCCGCTATTCTGGCGATGCCCGACCGGTCACCTTCGACGACGTAGCCGGCGTAGAAGAAGCCAAGCAAGAGCTCGCGGAGATCGTTCAGTTTCTGAAGTACCCCGATAAATTCCGGAGCATGGGTGCGCGCATTCCGAAGGGCGTGCTGCTCGTCGGACCTCCGGGCACCGGCAAGACGCTGATCTCACGGGCGGTCGCCGGCGAGGCCGGCACACCGTTCTTCAGCATCAGCGGCTCCGAGTTCGTCGAGATGTTCGTCGGCGTCGGCGCGTCGCGCGTGCGCGACCTGTTCCGTCAAGCGAAGCGCCACGCGCCCTGCATCATCTTCATCGACGAGATCGACGCGGTCGGACGACACCGTGGGAACAACGTGGGCGGCCACGATGAGCGCGAGCAGACGTTGAACCAGCTGCTCGTCGAGATGGATGGGTTCGACCTCAACACCAACGTCATCGTGATCGCCGCCACGAACCGGCCGGACGTTCTCGATCAGGCGCTGCTGCGCCCCGGACGATTCGATCGCCGCGTCATCCTGGATCCGCCGGACATCAACGGCCGCCGCGCGATCCTCGAAGTTCACGCTCGGAGCAAGCCGTTGGCGCCGGGCGTCGACCTCGCCGCGATTGCCCAGCAGACGTCGGGCTTCTCCGGCGCCGACCTGGCTAACCTGTTGAACGAGGCCGCGATTCTCGCTGCCCGCTCGGACAAGGAGGCTATCGGTCACGAGGAGCTAGAGGAAGGGATCATGCGGGTCGTCGCCGGCCCCGAGCGACGGAGCCGGGTCGTGACCGAGTACGAGAAGTCGATCATCGCCTACCACGAGGTGGGCCACGCGCTGGTGATGAAATCGCTCAAGCACTCCCACCCGGTGCAGAAGGTGTCGATCATCTCACGGGGTCAGGCGCTCGGGGTGACCGTTCAGGCACCGAAGGAAGACTCCTACCTCACCAGTCGGGCCCAGCTCACCGCGCGGATGGCCTCGCTGCTCGGGGGACGCGCGGCCGAAGAGCTTACCTTTGGTGACGTGACGACCGGCGCCCGTCAAGACCTCGAAGCGGTCGCGGACCTGGCGCGACGGATGGTCACCGAGTTCGCGATGAGCGAGCTGGGGGTCATCGCGACGCCAACGCGCGACGGCGGCAGCCTGAGTGGCGCGGTGGCCGCCGACGTCGATCGGGAAGCGATGCGATTGATCGACGAAGCGTTCGCGACCTCGCGGGCGATCCTCGCCGAGCGTCGAGGCAAGCTGGTCGAGATCGCCGAGCACCTGAAGCTCGTCGAGACGATCGACGGCAAGGAATTGGATCGCCTGCTTGGACCGGAGTGGACGTTCTTCGGCTAACTGGCCTGCGGGCGACGAACCTGGCAAGACCAAGAGCGCCGTGCCCGGGGCAGGGCGTTCTTTGTTGCGTCAATCGCCAAAAAACGACCAGCAGGCTGATTCTAATCCCCTTCCACGTCTGCCCGTGGCCGGGGCTCCGAGGGTTGTCCGCGTCAGGCCACGACGCGCTGGCGGCGAAGCGCTTCCATCGAGTATTTCACGTCGTCGACGTACTCGCTCTGCCGAAGTAGCGCGCTCTCGATATAATTCGTGTACGCTTGATCCCGACCGGTGCGGTCCACGATCTCGCGGACGAGGTGATTCTTCTTCTCGACGAGCGCTTCGTAACGACGCAGCGGCCCGGCGAGCTGCTTGAGCATCTCCAGGATCTGCTCGCGGGCTTCGCTGATCTCCGCGGTCACCGATGCGTGCTCGGCCGACAGGTATTCGAGACCGTTGCGCTCGGATTGCATCTGGGTTATCTGGATACGCTCTTCGATCTCCTGGATCTCGCGCTTTCGACGCTCGATCTGAATAGCGTGATCCTGGACCGTTCGCTGAAGCTGCAGCAGCGCGTCCGGATGGATGCGCGGCTCCCCGCGACGGCTCTGGACGAGCGACAACTGCCGTTCTAGCTCGGAATGCCGACGCTTGAGGTAAATGAGACCGACCTCTAGCTGCGCTTTCGTCGATTTCAGCGCGACCAGGTTCTCCGGCTCCGTCATCACTTGACCCCCCAACAGCATTTCACGATTATGCCACGGCCCCTCCGAGGCGGCAAGCAGTCGGCCAGCACGACTACCGGGACTCCCCGCGCTTCCGCCTGGCGCTCCTCCGCCCGGCGCGACTTGACGCCAACGGCCTTCGGCCGGTATCATGAATATGGTCGTGCTAGATGGGGAACTAGCGGTGCCCTGT
>JAJPKB010000408.1 GCA_021323915.1 Chloroflexota bacterium | reverse complement strand
TGGACGCGACGGGAGATGGTGGCGGCCAGCGGTTTGGTTTGGACTTCCTCCTCTTCCGGGGCGGCCTCCCGTTGCATGGCAGGCGCGGGCGCCTGCATCACTTGATCGGCCACCCGGTCGGCTTCTCGTTCGTAGCTATCGCCGGCTGGCCCGACCATCAGCTTCGTCTGGATCAAGCGCTGGACAGCGTGGTTGCCGAGCACCGCGCCGGCGGTTGGAAGGAGCGACAGCGGGAGACCGGGTCCTCGTAACTCTCGCTGGACCGCCTGGTTGCCCGCGGTATGCTGCATGGAAAGAACCGCGTCCGTCGGCCCACGCCGTTCGACATCAGTTGCCTTGCCTGCCGTCGGCTTGGCCGTCCGTCGTGCCTGTCGTTGAAGCTGGAGTCTCGCCTTTTCGTTCACCAGACCTCCTCGTCGGCAAGGGAACACCCGGGATTCCCCGGCGACCGATCGCGTTTTCGTCGGCCGGGTTCGATTGGAAAGTATACGACAACTGCAGGGTAAATCGCTCCGGTTACCGGATGGTTAAGCGACAGTTAATGGCTGTCCGTCGATCGGATCAGACTTTGCCTGCCAGCGCCACGCGATAGAGTCGCTCGGTTTCCGGCTCAGGTGCACAGTCTAACTCCGCGCGCAGCGTCTGCACACAAAGCTCGTACCAGGTGCGGACGCGGCTGCGCTGACCAAGGCGCGCGTGGCAGATCATGAGCAGGCGGTAGGCATCCTCACGGCAGCAATCTTTGGCGAGAAGCTGCTGACAGCGAAAGATTCCGCTTTGATAATCGCCACCGGCCGCGGCCGCTCTCGCCAGACGCGTCAGGACGTAGAGGTACTGATCCTTCAGAGCTTCCCGCCGGAACATGGGCCAATCGTCGGTGGACTCTTCGAGAAAATCTCCTTGATAAAGGTCGGCCGCGCGACTGTAGAAGACCAGCGCCCGGTCGGTGCGTCCCTGGGCCTCGAACGAACGGCCGAGCGCGTAGCAGCGGTCGAACTCTTCGACGTCGATCCAGAAGTGGGAGGCGTTCAGCTGGTAGCCGCAGTCGTGGGCGATTATCGTCAGGAACGATTGCGCGTCAACGGCCTGTCCAAGGGTCTGCCGGAGCGCGTGAACCGCGACCTTGAGCGACGTGCCCGCGGCGATGGCGTCGGGATTCGGCCAGAGCGCCTGAATGAGGGTGTCGCGTGGAATCGGACGTCCGCGATGGTTCACCATGTACTGGAAAAGCGACCGCGCCCTGCTCGATCGCCAGTTATCGACGGGCACGCCGTTGACGTGGAACTGGAATGGCCCAAGGCAGGAGATCGCTACCGGCGCGGCGCGCGTGCGGCTCGCCGTCGGCAGCGCGGCCGGCCCGGATCCACCGAGAAGGTGCAGGACGTGCTCGACCTGGCGATCGATCCGGGCGAATCGGTCATCCAGCAGCGACACGAGCTGCGACATGGCCTCGCCTCGCGCGTCGACGTCCACCTCTGCCTGGGGTGAACGAACCCTGAGCGATCGTTTGTCCGGTTCTTCGTTCCCGGTCGTCCCTGGAATCCGTGCGACCGCCGACATGCTCAACCCAACCTATCGTTTGGTTCAGACATTTTCGCTGGTCTCCCGTACCTGTGCCGTGAACGAGTCGACCGGATCAGCCGTCAGCTCGTCCGGCGCCGGCGGATCGGCGTCATCGGTGACCGGTAGCGCCGCGGGATCCAAGAACTCTCGGATGAATCGAACCATCTTCTCTTCATCTCGGAAGTATCTCCCGCGGCGACTGGCAATGTGCTGGATGTGACCGCGCGTCGAGCTTGGCGCACCGTCGGTCCAGATTCGAACGATGAATGTCTGGTACTGCCCCATAGCCGGGTCTCCAGGCGCCCTCCGCGCGACAGCATCCCCACGAAAGGAGATGGGACGGCGGAAGGGAACGGCGTCGCGTGTCGCGTCCCCGGACCCTCCGCCTTCGCCGTGGCTCATTCCGCGATGAACGTCATACTCGCGTCGCCGATCTTGATCTGGTCGTTGCTGGCTAGTTTGCGTCGGGTAATCACTTCGCCGTTCACTCGGGTGCCGTTCAAGCTCTTCAAATCTTCGATCCAGAACTCCCCGTTGTCGATGACGATTTTGGCGTGTCGTCGTGAAGCCATCGGGTCTTTGATCACTACCGGATTGGTGGCTTCGCGACCCAGCATCGTCTCGATCTGCTGAATTGTTACTTCGCTCTTCGCGCCGTTTTGCATGATGACCAGCTTCCCCTTCGGGAGCCGCGGCACCGGCGGCGGTCCGCTGATCACGGTCGCGTTTCCACCCACCACGGTCGCGTCGCCGCTTACCACGGTCGACGTCGCCTCGACGGAAGGCCGCGGGGGCGGAGGCGGCGGAGGTGGGGCCGGCGGGGGCCCGATGACTTCCGTTCGGTCAGAAACCGACGGCTGCGGCTGCGGAGGCGGTGGTGGCGCCGGCGGAGTAACGACTACCTTCGGGCGTCGGGTCACCAGGAAGGCGACGAGACCGCCGATCGCCAGTAACAGCACGACGCCGCCGGCGATGGCATAGTACAGGGGGTTCACCACCGTGCTGGCCGGGGTCGGGACCGGCGTTGGCACGACCGTCGGAACCGCCTGAGTCGGCGCCGCGGCAACGGTCGGCGCGACCGCCGCTGTCACCACCGTGGGCGTTGCCGGGGGCGCCGCGACGTCGATCGTGAAGGTCTTGTCCGTGTTGTTGCCTGCCGGGTCAGTTGCTCGGACGGTCACCTTGTGGGTGCCCGGGGTGAGCTTCGACGCGTCCCAGGCCAGGTTGTAGGGCGCTGCCGTGGCGGTTGCAACGGACTGATCGTCGACGAGTAGGGCGACTTGCGTCGCCGTACCGGAGCTGATGCTGACCTGGACGGTCTGCGGACCGGTTACCTTGGCCGCGTCGGTGATGCCGGTGACGGTCATGTTGATTGGCTGTGGCTTCGCCACGAACGTCCCGGTCGACTCGGCGGTTTCGGCGTGGTAGGTCGCTTTGACCGTGATCTTGTGCTCTTTGCCGTCCGGCGCGACGCTCGAAGTGTACTGGAAGGAATACTCGCGACGCAGCTCGTCGCTCAGATACAAGAAGTCCTTCTGGAGTTGGTCGCCCGAGGCCGCGTAAACCGCCTGCCCGCCGGTGGAGCTGGCGAGCTTATCCAGGATGTCTTTCTTGACGTCCGAACCAAGGCCGACGACGAAAACTGGCGTTCCCGACGCCTTGGCCGCCGCGATAGCGCCGTCGAGCGACTGCTTGCTCCGATTGTCATCGCCATCGGTCATCAAGAGCATGATCCGGCGGCGCGCCTGGACCGTGCTCTGCAGGCTTGCCCCCTGGGCGACCGCATCGTAGATCGCGGTGTTTCCGTTCGCCTTCAACTGGCTCACCGCGGATTTCAGGACGTTCTTATCGTGGGTGTAGCTCTGGTTCACTTTCACCGTATCGGAGAACGTGATCAGCGCAGCGCTATCGTTGGGCGCCATCGTATCGATGAAGGCGTCGGTGGCCTGCTTCGCGCCGTCGAGCTTTCCGTTGTCGTTCATGCTGCCCGAAAGGTCGAGGATGAACGCGACGGCGATCGGCTCCTGGCTATTGATCACCGGGTTGAAGGAATAGTTCGAGACGTTCGTGCCGTCCTCGAGGATCTGAAATGCCTTCGAGTCCAGCCCGGCTATCGGGATGCCCTGACTGTCAGTCACGCTGACGAAGCCCTGGATCTGCGGAAACTGGGACGTGTCGATCTGCTGGACCGACACGCTAAGATTAGCGGCCTCAGCAACCGAAGCGGCGAGCGCCAGCGGAAACAGAAGGATCGCAAGATAGCGGTACAACCTCTTGATCGACGTCGTAACCTCCTCGACGGCAACCGCCATCGTTACGCTCCGAAGGATACCGCGCGATCGTAACCGCGAAGTTACCACCGCTTTACCCTGTGTGGGGGCGTTAGCTGCCTTTCGAGCCAGTCCTGGTGGTAACAGCCCGGTAATGCCCGGGAAACGGCCAGCTGATATCCTCAACCTGACTATCGTCGATATTGACGTGCCAACGGGTAGCAACGACTCGATCGCGGAGGCGCACCGGTGATGCAAGGCGCGGCACCGATACCGGCGGTCACCCGCTCGCGTCCGAGCGCGTGGCTTCAGCAGCATCCTGGAATCCTCTTCCTCGTTCTATCCTCTCTGATTGGCCTGATCGTCCTGCCGGCGATCGCCAACGCCTTGGCGGATCACGATGTGATGATCAATGGGCGGATCTCGTTGATCGACGCCGTCTGGCTGGTCGTCGCGGTCGTGCTCTGCATCGTCTGCCTCGCCGGGCGTGCCAGCATGAGCACAGATCTCGGCGAAGGTCTACGTGGGTTGATCGCCAGAGTGCAAACCGGCGACGAGGCGGCTCGGAGCGGCGTGACGTCAATCGATTTGCCTGGCCTGGGCGCCGCGATCGTACGAGGGATCTTCGACCTGGCGGTGTTACTGGTGATTCAGGGGATCGTACGGGTTCCGCTGGTCGGGGTAATCGGAGCATTTCAGCCGAAGGCTCTCGTCGATGGGGCATTCGTCGCGGTTGTCGTCGTTATCGCCTTGTTTCAGCTGGTCGCGCTCTACGGCCTCGTCCAACCCCTGACCATGCGTTTGGCGACGGTCGGCCTGGATCGTCTGGTTCCGACGGCGGGTTATTCGGCCGGGACGGTGCCGGGTGGATCGCCTACTCGGACGATTACGGCCCCGACCAGTTCCCGGCCGAAGAGACAAGATGCGGCTCAGCCGACGGTAGCGGCGTCGGCGGGGTCGGATCTTCCGACCGTCGCGGCCGGGGCGACTGTAATGGCGCCC
>JAJPKB010000423.1 GCA_021323915.1 Chloroflexota bacterium | reverse complement strand
TGAGGGCCCCGGTCGCGCGCGCGAGGTGCAGGCCCAGGACGTCACCACGGTAAGGAAAGGCCGCGACCGGCCGGTGCCCGTAGAAGTTTCGATTGCCGGCCGAGGGGATCGATCGCGAAAAGCTCACGAATGGATTCTGCCGAGAAAAGCCCGGGGCGAGCGCCGGGCCGGGCGAAAGGTGAAAGAGCGCCGCGCCGACCAGGTAATAGAGCGGCGGCTGGCTTCCCTCCTGACCGGCGGGGAAATCCGCTGGCGGTCGCTGCACCGGAAGGGTGTGATACGTTTCAAGGTAGCGCACCACCGCGACGTGGGACGTCTCGTCCGGCGCTTCGAGCAGCGGGATCGCCGCGTTGAAGGCCAGGCTCACCGCGACGAATCCCATCAAGATCGGGGCGACCGGTGCGAGGGCGCGCCAGATCGATCCCGTCCTCGGCCCCGAATCCACCCGTCTCACCTCTCGCGCGGGCTGCCGCAGCACGGTCGATCGAACTCCGGCCCCGCACGGTTATAGCACACCGCGCGACTGGTGTCAGCCGGCCGGTTGGACGGGGAGGCGGACCGCGCCAAGCGTAAGGGTGTCGCCGCCGCCGACCGAAAGGCGCTGTCCGGTGGTGAGGACGTAGAGACCGACGTCCAGTCGGTAGGTGCCGGCCGGGACGCCGGCGATCGATATCGGATGAACGTCGAGCGCTCGGTCACCCGGCAACCAGGTGCTCGTCGGGAACGCACCGTCGAGTGGCTGGGAGTCGTGCTGGGCGACGATTCGCCCATCGGCCGCGACGAGGTGGACAAAGACAGTGTAGTCATCCGACGGCAGAGCGATCGCTCGCCAGAGCAGCTCGACCTGCAGGGCGGATTCTTTCTGCTCGATCTGCCAACCGTCGAGCGCGATCTGATCTCCGAACGTCGCCGACGCGGCTTGCAGACCGGTCGGGGCCGGCGCCGGCGGGGCGATCGCGAGCGGGCCGAGGCGGATGCTCGTCGGACCGTTGGGCTCACTCGGGTCGCCGAGCCGAATCGGTTGAATGCCCGGTCGTCGATACCGGCCGAAGTCGATCCAGTAGCGCCCGGGCGTGAGATCCGACGGCGGATTGAGCGTGAACCGGCTCAGCACGGCGGCGCGGTTGACCCAGGTCGTCGTCGGAAGCGGAGCGTAGTCTTCGCCGTCGGCGAACACGTCGTCGTCGTCGACCAGGTGGGCGAACACTGACTCGAGGTCGGGACGTTGCGCCGGCCTCCCGATGCGCCAGAGCACGTCCACCTCGAAGGGCACGCCGGGGCGAATCTGGCGCGGGGCACGGAAGCCGACGATCGTGGCCATGTCGCTGGCCTCCACGTCGACGCTCGTCCAGCCGGTCGGAAAGTCCGGCCCGACCGGTCCTCCGTGAAACTCGGCGTAGCCGCCGGACAGCACCTCCAGCCGGGATAGCGGACCGCCCTCGGCTTGCCAGGGAGTCAGGACGTCCTCGAGCTGGCCGAGGCTGTCCGGGGACACCAGGTAGGTGGCCGTGCCGTCGGGGGGAAAGACGAGCGTGCGGTCGGCGTTCAGGTCGTGAATCGTCGCGCGGTCGACCAGGGACGCCATCACGGTAGGCGTGGTGTCGACGCCGACCTCATCGCCGTCGGACAGCAGGTAGACCGGGCCCGCGGCAGCGGCGGCGCGCGCGACGGCCACGGCGGTCAGGGACGAGCCGAGCGGCACCCCAAAGTAGGTCCCGGCCGGGTGGATCTGAACGAAGGCAAGCAGCAACGCGAAGGTGTGAAGCTGCACCGCCGCGGCGGCGCCGGACAGCGCCCCGGCGACCGCCGAAGCGGCGCGGTCGAGGCTACGACGCGCGCTTACGGAGAGGCGCGGCAGCGACGTGACCAGTCGGGCCAGCCAGTCGAAGGCGATCGCGACCAGGATGAACTGGCAGGGAACGGTCCCGAGAAAATGGTGGATGAACACCTGGACCGGGCGGTCGACCGCGGCCAGCGCGGGGGTCACCCACCAGAGTAGAATCAACAGCTGGGGCGTCAGGACCGGACGTCGACGCGCGAGCCAGGCGCGAGCGGTCCACGCCGCGGCGACCGCGCCACCGAGATAGAGCGCGAGCCGGAGGAGCGTTCCGACCCACCAGTTCAGGTCGCCGTCGGAGCCGAGGGCGCCGGCCGGACCGGCCAGGTACTGAAAGGCGTCGGTGCCGGCGAGCTGGACGATGAACCAGAGGGGCGAGAGGTCGATCAGGTGGGGGTGCCCGGATGGGACAGCGAGATCGTGGAAGATGACCGCGAAGGTTGGCAGCTCGAACCCGACCGCGGGCGCGAGGGCGCCGATGCCCGCCAGCGACCCGACCAGGGCCCGGCCCCGGCGCGTGCTGGGGACGGCGACCTGAACCAGGGCCGGGATCAGCACCAGCGGCCAGGCGCTCAAGTTCAGGGAGCCCATCGCCGCGACCGCGAGCCAGCTCCAGCCGAGCCCGACTTTCCCGGACGCGGGATCGAGGACCCGGAGGATTCCCCACAGCGCGACGACCGCGAGCGGAGCGAGGAGATCGTTTGGCCAGATCTTGCGCGAAAAGACGATCGACCAGCTGCTACCGGCGAACAGCAACGCGCTGACGATCGCCACTCTGACGTTGAAGGATCGGGCGACGACGACGTAGGCGAAGCCGACCGCGAGCGCGTTGGCAAGCCCGATGGCGAGGTCGACGGCGCGAGGATCGTGACCGATAGCCAGGAACGCGGCGACGAAGTAATAGAACAGCGGTCCCTGGGCCGCGCCGGTGAGCGAGCTGCCCTGTCCCTGGGTTAAAAGGACGTGCTGGTGTAAGATGGTACCCGCGTTGAGCACGGCGAGGGATTCGTCGAGCTTGTACTCGGCGAGCCCGGGGCGGATAAGCCGGGGGACGGCGGCCAGGCAGGCGATAGCCAGCGCCGGCGCCCACGTTGGCACGTATTCGTCGAAGGCAGGGTTTCGCGACCAGGTCTCGAACATCGAGCGAGATACTCTTCCCGGCCAGGGAGACGTCTGCCTCCCGGTCGAAGGAGTATAGTCTTGCCGGAACGATCTGAAAAGAGGATGGCGGTTTGGTAGTATGATCGTCGATACACACGTTCACGTCTGGGCGCTGGACGAGCGCCATCGTCCCGCTCCGGACGCCAAGGTGGCGGCGCCGACCGAGGCCGATCCCGTCGAATGGCTCGTCGACGACATGGGCGAGTACGGGATCGACCGTTGCGTGCTGGTTCAGTCGAGCGCCTTCGGCTGGGACAACACCTACATGGTCGAATGCCTGGAGCGCTATCCCGGTCTCTTCAAGGCGATCGGTCTGGTCGATCCGCTCAGCACGACGAACGCCGACGACCTGCGCCGCTGGATGGGACGCGGCCTGTCGGGATTTCGCTTTCACCCGCTCTATTACCCGGACGAAGGCTGCTGGGTGGACTCGCCGGCCCACGATGCGCTCTGGGACGCGGCGGCGGAGACCGGCGCGATCCTCCAGTTTCACCTCTGGCCGCGGCACGCCGTGCCCCTGGCGCGCATGATCGCCCGGCACCCCAACGTTCGGGTCATCGTGGACCACCTGGGCAAGCCCGACGTGACCGAGACGGCGCCCTACCCGAGCTTTCGCCCGGTCATGGAGCTGGCGCGTTTCCCGCTGGTCTGGGTCAAGATCGGAGACTATCAGATCGCCTCGAAGGAGGCATTTCCCTGGCGCGATACGATCCCCTTCGTCGCGGCGCTGAAGGAGGCGTTCGGAGCTCGCCGGATGGTGTGGGGCACCGGCTACGCTGGACGCGCCCGTCTGGTGCCGCTGGAACAGGCCCTCCGCTACGTGCGCGAGGAGCTGCCCTGTCTGACTCGAGACGACGTCGATCGGATTCTCGGCGAAACGCCGCGCGAGCTTTTCGGATTCTGAGCGAGAGGACGGGGTCGTTCCCAAAACTAGGGTGCTGAGCGGATTAAAGAGACTGGCGGGCAGCCCCCTCTCCCAGAGGGAGAGGGAAGCAGAAATGCGCCCGCCAGCCCCGTCAGATCGCTTACGGTAGTGGCCACTCCCCCTGCTTCGCCCCGGGCCTACTCCGGGCCTTTTCGCTTCAGAGAATCCGCGTGTTCGGCGAGGAAGGAGCGGATCTCGTCGCTCATATCGAGAATCTTCTCCCACTGCTCGACGTATAGGGTGATCGGAAACCGGCCCATGCCGTAGAGGCTGACGCCGCCTTTTTCGGACACTTTGAGGTAGACACCGCGCCGGGTCTTTGCCTTGAGTCTCTCGTTCTCGGCGCGCAGGCGCTCCAGCTCCGCTTGCGTATCATCTGGTGTTTGCATGATCGATGGCATTCATCCTTTTCGCGAAATCAGGCAGGCTCGGCGTTCCGCGCTGGGGGAGCGGCCGTGTCTCGCTCCCCTCAACTGCTCCGACTGCCTCGAAGCTCGAGCCATGATTATACTGGGAGTTGAAGCGGTCTCGATGTTCAAAGAGGAGACGTTAGAAAAACCGGTAGCGCGGGGCTCGTTCCTCGCCCGCCCGGTTGTCCGGAGCGGGACAAGCCCCCGCGCGACCAGACACTCGATCGTCAGGACTTTTCAGGAGGGTTACCTTGAGTCAGCTCGCCCGTTCGGGGTACGTGTATCTCGCTACCAGCGACGTCGACGCGACTCACGAGGACACGTTCGCGCATTGGTCCGACGAGGAATGGCTGCCATCGCTCGGCCGGGTGTCCGGCGTTCTGAGCGCCCGACGCTTCGTGGCGCTCGACGGGGCGCCACGGCACCTGACGCTGTGCGAGACCGCGACAGCCGACGCCCGGCGAAGCGGGGCGATCGATACCCCGGGCTCTGCCGAGCTTCGACCACACGTCCGAACCCGCGTCGGATTTTACGGCCAGACCTACCCGGCGGAGGGCTTGTTCCACGGCGCGGCCTGGAGCGACGGCGCGGCGGCTCCCACGGCGATACTGGTGATCCGACTGGACATCGCCCCGGAGCACGACGAGGAGTTCGAGGAGTGGTACAGCCAGGAGCACCTTCCGGCGCTTTGTGGCGTTTCCGGGGTGATCGGCGGGCGGATCTTCAAGGCTATCGCGGGGGGACCGAAGCACATGACGATCTTCCACCTCGCCGTGCCGGAGGGTCAGGCCTTCGACGAGTGGCGCCGCGCCGCGAGCACTCCCTGGACCATGCGCATGCGCCGACTCGTGCCCGAGCGGTGGCGCGTGGTGTACCAACCGGTGGTCTCGTAACGCGGGTTCCGCGCCGATCCATCGCGTGTTACAATAGGACAGGAGACCGGCTCGAGCCGGCGTCAGAGAAAGGGTTTTGAATGGACGACGCATCCAGTCATGAACGTTGGGCCCTTTCGCCTCGCCGCGGGAGTCGGGTGCCGTCTGCCTTCAAGGATCCGGTGAGCTAACCCCGTCTTTCGGTGCACCCCCCGCCCTCGGCTAGCCGAGGGCTTTGCTTTCTTCGCGTCGTTCGCGAGAAAGGGGGTGTGCACCATGGCTCAGATTCATGCGACTCCCGGGGCTCCCGGCCGCGGAGCGCCACCGGCGGCGTGGTGGGTCGACGTCGTCGTCGTCGGGCTGGTCGCCGCGATGATTTACGCGGTCGTGTCGCTCGCGACGCGCTGGGCGTCCCCGATGACCGCCTCGGTCGAGATCGATCTCTCCTGGCGGGCGCTTCCGGGTTACGCGGCGCTGTCGACCACCCGGATGGCGGTTGCCTACCTCATCGCCGCCGCGTTCAGCATCTCCTACGCCCGGATTGCCGCCGCGAGCCGCTCGGCCGAGCGCGTCATGATTCCGCTGCTCGACATCCTCCAGAGCGTGCCGATCCTTTCGTTCATGCCCGCGGTTGTCCTTGGATTGGTCGCCCTGTTTCCCGACCGAAACCTGGGTCTCGAGCTCGCCGCGGTCCTGCTGATCTTCACCAGCCAGGCGTGGAACATGGCGTTTTCGTTCCACCAGTCGCTGGCGACGATTCCGAAGGATCTCCACGAGGCGGCGACGATGTACCACCTGAACTTCTGGCAGCGCTTCTCGCGCCTCGAGCTGCCGTTCGGGCTGATCCCGTTCATCTGGAACTCGATGATGAGCTGGGCGGGCGGCTGGTTCTTCCTGATGGCCGCGGAGCAGTTCACCCTCG
>JAJPKB010000303.1 GCA_021323915.1 Chloroflexota bacterium | reverse complement strand
TCCACGTCCTTCTCGATCACCGGTACCCAGTTGTCCGAGAGGTAGCGCGTCAGCTCGAATTGGACTCGCGGATCGTCGATGGGGATGTGGGCGGGCAGAATCAGCGGATTCCGATCTCCATTCTCCCACAGGCTGTGAATCACCGCTGCCATCAAGCGCAAGACACCCCGGGTCCGTTGGAATTTCACCAGGGTCGACCAGTCGGTGTAGAGCCGGTCAAAGATCTCGGGATGAATCGGGTAGGCTGCCCGGATCCGCTTCTCGTAGTCGGCGTCGCGGCATTCCGGAGGGAACTCGGCCTGGTGGGCGCGATAGAAATCGGCAAATGTGCGAGCGACGACGTCGCGGTCTTTGAACCGGGCCGGGTCTTCCAGCGGCTGGAATAAGCGCCGGCGGACGATCTCGAAGCCTTCCTCGGCGCTCGCCGGTCGCCACGACGACTCGATCCGTCCGACGACGTTGCGCAAGCGATCCAGCGCTTCGCGTCCACGCTGGCCCCCGACCTCGACGTCGTCGGCCTGGACGCGTGGCGATCCGGCCGTGTCCGAGGCCGGCAGGCTGATCACGAGCAGGCAGTTCCCGGCGAGCTTGGCCGACTCCGTGAGCACCTGGGCGAAGGTGAACTGCGTCTCGAAGCTGCCGGCCGGCAGATCGCTCTGATCGTGGAGCTGGCGGGCGTAGGCAACCCACTCGTCGATCAGGATGAGGCAGGGGCCGTACTCGACGAACAACTGGCGCAGCGCGTCGCCCGGGCTGGTCGCCCGCTCGTCGTCAGCCTGGATCCGGGCAAAGGCGGCCTTTCCCCCGAGCTGCCACGCTAACTCGCCCCACAACGTCCGGACAACCGTGCCATCCGACTTCGTCGTCGGATTACCCGGCGAGATCCGGTTGCCGACCAGGACGACGCGCTGCACGCTCGGGAGGGTATCGATCTCGGATTGGCGGATCACCGTATCGATTCCCGGCAGCTCAGTGGGAGCGACGCCGGAGAAGAGATGAAACAATGCAAGCATCGAGTGGGTCTTGCCGCCGCCGAAGTTGGTCTGAAGCTGCACGACCGGATCGCCTCCCTGACCGGAGAGGCGTCGGACCGCACCGACCAGCAAACCTTTGAGGCTCTCGGTCAGATACGTTCGGCGGTAGAACTCGACCGGGTCCTTGTACTCGGCCGTCCCCTGGCCGAGGTAGACCTGCCAGAGGTCGGCGGCGAACTCCGCTTGCTGGTAGTGACCGCTGGCCACGTCCTGGTGCGGCGTGATGACCTCGCGCCACGGCTTGAGGCTGCTGCCCGTGGCGCTCTCGATCGCCGTCCCGACGCCCTTGCGGCGCTCGGCGCGCACCTGCTCCTCGAAGCGCAGGCGCAGCAGCTCCGACTTCATCGTCTCGACCTCCTCGGCCTGAGGCGCCGAGACGGCGGTCAGAAGTCGGGCGGTGGAGTCGAGCGCCCGGTAGGTATCGTCGCCGGAAAAAGCGTTCTGGTGCGCCCAGCGGTTGCGAACGTCGCGGAGCTCGCTGACCAGTGAGCGCTCGGCGAAGCCCAGGGTCTTGCGAAACGTCTCGTTCCACTGCTCCCACATCAGCCGAAGGAGGATGGCGACGTCCAGGTGCGGGAGGTCAGAATTCTCGCCCCACGGAATCTCATCGCGCCACCCGGCGGTGACGGCCGTGATCCAGTACTTACCGTGCTGGGCCTGGAGCTCGCGCTCGACGAACGGCGCCAGCCCGGCACGGAGTAACTCGAGCGCCTTGCCGATGCGCTCGTGGTTCGTCGTGGCCATGGCAGCCCTCCTACAGGTCGTAGTACATCAGTGCGTAGATCAGGTCGTAGGCGTCCTTCTCTTCAAAGCGATCCTCGTAGGCGAGCGCCTTCAAGACCACGAACGGAACGATGTTGGCGACCCGGACGGTCTCGGTAGCGGTGCCGCGCTCGTCAAGGAGCTCGGCGGTGATCTCGACTTCGACGTGATCCATAACAACGAGCTGAGCGCCCGGAATCTTCAGCGCAGAGAGGCGGCGCTCGCCGGGGATCCCGGCCACCCGTCCGCCTTCTTGGATGGCAGCGTCACAGAGCAGATCGACGACGACGGTGATTCCACTCCCTATCGGCTTGCGCCAGGAGAAGTGCTGGGCCTGTCCTGCGTCGTTGGCCCCGCGGATGAACCCCATGGCCTTGAGGTTTTGCTCCAGACGGCGGTACGCTTCGATCCCAGCGAGCACGTCCAGGTCGACGACGAGATCCACGTCGGTGGTACCCGCGTGCGGCGGCAAGCGCTCTCCGCTCTCGGCTTGCTGACCGATGATGTAGCGCGGGACCAGTCCACCAGCCAGGTAGACGCCGCCCTTCCACGGCCCAAGACCGCGCAAAAGCGTCACGAGGGTGCGCTCGCAGAGGTCGGCGTGGAGGCTGGTGTAGCCGCCCTGGTGTTTCGGTTTCACACCAATTGCTCCCGGTCCAGCCGTCAGTATTTCAGCCGCTCGGCGCGGAGATGCTTCGCCTGCTCCTTGCCGCGTCGTGGCCAGGCCCAGAGATCCAGGTACAATTGGACGTCACTCGCGACGCAAAAGCCTTCCACCTGGCGAGCGAAAAGGAGCGGCGACTTGTCGCGCGTGACGTAGACGGTCAATGACTCTCCCTCGTCGACCAGAGCCAGCCCGGCCTCCTCAGCGACCCGAGCGAGCTTCGCCACCGCTGATTGGGGTACGAGCGCCGAGGCTGTGTCGGCACTCGTACCGTGGGGCGCGACCAGCTGAGCCCCCGAGCCGAGCGTAAGCGCGTACTCGACCCCGTGCGTCGTGAGAGCGTCGGTGACAATGCGGAGCAGGTC
>JAJPKB010000177.1 GCA_021323915.1 Chloroflexota bacterium | reverse complement strand
CGGGCCGGCGTGGCTGGACGATCATCGGCAGGCCAAACCGAGGATGCAACGTCGGGATCGGCTCGAGGACAACCGAGTGATCGGGCACGAGCGCAAGCTGGAAGCGCTGGGCGATTACGGCCAGCACGAGAGCCGCCTCCGTCGTCGCGAACGACCGGCCAGGACAGAGGCGCGGTCCACCCCCGAACGGAAAATAGGCGTAGCGGGGAAGGCGACTTGCGAGGCCCTCGGCCCAGCGGTCCGGATTGAATACCTCGGGGTCGGTGAAATAGCGCGGGTCTCGCTGCATTACCCATGGGCTTATGACGATTTCCGTCCCGCGGGCGATTCGGCATGCGCCGATCTCGACGTCGGCGATCGTCTCGCGGGTCAGGACCGGCGCGGGCGGATAGAGCCGCAGAACTTCAGAGACAATCATATTGGTATAGGGGAGGCGCGGCAGGTCCGCGATGGAGGGCCGTCGACCGCTGAGCGTGGCGTCAAGCTCGGCGAGGAGCCTGGCCCTGACCTCGGAGTGCCGCGCCAATAGATACCAGGCCCAGGAAAGGAGGTCGGCGACGGTCTCGTGGCCTCCGACGAAGATGGTTACCAGCTCGTCCCGGATGCGCTTGTCCGTCGTCAACCTACCGTCCACGTCATGGGCGCACAAAAGGGCCGAGAGCAGATCGCCACGATCGTCCCCGTCGGCCCGTCGCCGGTCGATGATCCGCTGGAGGATGGCGTCGATCCGCCGCCGCGCGCGCCGCATTCGAAGGTTCATCGGCGTAGGAAGCTGGTCTGGGAGGAGCATCGACAGGCTCCGGGCGTGGGCGTCGCGGCAATCCAGCGCCGACGCGAGCGCATCGGCAAGATCCGCGGCATCGCGTCCAACGTCGATACCGAGCAGCGTCTTGCCGACGATTGCCAGGGTCAGGTTGCTCATCTCAACGGAGACGTTTCGGGTCTCTCCGCCGCGCCATGCCTCGAGCACCCGCCGGGTCAGCTCCACCATGTCCGCCCCGTAGGCGCCGATACAGTCTCGATGGAAAGACGGCTGGATCAGTCGTCGCTCGCTCCGCCAGGCTTCCCCCTCGCGCAACGAAATCCCGTCGCCAAGCAGGAGATGGTCCGAGCGCCGGGTGATGCCCTTGACGACCTTTCGGTGGCTACTGGCGAGCACCTGCGCGACGTAATCCGGATGGTTGACGAAGAGAATAGGCTTCGAGAGAACCCGAAGGGGAATCAGGTCGCCGTACTCGCTGGCACAAGCGCCCAGGAAGCCCAGCGGATCGCGTGCCAGGCTGAGCGCATGCCCGAGTACAGGGATGCCCTTCGGGCCGCGTGGCGGCGACGAGAACGTCTTCTTCATTCAGATCAGAGCCTCGTTCAGTGGTCTCGCCTTTCCCTGGCAAGGAGTAACAGGCCGGCGATCGACACCAGCTCCACCAGGATGGAGACATGGTAGACGATATCACCGGTCCGCGACGAGCGTACCGTCACGGACAGTCCGTAGAGCGTGAGAAGCAGGGCGAAAAGGGTCGCTCCCGGCGCCAGCCACCAGCGTCCCGGCCAGCGGGCGATTGCCGATGCCGACCCGATTCCAAGAACGAGAGCGATAACTGCCTCGGGAATCGCGGCGCCCGGAAAAGGATCGTCGATCGTCACCGGGCCGACGTCGAGCAACACGCCGAAGTGGACGAGGGACGCGGCGGCGAACGTGGCGGTCGCCAGCACCATCAGTCCGCTAACGATGGGCCAAATCGATCGCCCAGCCTGTGAAGTGTCCTGGGTCGCGGCCATGGCTCCTCCTTGGATCGCGTCCACCGGTGCCGAACGCTGGCGCGGCGGTGCGTTCAGCGCCGGTGGCATGCCCAACGATAGAGAAGGCAGGTTACACGCTCGCGGCGGCTCTGTCACAATTCGGTGAATGTTCGGTCCGCGGCGCGGAAGACACGTCCTCGCGGCGCTTGCAGATTTCCCACGACAGCGATCACGGCAAGACTACGGAAAAGTACGCTCACGGAACAACCTCGCAAGCGCGACGATATCGGTGATCGCTGAAACGGAGATTCGTCAGCAAACGAGGAAGACCGATGAAAACCGTCACCGTCATCGAGCGCCCTGGCGAGCTCGCCAACCAGTTCGCGGAATGGGAAACGGGGTAAGACAGAATGACCAAATTGCCGCGCTGGGCCTTCGTCGCGGTCGGTCTGGTGGTTCTGACGACGCTCGTTCTCTTCGTGACCTCGGCGAACGGGATGTTCGTCCTCCATCCGACCGTTCGTCACATCACGATCGACGCGAGCCAGTTCGAGTACAGTCCCTCGACGATTACCGTCAACCAGGGAGACGTCGTCCAGATTCAGCTCATCTCGGACGACGTGACGCACGGATTTTATCTGGATAGCTACGGCGTCTCGACTGCCGCTCCTCCCGGTCACCCGTCGTCGGTGCAGTTCGTCGCCGACCGTGCCGGCACATTCCGCTTTCGCTGCTCGCACACCTGCGGCCCGCTGCACCCGTTCATGATCGGTCAATTGACGATCACCCCGGCCTCGCGGACGAACCCGGGTCCGTTCGCGGCGAGCGGCGTCCTGGCCATCGCGATGGCAATCGGTAGCATTGCCTGGACCTGGCGATCATCCTATCGCCTGGAGGCTCAAGATGCCTAACGCGACGATCACCCCAGAGACGAGTCCCCCACCGCGTGATGTCGCTTCCCCTCGGCGACAGACCTCGAATCGTCTCGACCTGCTCCAAATTCCGCTCATCCGGACGGTTCTCCGCCATCGGGCCTTTCAGGCCACTCTCATGCTGGTCAACACCTTCTTCTTTATGGTCGTCATTCTGAGCGGCCTTTTTGGAACGCCGGTTGGGAACTCGAACTTTTCGATCATCTTCGTCTGGATCGTCTGGTGGGCCCTGCTGATTATGCTCCTGATCCCCCTGGCCTCACGCCTCTGGTGCACCACCTGCCCCATTCCCGCCCTGGGCGAATGGGTCCAGCGGGGAGCGATCGTCGGACGGCGAATTGGACGCCCCTTTGGCCTGAATCTGGCCTGGCCCCGTCCGCTGCGCAACATCTGGCTGCAGAACTTCAGCTTCGTCGCGGTGGCGATGTTCAGCGCGATCATCCTCACGCGCCCGGTCGTCACCGCCTGGGTTCTCGCTGCCTTCATCGCGCTGGCGCTGGGATCCATGCTGATCTTCCAGCGTCGAGTCTTCTGCCGGTACATCTGTCCGGTTGGTGGCTTCATCGGCCTTTACGCGATGACCGCGCCGGTCGAGATTCGGGTCAAAGATCCGGACGTTTGCTTGAAGCACTGCGCCGCGGAATGCGTCCGCGGCTCGCCGAACGGGTACGGATGCCCGTGGATGGAGTACCCGGGCTCGCTCACGCGCAACGCCTACTGCGGCATGTGCACCGAGTGCATCAAGACCTGTCCGATCGGCAACGTGAGCCTCAACGTGCGTCCGTTCGGCGCCGACCTGCTCGAGCCGGTACGCCATCTCGACGAAGCGTTCAAGGGCTTCATCATGCTCGCCGCCGCGCTCATCTACTCCACCGTCATGCTAGGTCCGTGGGGGATGCTCAAGTCGTGGGCAAACCTCGGCAGCGGCAACCCGGCCGACTTCGTCGTGTACGCCGCCGGCCTGGTGACGACGATGCTGGTGGTCGTCCCCGGGCTCTTCCTGCTCACGAGCTGGGTCGCCCGAGTGGTCTCGGGCAGCCGCTCGATTCCGCTGAGGAAGCTCTTCGTCGCCTTCGGCTACACGACCGTTCCCCTCGGCCTGATGGGGTGGATCGCCTTCAGCCTGTCCTTCGTCTTTATCAACATCTCGTACGCGATTCCGGTCATCTCGGACCCGTTTGGCTGGGGCTGGAATCTGTTCGGGACTGGCAGCTATAGCTGGACCCCTTACATTCCCATCATCCTGCCGTATCTCCAGGTTCCTTTGCTCCTGGGTGGGTTGATCCTGTCGATTCGGTTGGGGTATCAGGTGGCACGCGAGACGATCGGCAGCGTTGCCAGGGCTCGAGTGGCGCTCGTTCCCCTGGCGATCCTGCTCACCGCGCTGACCTGCCTGTTCCTCTGGCTGTATCTGGGGTGAGAAAGACATGAGTGAAGCAAACGTGAGCCACGTCGCGGAACGATCCCAGTCAAGCCGCATCCGTACCGCGGCGTTCCCGAACGAGAGCCGTCTGGAAGGGGCGATCGGCGCGCTGGTTCGCGACGGGTATCCGGAGGATCTCCTTGGCGTCGCGATTCGTGGCGAGCACACTTATCTCTTGACCGTCGTCGGACACGCGGGGCGCGAGCACGAGCTCGACGCGCGCCTGCTCGGCCTGGGAGCGAACGTCGTGACCGGCGCAAGCGAGCTCCCCGCCGCGTACGGCGTTGCTCCCCACCCGGGGGTTCGGGAAGACCACGACATGAAGCTCCCGATGGGCCGAGAGTTTCCCGCCGCCGCGTGGGCCCCGGCGATCGCCGGCTACCGAATCGAGCCGCCGGTGCTCCCTCCCCGTGACCGAGTCTGGTCGTTCGACGAGGTCGAGCCCGGCTACACGCCGGACAAGGCCGTCGCGGAGGCCGACCGGTGCTTGCGGTGCCCCGACCCACCATGCGTTCGGGGCTGCCCCGCCCATAACCAGATTCCCAGCTTCATCGCGGCGCTCAAATCGGGGGAGTACCAGACCGGCATCGACGTGCTGCGCCAGACCACTGACCTTCCCGGAGTCTGCGGCCGGGTCTGCGACAAGGCGCGACAGTGTGAAGGCTCCTGCATTCTGGCCCAGGAAGGTGGGGATCCGATCGCGATCGGCCTCCTCGAAAGGTTCCTGGCGGATTGGGAACTCCAGTCCGGGGTCAGGCCTGGGCGGACGGCCAGACGGGCACCCGCCACCGGTCGGCGCGTGGCGGTCGTCGGGTCGGGTCCCTCGGGTCTCACGCTGGCCCAGGAGCTGGCGCAGAACGGTCACGGCGTCACCGTCTTCGAGGCGCTTCCGGTCATCGGGGGCGCCCTTGCCTGGGGAATCCCCACCTTTCGCCTTCCCCAACCGGTTCTGAGCGCTGAGATCGACGCGCTTCGATCGCTCGGCGTCGAGTTCCGCTTGAACACCCGCGTCGGTCCTCTGCTGACGGTCGACCAGCTCCTGAGCAGCGGCTTCGACGCCGTCTTTCTGGGCGCCGGGGCGGACGTTGCCACGACTCCGGGGTTACCGGGCGAGGATCTAACCGGCGTCTACAGCGCAACCACGTTTCTGAGCCTCGCCAAGCTTTCCCGGGTGACCCCCGAAAACTGCTGGCAATCGCCGGTCATCGGGGAGCGCTTGGCGGTGATCGGCGCGGGCAATACCGCGATGGACGTGGCGCAGACCGCGGTACGGCTGGCCCACGCCGACATGCAAGAACGGTCGGCGTCCCAAACCACGCTGGACGTTGCCGAGACCGCGATGAGGCTGGGATTTCGGGGAGTGATGGTCGTTTACCGACGATCCGAAGCGGAGATGCCGGCGCGTCGTGAGGAGATCGAAAGCGCGAAAGAAGAAGGGGTCCAGTTCCGCTTCCTCACCGCGCCGGTGCGCTTCATCGGGGACGCCGACGGCCGAGTGCGGGCCATGGAGTGCATCGAGATGGCCCTGGGCCAACCCGACCGTCAGGGGCGCCGGGCACCGGTGCCCAAACCGGGAACCGAGTTCATCGTGGAAGTGGACACCGTGGTGCTGGCGCTCGGCTACCAGAGCGACCTTGCCTTGCTAGAGGCAACGCCGGGGCTGCGGGTCGAGCGGACCGGAAACGTCACCGTCGATCCACTAACCGGACGAACGAGTCGGACCGGGGTCTGGGCCGGAGGAGATCTCGTCAACGGCCCGGATACCGTCGTTCGAGCGATGGTGGCCGGTCGCCGGGCCGCAGCCGACATCCACCGGTACCTCCAAACCCTACCACTCAAAGAGCAGGAGGTGTCATCGTGAAACGTCAGGAGATTCTCGGAATCGTCGTGGCGGTGATGATCCTGTTGGGAACTCCCGCCGCGGTCTTCGCCGGCCAGCGCTATCTCAATGCTCCCGCCCACACCTACACCATCGTCGCCAACACGATCGAAGATGGAGGTTATGTGCCAAGCCAGATCACCGTCGTCCAGGGGGAGCACGTCCAGCTGCGCCTCACCTCCGGCGACGTCAGCCACGGCCTGTCCCAACCGGACCTGGGGATCAACGTCAGCGACATCTATCCGGGCAAGTACACCACGGTTGACTT
>JAJPKB010000298.1 GCA_021323915.1 Chloroflexota bacterium | reverse complement strand
GAGCGACGCCGTGAGAGCGTCATCCCACGCCAATCGGCTTCGCGTTGGCTCGACGGCTACGCCGCGGAAAAGCGTGTCATAGAACCAGGTCCCGTTGAACAGGCCGGGAATCTGTGGAACGGCCAGGAAATAGACGCCCTGAAGAACGATGCCGATGCCCGCGAGCGCGACGGCCAAACGCCGCCGCTGCCGAGGCCAGAGAAGGAGGAGCAGCGCGGGAAGGTAGGCGAGAACGTAGCCCGAATGCCCCACGACTGTGACGACGTCGGACAGGAACCCCGGCAGGAACCAGGTGAGCGCGAAGCCTCGCGGTATCCTGTTTGCCGGCGCGGGCGTCGACCGACCAATGCGAAGGGCTTGCAAAGGCAGGATCCCGAGACATCCGATCAGGATGTAGGCGATTCCGACCGCGACGTTCCAGATCGTGAGCTTGCCCGCGACCGACCAGGCGCGCGACAACACCCAGGGAAGGATCGACGACGACAGGGAGCGATTCTGCAGGAGATGCACGTAGGAGCGAACGCCCCGGTGACGTGGACCAGCGGCACGAGCCAGAATGCGACGCTGACGATTCCTAAACCGGCAAGCACCGGGACCATTCGGGGCGAGCGGCGCACGCTTGGATAGACTCCGTAAAGGACGAGAGGGCCGAGCATCGCCGAGAGCTCCGGGCGGTACCCCGCGACAGGTGGTGTAACTGTCGGGAGCCCATTTCGCGGATGACGGATATTTTTGATCGTCGGGTCTAACCGTCGGCGTCCTCGGTACCTGTCCCGGTTCCAGAAAGAGAACTGAAACCATCCCAGGGTACCGTGTATTGAGCTAAACGCTTTCCCTGAGTACAATCCGGAGCGCGCGGGTTTCCATCGCTTCAACTGCTCAAACCACGGACAGGGGGCTCCTTCAAAATTCAAGCACTTAATGAGCAATCGCGGAGGCAGACGTGCGTTCGGTTCCAAACGTTCTCGTCGTCGTCACCCACGACACCGGCCGTCACATTAGCCCTTACGAGCGCCGCGTCGAGACGCCGAACCTCGCCCGGCTGGCCGCCCAGGGAGTTGTCTTCGATCAGGCGTTTTGTACGGCGCCGCAGTGTAGCCCGAGCCGGGCGAGCATCCTGACCGGGCAAACGCCCCATACCCACGGTCTGGTCGGTCTGACTCATCGTGGCTTCCGACTGAATCCGGGCTCCTACCAGCGCACGCTGCCGGCCTTGCTCGCCAACGCCGGGTACAGCACGTATCTATTCGGCTTCCAGCACGAGGCACCGGACCCGCGCGATCTAGGCTACCAGAATGTGGTTCAGGAGCCTGTCGAGGAGCGATTCCACTGTCGGACCGTCACACCTCGCGTCGTCGAGTTTCTTGCCCGGTGCCCGACGCAGCCATTCTTCGCCATGGTCGGGTTCACCGAGACCCACCGCCCGTTTTCTCCGACGGATACCCCTCTCACTAACGTCGAGGTGCCTCCCTACCTGCCGGACGCGCCGGTCGTCCGTCGCGACGTTGCCGACCTGAACGAGCAGGTCCGGCGGGCCGATGCCGCGATCGGGCAAATTCTTGACGCTCTCGAGGCTGCTGGACTGGCCGAAAACACGCTCTTCATCTACACCACCGATCACGGCATCGCTTTTCCCGGCGCGAAGGGGACGATGTTTGATCCGGGGCTCGAGGTTAGCCTCCTGGCCCGGGGACCGGCCGGGTTTCAGGGCGGCCGTCGTCTGCCCGGCCTGGTGTCAAACGTCGATCTCTATTCGACGATCCTCGATCTGTGCGAGGTGACCCGTCCCGATGGGGCGCAAGGCGTTAGTTTGCTGCCGATGGTTCAGGACGATGCGCCGTCGTCGCGCGACGCCGTCTTTGGCGAGCTGACCTACCACACCACCTACGACCCGACTCGCGCGATTCGTACCAATCGCTACAAATACGTTCGTAGCTTTGCCGACCGGCCCTTTCACCTTCCAACCCATGTCGATCCGAGCCCAACCAAGGACTACCTGCGTGACCAGGGATTCTTCGAGCCGCGGCGTCCGGCCGAGCTGCTCTTCGATCTGGAGCGCGACCCGCTCGAGCGGACCAACCTCGCCCATGATCCCGAGCACCAATCGACGCTGGAGAGCCTTCGTGCTCGTCTCGAACAGTGGATGCGAGCGACGGGCGACCCGCTTTGTAACGGCGACATTCCCGCGCCGCCGGGCGGCCAGGTCACGCCTCTGGATTCGTACGACCCGTAGCGATCCGTGCGCCTGGCAGCACACCTGGTCGAGGTCAGCGCCTCAGCGGCGCACGCCACCCACTGGCACCGAAGATGCGATAACCGGGGCCTGCGAAGTCGAGGAGGGCGAGGTGATCGCGATGATCGATGCCGCGCCGGACGGCGTCGAGGCGCTTGATCTGCGGGAGCTGGGTCCGGAGCGACGCGCCGAGTCGCTCCGGCGCGCGTTTCGATTCCTCTCGGACGACGAGGAGTTCTACGTCCGGGGCAGCGGCGATCCCTCGCGCTACCTGCGGGTGCTGAACCGCGAGTTTCCCCGCGGCGTGGACTGGCAGCCGCGCTCGCTCGGCGGCGGCGAATGGCTCGCCCGGGTCAGCCGGCCCGCCAGCCTGCCGACGGTGGCCGGGCGGAGAGCGCGGCCCTGAGCTTCGGGATTACTCCCATTCGATCGTCGCCGGAGGCTTGCTGGTGATGTCGTAGACGACCCGGTTGATGCCATCGACCTCGTTGACGATGCGCGAGCTCATCCGGGCGAGCACGTCGTGGGGAATCCGCGCCCAGTCCGCGGTCATGGCGTCGTCGCTCGTCACCGCGCGGATCGCCAGCAGATTCTGATACGTCCGACCGTCGCCCATCACCCCGACGCTCCGCAGCGGCGTCAG
>JAJPKB010000491.1 GCA_021323915.1 Chloroflexota bacterium | reverse complement strand
TCGATCAACCGAAACACGTCGGCGCCGGTCCGACTGTCCAGGTTGCCGGTCGGCTCGTCCGCGAGGATCAGGTCCGGATCCATGACCAGCGCGCGCGCCAGGGCGACCCGCTGCTGCTCGCCAGCGGATAGCTCGCTCGGGCGGCGCTTGAGCCGGGAGCCCATGCCCACCTTCTCCAGCAGCTCGGTGGCCCGGTCGCGGCGCGCGCGGTCGATCCCGACCGGCAGCGCCGGCAGGAGGACGTTGTCCAGCGCGCTCAGCAGGGGCGACAGGTGAAACGCCTGGAACACGAACCCGATCTTTTGCCGCCGAACCAGGTAGAGCTGGGATTCGTCCTGGGCCGTCACTTCCAGGCCGCCCACGTAGACTTCGCCGGCGGTCGGCCGGTCGAGGCCTCCGATGATGTTCAACAGGGTCGACTTGCCGGAGCCGGATGGCCCCATGATCGCGACGAAGCCGCCGCGCTCGACCGCGAGATCCACCTCGTCGAGCGCTTTCACCGCCGTCCGCCCCTGGCCGTAGATGCGGATCAGTCCGCGGGCGTCAACCGACAGGTCGCGCATCAATAACCTCCCCGCAGCATCTCGATCGGACGACTGCGCGCGGCGCGCAGGGCCGGAAAGATGCCGCCGATGCAGCCGACCAGCAGGGTGAAGGCGGCGACCTCGCCGATCAGCAACGGGGTGATCACGACGACGTCGGTTCCGATCAGACGACGCAGCAGACCGACCGCGAGCGCGCCGAGCGCGAAGCCGGCGTCCGCTCCGAAGATCGAGAGCGTCAGCGATTCGATCAGCACCGCGACGATCAGATTGTGGTTCGACCAACCCGCCGCTTTGAGAATGCCGAACTCGCGGAGCCGCTCGGTCACCGACATCATCATGATGATGAAGACCGACATGCCGCCGGCGATCGCGGCAACCATCGAACCGGCGAGGAGGAATTGATCGAGCAATCCCATCGCGCCGCTCAGCTCGGCCAGTCCACGTCCCGGCAAGGACGTCTGAATCGCCGGCTGGGCGCCCTGAAGCTGATCGGAGATGGCTCGGGCGACGGCGCTCGCGTTGTTCGCATCGTCGACCTCGACGTCGAGCGAGCTGACCTTGTCGCCGTCGAGGCCGAGCAGGTCGCGCGCCGTCTGGACGTCGCCGTAGATCACGCCGTCGGTGAGAGCGTCGTGGGTCTCGAACACCCCCACGACGGTCAAGTCTTCTTCCATGTGAGTATTGAGCTGGTAGATCTTCACGACGTTGCCGGGGTGGAGATCGCCCTGGCCCATCTGGCGCAGCATCGCGTTCACCTGGGCGCCGACCACGATCTCGCGGGGCTGACGCACCCCCCGGCCTTCGAGGAGATCTCCCGGGGGCGTGACCGCTGGACTGTTCGGGTCGCCGATGTCGACGCCAATGAGGGTGACTCCCGACGACACCGCGCTCGGGAGCGACGTGTTCGGAATCGACGCGACGACGCGCGGCGCCACCGCGGTGACGTGGGGAATCGTGCCGATCGCCTGGGCGTCCGAGAGCGGGAGCGGCGAGCCGCCGGGAAGCATCCCACCGAGCGGAGCATCGGCCGGCGCCACGATAATCTCGCCGGCCAGGTGGCTCGTTCCGGCGAGCCGAGTATGGATGCCGGCGTTCAGGCTCATGAGCACCGTCATCAACATTGTGCCGAGGCCGATGCCGACGATGGCCAGGATCGAGATGCCCCAACGGCGAAACGCGTTGGCGATTGCGTAGGTGAACATAGCCAGACGGGAGAAGCAAAAGGCGTGCCGCCGGGGCCGCGATTCACGCTCCGATCTGGTCGAGCAGAATCTTGACCGTTTCCGCCGGCGCGCTGTATTGGAGGTTGTGGCCGGTCTGAAGCTCGACGTACCGCCAACGCGGATCGGCTTGAATTCGGCGAGCCCGCGCCGCCGCGGGGCTGTCGGCTGCCTTTCCCAGGGCGCAGTACACGAACGTGCGCGGCAAGGTCGTCTCCCCGCGCGTCAGGCGGATCGGCTGGGTGAACGTCTTGAGCGGCTGGGCGTGCCGCCGTGGTTCCGCCCAGGCGACATGCTCCGGCGGGTCGTCGGCCTGCATCGGACCGGGCGGAAGCTGCCATCCCTGGCCTTCGCGCTCGGCTCGCTCGATCAGCTCGCGCCGCCGCTCCGGACCGAACTGATCGGCGATCGCCATGCCGTCGGCCGGCACCGCCGCGTCGAGGTAGACCAGCCGCGCCAGGCGCTCCGGCATCCGATCGGCGACGCCGGTGATCACCATGCCGCCGTAGCTGTGGCCGACCAGCACGACCTCGCGCAGATCCTCGTAGAAGAGCACGTTGACGACGTCCTGAACGTGGGTGTCGAGGTCGACCGACGGAGACGCCAGGTGTGAGCGCTCCCCGAGGCCGGTCAGCGTCACCGCGCGGGCGTCGTGACCGGCCTCGCGCAGACCGGGAACGATGAATCGGTTCCAGGACCAGGCGCCACCGAAGGCGCCGTGAACGATGACGAAAGTGGCCATCGAGGGATCCCTCACTGGTTTAGAATTCGCCAGACCCTCTCGGGGCGGAACGGGATGTCGGCGTGGCGCACGCCGAGGGCGTCGATCACCGCGTTGGCGACGGCTGGCGTCGACCCGATCGTGCCGGCCTCGCCCACCCCCTTGGCGCCGAGCGGATTCACCGGCGTCGGCGTGACGGTGTGGTCCAGCTCGAACGACGGCAGGTCCTCGGCGGCCGGCACCGCGTAGTCCATCAGACTGCCGGTCATCAGCTGGCCGGATTCGGCGTCGTAGACCACCTCTTCCATCAGCGCCTGGGCAACCCCCTGGGCGATGCCGCCGTGGACCTGCCCGTGGACCAGCAGCGGGCTGATGATTCGCCCGCAGTCGTCGACGGCGACGAACCGGAGGATGTTCACCTTGCCGGTTCCTGGGTCCACCTCGACCATGCAGATGTGAACGCCGTGCGGGAACGTGCAGTTGGTCGGCTCGAAGAACGACTGCGCGGTCAGCCCGGGCTCGATCGACGCCGGCAGGCGGCGGGCGTCGTAGGCCGCGCTCGCGATCTCGACGGTCGTCATGCCGCGCTCGGGGACGCCCTTTACCGAGAATCGCCCGTTCTCGAAGACGATGTCCTCCGGCGCCGCCTCGAGCAAGTGGGCCGCGATCCGCTTCGCCTTCTCGCGCACCTTTTCCAGACTCATCATCAGGGCGCCGCCGCCCATCGCGATCCCGCGGCTTCCCTGGGTGCCCATCTTGCCGGCCATCGGCACCCTCGCGGTGTCGCCGTGGACGACCTGGACGTCGTCCAAATCGACGCCCAGCTCGTCGGCCACGATCTGGGCGAAGGTCGTTTCCTGGCCCTGGCCGTGCGGCGAGATGCCGGTCAGCACGGTGACCTTTCCGGACTTCTCGACGTTGACCGCCGTCGCCTCCCAGCCCATGCCTCCGACGATGCTGGATGGACCGAAGCCGCAGATTTCGACGTAAGACGAGACTCCGATGCCGACGAGGCGCCCCTGCGCCTTCAATCGCGCCTGCTCCCGTCGAAATCCGGCGTAGTCGGCAAGCTGGAGAGCCTTGTCCAGGGTTGGCAGGTAATCGCCGCTGTCGTAGGTCAGGCCGGTCGCCGTCTTATACGGAAACTCGGCGGTCGGGATCAAGTTCTTGCGCCGGACCTCGACCGGATCCAGCTTCAAGTCGTAGGCGATCACGTCCATCATGCGCTCGAGGAGGAAGGTCGCCTCCGGGCGCCCGGCGCCGCGGTAGGCTCCGGTCGGCACCTTATTGGTGAGGATGCCGCGCGTCTCGATCGCGATGTTCTCGATTTTGTAGGGACCGGTTGCGATCAGCGCGGTCAGGTTGGGCACGATCTGAGTGTTCTGCTGGTAATAGGCGCCGAGGTCGCCAAGCACCCGCAGCTTCATGCCGAGAACGGTGCCGTCGTTCTTGACCGCCATCTCGACGTAGTCGACTTGATCGCGGCCGTGGATCATCGCCGCCATGTCGTCGCGGCGGTCGGCGGTCCAGCGCACCGGCCGCCCCAGGCGCATGGCTAGCGCCGGGACGAGAATCTCCTCCGGATAAAGGTCCGCCTTCGCGCCGAAGCCGCCGCCGACCTCCGGAGCGATCACCCGGATGCGGTTCTCCGGAATCCCAAAGAGGTCGCAATAGTAGCTGCGCAGGGCGTGGGGCGCCTGGGTCGACGACCAGACGGTGAGCTCGCCCGGGTTGCCGCGGTGCTCGGCGGCGACGCAGCGCGGCTCCATCGGCATCGGCACCACGCGCTGGTTGACGATTCGGAGGCTCACCACCCGATCGGCCTCGCGGAACGCCCGCTCCACGTCGCCGCTGTTCGTCGGCGCGACGTAGGCGACGTTGTCGTCGGCGCTCTCGTACACTTTCGGCGAGCCGGGCTCGGCGGCCTTTTCGAGGTCGACGACCGCGGGCAGGGGATCGTACTCGACCGCGATTCCCGCGACGCCATCGCGGGCCGCCTCGCGGGTCTCGGCGACGACGACCGCGACCGGGTCGCCGACGAATCGGACGGCGTCGACTGCGAGCGGCCACCGCTGCGGCGGCTTGCCGTTGCCCTCGGCCCCGGCGAAGGGAAGCGGGCCGGTGACGTCCTTCACCTCGGCGCCCGCGACGACCGCGACCACGCCAGGAGTGTTCCGGGCGCCGGAGGCATCGATCGAGACGATGCGGGCGTTGGGATAGGGACTGCGCAGGACCGCCATGTGAAGGCATCCGGCCAGCCGAACGTCGTCGACGTAGGTGGCGCGACCGGTGATCAGACGAGGATCTTCACGCCGACGAACCCGAGCGCCGGTGAACTTGGGAACCTGCGGTGCGACTGCCACGGCTCTCTTCCTCCTGACTTCACAAATACATCACGCATAGTAGTCAGCATACGCGGTGGAGTCAATGTCAGGGAGAACCGAGGTCAGGGAGAACCGATGTCTGGGAAAACCGGCCCAGCTTACAGGCTACCCGCCTGCCGCATCAGTCCGCCGTCGACGAAGTAGCTGCTCCCGGTCACGTATGAAGCCCGGGGCGACACCAGGTACGCCACGATCTCCGCGACGTCGTCCGGGCAGCCGACCCGACCCAGCGGAATCCGGGCCTGCAGCCTCTTCAAGAGCGCGGGATCGCTGAGCGTCGCTTCGTTGATCGAGGTTCGGATCGCGCCCGGGCCGACGTCGTTGACGGTGATCTGATGGGGGGCGAGCTCGAGACAGACCGTCCGCGTCAGCATGCGCATCCCTCCCTTCGAAAGACAGTAGGGCGAGTTGCCCGGCATGGCGAGGTCCTCGTGGACCGACGAGATGTTGACGATGCGACCACCCTGTCCCTGCCGAACCATCTCACGAGCCGCAGCCTGGGCGCAGAAGAACGCGCCCTTGAGATTCACCGCCAGGACGCGATCGTACGCCTCCTCGGTGACGTCGAGAAACGGCTGCTCGATCTCGATGCCGGCGTTGTTCACGAGGATGTCGAGCCGTCCGAGCCGGGCCACCGTCTCGGCGACCAGCCGGCGCGCCTGATCGACCACCGCCACGTCGGCCTGATCGGCGAACGCGCGCCGCCCGGTTTTCGCGATCTCCTGCACGACCGCGCCCGCGCCGGAAACGTCCCGCGCGTAGTTCACGCAGACGTCCGCGCCGTCCCGCGCGAGTCGGAGCGCGATCGCGCGTCCGATCCCGCGCGAAGCTCCGGTGACGAGCGCTACCTGCCCCTCCAATCCCATGCGCCACCTCCCCAACAGAGTCCGAACCTTGCGTTGCCCGGGACGGGCAGGAGGCAAGCTTCCCCGCCCCCAGCCACGTCCCCGCGCTGCCTCACGGCATCCCACGGGCGCCGGACGGTCCGTCCATGAACCCTCCCCTGGGGAGAGGGAAAAGCAAGCCCGGCCGTCAGCCCGATCGTGATCTCCACCGCCGCGGGCGACCGCCGGCGCCCGAGAGCCGCCGAACGAGCGGCGGCAAAATCGTTGCCACCGGATTCGGGAGCGCGGGCGTCTCGCCCGCTCCAGGCGACCAGGCGGACGAGACGCCCGCGCTCCGGCGGTCGACCGACGCCGGTTGACTGGCGGTCGGCGGTCGCGATACCATCCTGGGACGAAGTCATCGCTTGCCCGCCGTGGGGTGGGCGTGGAACGGAGACGGTCAGGTGCGCATCGAAAAGATCACCCCCTTCCTGGTAGATCGTTGCTTGCTGGTCCGGGTTTACACCGACGCGGGGATCGTCGGCACCGGCGAAGCGGGCCTCTGGGCCCACCACGCGATGGTCTACCACGCGATCAACGAGCTGAGCGAGTATTACGTCGGCAAGGACCCCTCCCTGATCGAGCACCATTTCCAGGTGGTGTCGCGCGATACCCACTTCAGCGGCGCCATCCTCAGCGCGGCGGCCAGCGGAATCGACATCGCGCTGTGGGACATCCTGGGTAAGTCGCTCGGCAAGCCGGTCTACCAGCTACTCGGCGGAAAGTGCCGGGACAAGGTCCGGGTCTTCGCGGTGGTCACCGGCGATACGCCCGAGGCGCGCGCCGCCAGCGCCCTCCGCAGCGTCGAGCAGGGCTACACCTCGCTGCGGACCATGCCCTTCTCGCGCGGCTGGGAGACCTGGACGCCTTCAAAGGTCATCGGAGACGTCCGAGACAGCGTGAAGGCGATCCGCGAGGCGGTGGGATACGGGGTCGACCTGGGCATCGAAGCGCACCGCAACTTTCCGCCTCACGAGGCCGTCGCCCTCGCCGGCGAGCTCGCTCCCTACCGAATCCTTTACTACGAAGATCCGGTGGCGCCGGAGAGCAACGAAGCGCTGAGCTACGTCGCGCGCCACGTCAACCTGCCGATCGCGACCGGCGAGCGCTGCCACACCCTCTACCAGTTCCGCGACCTGATCAACACCGGCTCGGTCAGCCTGGTCCGACCCGACCTCTCGCTGGCCGGCGGTTACACCCAGTGCAAGAAGATCGCGGCGCTGGCGGAGGCGTCGTTCGTCGGCGTCTTTCCGCACCTGATGGGCAGCCCGTTCAACATGGCGGCTTACGTGCAGCTTGACGCGGCGATCCCCAACTACTTTCTGCAGGAGAGCCACCTCGGGGCGGACGCCCTGAACGAGATTCTTGACGAGCCGCTCCAGCGGGAAGGAGGGTACGTGATCGTGCCCGACCGCCCGGGCATCGGTGTCGAGCTGCGAGAGGACAAGCTCGACAAGTTTCCGTACCGCCCCCACAAGATTGCCGGCAGCTTTCACGAGGACGGCTCGGTCGCCCATTAGCAGCCTGTTGTAAAATAGAGATCCCTGGCGTCACTCGAAAATCCTGAAGACGAGGGAAGAAAGTTGCTGAAGCGAGTCATCATCGGTCTATTCGTTTTGATTAGCCTGCCGTTCGTGGCGGTCGCCATCGCGATCGGTTACCTGCTGTTTTCGGAATGGCGCGAACGACTGCGAAATCCGCCGCCCCCGGCGTAGCCGATTCGATCCGCCAGCCGGAAGGTGGTTTCACCACGGCGACACGGAGACGCGGAGAGACGGGGAGACGAGGATCGATCTTCGGAGCGCTCCTGGCCGTTTCCTGATCGCGCTCAGTGACGGCGCTGGTTCAGAACTCTTGTCCGATCGTTTCGTCCTCTTCTCCGCGTCCCCGCGTCGCCGTGTCTCCGCGTCAGTGCGCTTCGAGTTGCCGTGGTGAACGGATTCTCGGTTGGCGACGAGCGGGCGAGCGGTCGCGGGTCGCGGCTTGAAACTTTCCCACCGACCCTGTATTCTTTGCGCGGCGGTCAATATATCTTTGTGTCCTGGTGGGATGAGGTGCCTTCGTCAATGCCCGACCAATACGTGATGCTGGAAGATGATGCGCGCGCCGCGCTTCGCCGAGGCGTCGACACGATGTCGCGTCTCATTCGCGTGACGCTTGGACCGCGCGCGCGGACGGTCGCGATTCAGCCGATCGTCGGCTCGAGCAAGCCGCCGGAGATTCTCGACGACGGCGCGACGATCGCGCGTCGAACCCTTCAGATTCCGAATCCGTTCGAAGACATGGGGGCGATGATCATTCGCCAGCTCGCCTGCAAGATCGGCGACACGACCGGTGATGGATCGGCGACCGCGGTCGTGATCGCCCAGAGCGTGCTGGAGTCGTCGATTCGGTACGTGGCCGCGGGCGGGAATCCGATGTTCGTCAAGCACGGGATCGAGAAGGCCCTGGCCGTGGCGCTGGCCGAGCTGGACAGGCAGGCACGGCCGGTGGAAACGCCCGACGACCTGCAGCGGGTCGCCGCGGCCTGCACCCGCGATCCCAAGATCGCCGGGATGATCGGCGAGATTTTCGACATCATCGGGCGCGACGGCGTGGTGATCGTCGAGAACGCCCACGGAACGACGATCGACCGCGAGTACGTCGAAGGGATCCAATGGGACAAGGGCTGGGTATCCCCGTACCTCGTCACCGATCGACAGCGCATGGAGGCGACGCTCGAGAACGTGCCGGTCTGCGTGACCGATCGTTTTTTGAGCAAGACCGAGGACGTATTGTCGCTGCTCAACCTGGTCCTCCAGCACGGGGAAAAGCAGCTTTTCCTGGTGGCCGGCGACGTGACCGGCGACGCGCTCGCCACCCTGGTGAGCAACAAGGAAAAGGGGATCATCACCACCGTCGCGGTCAAGGCGCCCGGTTACGGCGATCGACGACTGCGCATCCTCGAGGACATCGCGATCTTCACCGGCGGGAAGATGATTCGCGAAGACGCCGGCGAGGTCATGGATAGCGTCACGATCGGCGACCTTGGGCGCGCGCGCCGGGTCTGGTGCAACCGGGACTTCTTCACCGTCGTCGAGGGCGCGGGAGATCCCCAGGCCGTCCGCAAGCGGGTCGCCCAGATCAAGCTGGAGCTTCCTACGATCACCGACGATTACGAGCGGGGCAAAATGCGCGAGCGGCTCGGCAAGCTCTCCGGCGGGCTCGCCCTGCTGAAGATCGGCGCGCCGACCGAGCTCGAGCGCGACGAGAAAAAGCTGCAGGCGGAAGACGCGGTGATGGCGACGCGGCTCGCCGTGGAAAGCGGGATCGTGCCCGGAGGCGGCGCGGCACTGCTGGCATGCATCCCCGCCGTCGAGGCGCTGCGTCTGAGCGGCGACGAGGCGATGGGCGCCGAGATCCTGGCGAGCGCGCTGGCCGCGCCCACCCGGCAGATTCTCCGCAACGGTGGCTTCGATCCGACCCCGATCATCGTCGACCTCCAGCGCCGGCCGGCCGGCTGGACGTTCGACGTCGTCGAAGAGCGTCCGGTCGACGCCTGGGAGGCCGGCATCGTCGACCCGCTGAAGGTCGTGCGAACCGCGCTCGAGACGTCAGTCAGCTCGGCGCTCATGGCGCTCACCACCCAGGTTCTGGTGCGCAAGGCGAAGCCGCAAGAGAGCATGACGCCGTAAGACCGGAATCCCTCATCCCCTGCCCCTTCGTGTCTGGAGAGTGTCAGACACGGCCGTAGGGCAGGGAGTGGGGCCGGGGAGTGGGGTGGGAGCTTGTCTCCTGCCGGTGCCCGGTTCGTCGGGGCAGCGAGGACGGGCAGGAGACAAGCTCCCCCACCCCGCCCCTCGACCACCCCCTGCCCTACGCCTTTGGTCGGCGCGGCCGCCTCCTTTCCGGACACCCTCAAGAGAAAGAGTCTCCGAGTCGGCCAAGCTTTGATTGAAGTGAAGGAAGTCACTGAGCAGGGCGGTCGTAGCGCCCTTTCCGTCCCAACCCCTGGTCCTAGCCCAAAAGGGCTATCCTAAATTCACCTGAGAGAAACCTCCCCAACCGATTGAAGCGCCCGGGAATAACCGGTAGTCTAGCTGACGATGGCGAGCGAGCCGTTTCGCTCTCGCACGTTAGCCATTACCCCAGGTGATCCCACGCGGATCTTCCCGCCTTGACAGGGGCGCGGCTGGCGCGCCGTGGATGGCGTCGCACCGGATGTGACCACCGCGGCTAAGGTAGACAGAGGAGGTTGGAAGGAGAATGTTCGGGAAGAAGGATGGCATCAAAGAGTTCGAGCAGATGCGACAGGCGCTGAAGCCGGCCGAACGCTTTGCCACGCGCGCCGAGGACGAGGTCCCGACGGCTGGCCGCGAGGGCGTGACCGATGGCGGCCCGAGCGCCCCGGCTTCTGGAAGCGGCGCGAACAGTCAAAACTCCACGTCGACGAAGGGAAACATGACGACGAACGAATGCTCGACCGTGCTGTCGAATGGCACCGCGTGGCAGGGTAACCTGAAGACCCAGGGAAGCGTGCGGGTCGAAGGGCAATTCTCCGGGGAGATCGACGCGACTGACACCGTCTACGTCGCGGAAGGGGCGATGGTCGACGCGAAGATCCGCGCGGCGTTCGTCGTCCTGGCGGGACATTTCAAAGGCGAGGCCAACTGCGGCGACCGGCTCGAGATCATGCCCACCGGCCAGGTGCGAGCCGAGCTCACGACCAAATCGCTGGTGGTGCACGAGGGCGCCTTCATGGAAGGGCAGATTCACATGACCGAGGAGAAGCCGAAGGCGAGCGCGTCTCACGCGCCGGTCTCGAGCCAGCTGACCCATTCCGCGCCCAAGCCGCTCGACGCGAACGGAAGGGCATCGACCGTGACGTCGGTGCCGAACTGAGCCGGGTTGCGTTGTTCGACCCGATCGGGGCGCTCCTCGGCCTGTTCTCGCACGACGTCGGCATCGACCTGGGGACGGCGAACACTCAGGTCCTGGTTCGGGGAAAGGGCATCGTCGTCGACGAGCCGTCGGCGGTGACCCTGCACCGCCGGACCAAGAAAGTGCTGGCGATTGGCGCCGAGGCAAAGCAGATGGTGGGCCGGACGCCCGCTAACGTCGTCGCGGTGCGCCCGCTCGCCGACGGCGTGATCAGCGACTTCGACGCCGCCGAGCGCATGCTGCGTTACTTCATCACCAAGGTGCACCAGCAGACCGGGATGGTTCCCCGCCCGCGCGTCGTTCTCGGCGTGCCGGTCGGTGTGACCGACGTCGAGAAGATGGCGGTCTACGACGCCGCGCGGAACGCCGGGGCGCGCGAGGCCCACCTGATCGAAGAGCCGATCGCCGCCGCGATCGGCGCCGGCCTCCCGATCGTCGAGCCAGTCGGGAGCATGATCGTCGACGTCGGCGGCGGCACCACCGAGGTCGCGGTGATCTCGCTGGGCGGCATCGTGGTGAGCCGGTCGATTCGGGTGGCCGGCGACGAGCTCGATCAGGACATCGTGACCTACGCGCGCCAGAAGTACAACCTCCTGATCGGCGACTGGCTGGCCGAGGAGGTCAAGATCGCGGCCGGCTCGGCGATCGCCCTGCCCAGGGAGAAAGTGATCTCGCTGCGCGGACGCGACGTGGTCACCGGACTTCCGCGGTCGGTCGACGTGAGCAGCGTCGAGCTCCGCGAGGCAATGGCAGGCTCGATCAACCAGATCGTGGACGCGGTTCGCGCCACGATCGAGGACACCCCGCCGGAGCTGGTCGCGGACCTGGACGAGCACGGGATCGCGCTGATCGGTGGTGGCTCGCTGCTCACCGGTCTCGACGAGCGATTGAGTCGGGAGACCCGCATGCGCGTCTACCGGCCTTCCAGCCCACGCTCCTGCGTCGTGCGCGGCACCGGCGAAGCTCTCGAGGAGCTAGGGTTTCTGGAGGCGGTGGAAGTGCTGCCGCGCCGCGTCCAGCGAGTCTGAAGCCGACGATGGCGCTCTGCCAGGAACGGGGGGTTTGGGGGTACCCCCCATAGGAGTGGGCAGGATTATGGTAAGGTCGATGACAGGTCGGTCAAGCGGCCTCCGGCTGGGCAGGATCGGGGGGCGGCGCGACCAGGCGGAGC
>JAJPKB010000582.1 GCA_021323915.1 Chloroflexota bacterium | reverse complement strand
TGCTGGCGGTCTTCTTTCTCTTCCCCTTCTTCTGGACCACGGCTAGCTCGCTGAAGTCGGCCTCCGACGTCTACGTCTACCCGCCGATCTGGGTTCCGGCGGTCCTGCACTGGGACAACTACTCCGAGGTTTTCCACCTCGTTCCCTACGGCACCTGGTTCCTGAACACGGTGATCGTCGTCACCCTGGGCACGCTGGGCGTCGTCATCTCCGGGGCGCTCGTCGCGTACTCGTTCGCGCGGTTCCGGTACCCGGGACGCGACCTGCTCTTCATCATCACCCTGGGGACGATGATGCTCCCGGCAGAGGTGACCTTGATCCCGTCGTACCTGCTGTTCAAGTACCTCGACTGGCTGAACACGCTCAAGCCGCTCTGGGTTCCGGCCTGGTTCGGCGGCGGCGCGTTCAACATTTTCCTGCTGCGGCAGTTCATCCTGAGCCTGCCCCACGACCTGGACGAGGCGGCGATCGTCGACGGCGCGTCCTACGCCCGGATTCTCCGAAACATCCTGCTTCCCCTGATGAAGCCCGCCCTCGCGACCGTCGCGGTCATCAACTTCATCTTCGGCTGGAACGACTTCCTCGGTCCGCTCGTCTACCTGTCGTCCCCGGAGAACTTCACCCTCGCCGTCGGCCTGCGCTACTTCGACGTGACCCCGAACCAGCCGGGGGTGCCGCAGCTTCACCTGCTGATGGCGGCGGTGGTGATGGGCACCGCGCCGATCATCCTGCTGTTCTTCTTCGCCCAGCGCTATTTCGTCGAAGGCGTGGTCCTCTCGGGGATCAAGGGGTAGCGCGCGGGCAGAGTCTGGTGATTGGAACGAATCGGTGGCACGAGGAAAGGAGATCGGAATGTCAAACGCGATGACGCGACGACGTGGACTGCTCAAGGGGATCCTGGGGATCGCCATGGCCGGCGCGGCGGCGCCGCTGCTCGCCGCCTGCGGCTCGGGCGCTCCGGCCGCGGCGACCGCACCGCCCGCGGCGGCCCCGGCGCCGACGACCGCGCCGGCCGGCGCCCCGACGAGCGCGGCGAGCAAGCCGACGGTGGCTGCCCAGGGGAACGCGGCCGCCGAGAAGATCACGATCCGCTACATGGACCGCGCCGGCTCGCTCGGCCAGTACCAGCGCCACTTCGCCCAGCAGTACCAGCAGGCGAATCCGAATATCACGGTGAAGCTCGAGGACGCGAGCTGGGGCGACCTGGTGACGAAGGTCGCTACCTACGTCGCCGCCGGCACCATGGCGGACACGGCGTTCCAGCACGCCGCGCTGATGCTGCCCGAGCTCGCCGCGAAGGGCGTCTGGCTCGACCTGGAGCCCCACGCCAAGGCCGCCAACCAGGACTTCAGCATCTTTTACCCGTGGGCGCTCCAGACCTGCCGACAGGGGCCGAACAACACTCTGGTCGCCATGCCCCAGGGCGTCCACACCGGCCAGAACAACCACCTGATGTACAACGTCGAGATGCTGCAGAAGGCTGGCGTCAAGCCGCCGACCATCGACATGTCGGTCGAAGACCTCACCGCGCTGTGCGTGGAGCTGAAGAAGGCGCTGCCGCCGGACGTCTGGCCGATCATGACCCCGATCGATGAGTGGACCATGGAGGGCCACGCCCGGTCGTGGAAAGGCTACATCGTCTCCGAGGACCGCACCAAGACTGGCTTCGATCTGCCCGAGACCCAGACGGCCCACCAGTACGTCTACGACTGGATCAACAAGTACAAAGTGCAGCCGGGCGCCCAGGAAGTCCAGGGCGGCCAGTCCCAGCTCTTCTACAACCAGAAGCTGGCGATCGCGATCAACTGCTCGCCGAATCTCTGGGTCGGCTTCAACGACGCGGTCAAGGGCAAGTTCACGATGGGCAACGCCATCTGGCCGAAGCAGCCGTCGGAGGTCATCGGAACCGTCCCGAGCGCCGACGCGACGGTCGTCTACGGCAAGACCAAGTATCCTGAGCAGGCCTGGGGGCTGGTGTCGCTGCTCTCCGGCTTCGACGCCTCGAAGTGGTCGGCGGTGAACCCGCCGAACATGACGCCCGGCGCGGTGATCAAGGCGTGGCACGACCCGGACGTCTGGAAGATCAACCCGCCGTACGAGGTCGACGCGAAGTGGTGGGACACCCTGACCCAGGTCGGGAACATGCCGGTGCCGTCCAACACCCGCCAGCAGGAGTACTCGGACGCCTACAACAACGGCTGGCAGGCGATGGCCTACAACACCACGCCGTTCAACAAAGACAACGTCGAGGCGCTGCAGAAGAAGCTCCAGGGGATCATGGACAAGGCGCTGCCGTGATCGTCAGGGGCAGCCGGGCTCCCTCATCCCCTACCCCTTCCTTTTCTACCCTCCTCGCCCCCTTCTCCAGGGGGAGCCTTCAGTGCGCGGGGGAAGGGTCTTGAGGGAGACCTTCCTGCTGAGTCCCCTCTCCCTCGGATGGGAGAAGGTTCCCCCTGGAGAAGGGGGTCAGAGGGTAGACGAGGGCAGGGGGTGAGGGAACCCGAGGGAAGGCCGGCCAGCGGCTCGGGACTCCGACTCGTCTTGACAAGGTGGGTATGACGATGTCACGCGAACCGATGGATTTTCGCGGCGCCCTGGTCGACGAGGTGCTCCCGTTCTGGGAGCGCAGCGTCGACCGCGACCACGGCGGGTTCATCACCGACTTGGACCAGCACGGTCGGCGGCACGGCAACGGCGACAAGCACCTCGTGATGCAAACCCGGATGATCTACAGCTTCTCGCTCGGCTACCGCCTGACCGGTAACCAGGACTACCTGGCGCACGCGCGCCAGGGCATCGACTTCTTCCGCCGTCACTTCCACGACGAGAAGCACGGCGGGTGGTACCGAACCACCGACCGCGCGGGCGAGCCGATCGACCGCGACAAGTGGCCGTACGGCATCGCCTTCGCGGTCTACGCGCTGGCCGATTACGCCCGGACGAGCGGGGATGGCGAGTCGCTCCAGCTCGCCGTCGAGACGTTCGATCTGCACTGGGAGCGCTGCTGGGACCATGCGCGCGGCGGGATCTACTGGAATCTTCACGAGGACTGGTCGGCGGCCGACCCGACCAAGCGCATCGACAGCATGCTCCACACCATGGAGGCCGCGTCCGCGCTCCTCGCCGCCACCGGCGACCGACGGTATCTCGAGCGGCTCGTCGAGATCTGCGAGGTGATCCGGCGGCGAACGTTCGATCCGGTCCACGGCTGCACCCGCGAGTGGTTCACCCCGGACTGGACCGAGCTGACCGAGCGGACCCAGGGGTTGGTGAACTACGGCCACATCGCCGAGGCAGCCTGGTTTACCTCGGTGGTTGGCGCCTTCGCCGGCGATCCGACGATCCCCGACTTCGGGCGGTCGCTCCTCGGATTCGTCCTGCGCGAGGGGTGGGACGCCCGCCACGGCGGCATCTACTCCCACGGCCACGCCGGCGGCGTGCCGGTCGATACCCGGAAGGTCTGGTGGATGCAGGCGGAGCTGCTCGGCGCCCTGTCGCACGCCTATCGCCTCACCCACGACGTCCTGTACCTCGACTGGCTCCGCCGTCAGGCCGACTTCGTGAATGGAAAGCAGCGCGACGCGACGGTGGGCGAGTGGCACGCGACGGTCTACGCCGACGGCACGATCCAGGACGGTCGGAAGGGGTCGCCGAGCAAGGCGGCCTACCACGTCGTCCAGGGTCTCCACCACGCCGCGGCGAACCTGACCGCGGCGGAGGCGGCCAGCCAGCCGGCGGGCGATGTCGGCTGGGAGAGTCTCGCCCTCTGAGGCCGAT
>JAJPKB010000571.1 GCA_021323915.1 Chloroflexota bacterium | reverse complement strand
TTTCAGTCCTTTCCCCACGTAGCCGACCACCGATGGCAGGACGACAACGCCTAGCAAACCGTACAGAAAGTGAACGAGCTGAGCCGGATGGCGCCCCTCGCCCAGTAACTCCAAGCCGACCAGGCCCTGCACGACGAACAATCCCTCCGCGATAAGCAGGCTCGTCCGATAAGAGTCGGAGGCCGGTCGGCCCCGAAAGCCGTTGTAAAGCCCCCATCCCGCGCAAATCAGGGTGTAGAGGATGATCACCCGGGTTAGAAGCTCGTGAATGGCAACCATATCGACGTTCTACTCCATCGGGCTGGAAAGCGATGGGACGGCATGCACGTCGAGGCGATCCGCGGGCGCATGGGCGCTTGAACCAGCCAGGAAATCCGTTCGCGGTCGGAAGTCTAACATGATCCCAACATCTCCCGCAAACGCTGCTCGGTAGACTGCTAGACTTAATATGGACTATCTAACATACCGCCTGTATACTGGTTATGTGAGGTAGACGACGGCCAGGCACTGGCCTAGTCTGCCAGCCTACGTTCTTCGTCGTCACTGATGGCGGAGCTCCGCCGAGATCAGCGACGTGGATCGTGACATACGGTCATCTGGCGTTGAACCGGGACCATGTCGTCAACGCCGCGGAAGGTGAAGGGAATTGCGCCAGGTTAACCGAAGATGCACGGGAGAACGCTCACGCGCGCCGCCGGGAGGAATCGGAAGTGGACATCCAGGGTTTACTTGACTCTGCCGAGGCTCAAGCCAGGCTCGAACGCGAGCTGGCAGGGGAGCCAATCAGTTTCGCCGAGTATCTCAACCTCGTCGCCCAACACCCCCACACTGCCGACCTCGCTCACGCTCGCCTCTACCGCATGATTCGCGACGCCGGCATCACGTCTCGACCCGACCAGAAAACGAGTCATTACGCCTTCTTCGAAAACGAGCTATTCGGTCTCGATGAGGTCTTCCATCACCTTGTCGAGGAATATTTCAATCCGGCCGCCAAGCGACTGGACATCCGCAAGCGCATTCTGATGCTCGTGGGTCCGGTTGGCGGTGGCAAGTCAACCATCGTGACGCTGCTCAAGCGAGGTCTCGAGGAGTACGTCCGCACGCCCCGTGGCGCGGCATACGCTATCGACGGCTGCCCGATGTTCGAGGAGCCCCTTCACCTGATTCCCGAGAATCAACGGGAGGAGTTTCGGAGGCGCCTGGGAATCCCGATCGAGGGGGACCTGTGTCCGCTCTGTCACTGGCGTTTGGAGCACGAGTGGGAGGGCCGGATCAGCGCCGTCAAAGTTCGTCGCCTGCTGATCTCCGAGAAAGAGCGGGTCGGCATCGGCACGTTTAAGCCGGCGGATCCCAAGTCTCAGGACGTCGCCGAATTGACCGGCCACGTGAATCTAAGCCTGCTCGTCGATACGCGCTTCGGCGGCGAGGCCGATCCACGGGTCTATCGGTTCGACGGCGAGCTGAACGTCGCCAGCCGTGGCCTGATCGAGTTCATCGAGATGCTGAAGGCAGAGCCGCGCTTCCTGTACGAGCTGAATACGGTAGCCGGCGAGCAGCGGATCAAGGTGCCCCAGTTCGCGCTGGTCTACGTGGACCTCGTGGTCGTCTCGCACACCAACGAGTACGAGTTCAGCCGCTACTTCAGCGACCCGGCCAACGAAGCGATGGTCGACCGTATTTTCGTCGTGAAGGTCCCGTACAACCTGAAAGTCTCCGAGGAAGTACGAATTTACCGCAAGCTGATCGACCAGGCAAGCCTGACCGTCGACGACCAGCTCGACAGCACCGCTGGGCTGCGCCGGGTTCACATCGCGCCGCGCACCTTGCGCGTCGCCAGCACCCTGGCGGTCCTTTCGCGCCTGGCGCCGTCGAACCGGGCGAACCTGACGCCGATAGTCAAGCTGAAGCTCTACGACGGCGAGCAGCGAGTCGGCGAATGGGAGCAAAAGCACCTCCGGGAGATCCGTGAGGAGGGCGACGCCGCCAAGGAAGGAATGTTCGGCTTCTCGCCACGCTTCATCATCAATCGCCTGTCCAGCGCCCTCGTCTCCGGCGGCAAGCAGTGCATCAATCCGCTGGACGCGATGCGCTCGCTGCGCGACGGAATCAAAGCTCAGCACGCCGGGAACCCGAAGGAAGTGGAGCGGCTGCTGGGTTTGCTCGACGAGGTCCGCAAGGAGTACGACGAATGGGTCAAGCGCGAGGTACAGCGAGCCTTCGTGTTCGCCTACGAGGACTCGGCGAAGACGATCCTCGACAACTACCTGCGTAACGTCGACGCGTATTCCAACAAGACCAAGGTGCGAGATCCCCTCACGGATGAGGAGGTAGCGCCCGACGAGCGGCTGATGGTTTCGATCGAAGAGCAGATCGGTGTCGCCGGCGACGCGCGCAAGCGGGAGTTCCGCGAGGGAGTCATGCGATCGGTCGCAAGCTGTGCGATGCGCGGCGTGCCGTTTACCCTGAGCTCGAACTCCGTCCTCCAGGAAGCGATCGAGAAGAAGCTCTTTTCCGATCTCAAGGACGTCGTCAAGATCACGACGACCAGCCGGACCCCGGACGAGGACCAGCAGAAGAAGATCGACGCGGTTGTCGCTCGGCTGACCGATCCGACGCTGCCGGAAGACGAGCGGTACTGCGATCAGTGCTCGCGCGAGCTTCTGCGGTACGCCGGCCAGCTTCTTTCCCGATAAACGATACGGGTCTACTTTTCGCTAGAGGTGGTGTGATGGGAGCACGAGAATCGGCCCGCGGCGACGGTCTTCACTTCGATCTGGTCGAACGATCTCCGGACCGCGATCGACGGTCCCGTCGCGACATTGAGCGGCACCAGCAACGAGTGCGCGCGGCCATCAAAGGGAACCTTCCCGAGATCATCAGCCAGGAAGATGTCATCACGTCCGATGGGCAGAAGGTGGTCAAGGTCCCGATCCGCGGGCTGGAGCTGCCGCGCTTTCGGTTCGACCCGCACGCCGGCGAGCATACCGGACAGGGAGACGAAGGAACGCGCGGACAGGGGGGGGCCGGAAACGGGCGCACCCGCCCGGGCACCGTCCTCGGCAAGAGCGGCGACGAATCAGGGAACGGCTCGGGAAAGCAAGCTGGACAGCAGCCGGGTGTGGACTACTACGAAGCGGAGATCACCGTCGACGAGCTGGTCGATCTGGCTTTCGAGGATCTCCGGCTTCCCAACCTGCAGGACAAGGGAAAGCAAACCCTGAAAGCGCCGGCGGTCCATTTCACGACGCTTCGCCGGACCGGACCGCAAGCGAACCTGGACAAGCGGCGGATGCTGATCGAGGCGTACAAGCGGGGAGCGCGCGAGGGGACGCCAGGCTGGCAGATCGATCCGGCCCAGGATGCCCGCTACCGAAGCTGGGAAGTGACTCACGAGCCGCAGCGCAACGCGGTCGTGTTCGCCATGCGCGACGTCTCGGGCAGCATGGGCGAATTCGAAGCCTATCTCTGTCGCACCTTCTATACCTGGATGATTCGGTTTCTCCGGCGAAGCTACACCGGAGTCGACGTCGTCTTCATCACCTGTCACACCGAGGC